>JBARWP010000718.1:0-13293 GCA_049646905.1 Pseudaminobacter sp. | reverse complement strand
TGTGTCGCCTCCCTGCCGTCGATCGGCCTGGTGATCAGAAAACGCGCTCCATCCTTTGAGTAGACCAGACGGCCCTTGGCGTCGATCGTCCCCGCTGTGGCACCCAGGGCGCCGAATGTCGCGTCATAGAATTTGCGTGACCGATCGAGATCGTTGCTGCCGACGACGATGTGGCTGAACATTTCCGCCCTCCAATGATTTCGCCACAGAAAATCAAATGCAGCCGACGCCAGCAAGGCGAGCGCTATGGGCCAGCCACCCTGTTACATCTGTTGGCGCCCTCGACCGTGGCCAGCGCAGGGGAACCACCCTGGTTGCGCTTCATTTCGCCCCAAGGACGTGTGGCTTGCCGCCAAGTGGCGGAAAGCGTCTGCCTTTTGAAGGAAATGACCCATGCCGAAATTCGTGACGATCGGATATGGAGACCGTGAGGGGTATGATCACACAACGGTGGCTGTTCGAGACGCAGCTCATGCACACGATGCAAAGTTGCGGGAAGAAGGAGCGTTGATGGGGATCGCGGGCACTCCCGTGCAAGTGCGTAACCCTGACGCTGTTCGGGTCAAAACGGCAGATGGTCCGCTTATGACGTCGTCCCTGCCGGTGGCGGGGTTTGCGATAATCGAAGCCGCCGATCTGGCTGAGGCTGTAGACAAGGTCTCCCGAACTCCCTGCGCCGTCGCACACGGCGTCGTGGAGGTATGGCCGCTGGAGGAACCGTCATAAAACGAGTGCGCGCCACGTGTTTTCTTCCGTAGCGCATCGGGTGGACATCTCATCGCGCCGTGTGAAACGATAATCCCAGCGACAATAGGAAGAGGGCAGGCTCGAAAATGAACGTCACAGCCGGTATGAATTTGGCACCTTACGGCTCGGAACCCGGCCGGCCCGTCTCGGGACGGTTGCTTGCTGCGCTCGTCGCCATCCTTTGGCTCATGTTGCTGCCGCCAGCTTTCGGCCAGACGCACAATCATGAAGCGGCGCCAGCGGCATCATCCTCCGAGACCGCACCTGCCGTGCAAACACCAACGGCCGATGCTCAAACGACCGCCGCGCCAAGCTCCGATCAGCCGGCGCAAGGCGGTCCTATTGTCAGCTACCATGCTCCGACCGTCTTCACCTTGAGGACCGGTATCGCCAACGGCCGTATGGTCTATATCGGCGTGGGTGGGGACATCGACGGTCAGGTGAACCCCACCCTCATGGTACACGAGGGTGAACTGGTGCAGATAAACCTCATCAACGGTGAGGGTGCCGAGCATGATATCGTGCTGGATCAATACGCGGCCCGCTCTGCCATCGTTGTCGGCAAGAATGCATCCTCGACCTTCTCCTTCATTGCCACCAAGGTGGGCGAATTCGCCTATTTCTGCTCCATCGCCGGGCATCGCGCGGCCGGCATGGAAGGGCTGATCCACGTCATGGCAGGGCCGCGTTCGGCCATGGATACGGATGCCGCCGACATCGTGCGCGATCCTGCCGATTTGCCCGCCCCCATCGGACAGCGAGCCTCGCAGGTGGTTCGCGTCGACCTTGAGACGGTGGAACTGAAGGGCAGGCTCGACGATGGCACGAGCTATGCTTACTGGACCTTCAACGGCAAGGTTCCGGGGCCTTTCGTGCGGGTCCGCGTCGGCGATGCGGTGGAAGTTCACATCAAGAATGCCGCCGACAGTGTGATGATGCACTCGGTCGATTTTCATGCGGCAACCGGTCCAGGCGGCGGCGCCGATTTCACCCAGGTCGCACCGGGCGAAGATGCGGTGGTGACCTTCCAGGCGCTGAAGCCGGGCATCTATGTCTATCACTGCGCCACGCCGAGCGTGGCCCATCATATCACCAGCGGCATGTATGGTTTGATCCTGGTTGAACCGGAAGGCGGGTTGCCGCAGGTCGACCGCGAATTCTATGTCCTGCAGGGAGAAATCTACACGGTCGAGCCTTTCGGGACGAAAGGCGAAATGGAAATGGACTACGACAAGCTCATCTCCGAGCGCCCGGAATATTTCCTGTTCAACGGCTCCGTCGGCGCGCTCACCAATTCGCATCCTCTTTATGCCAATGCAGGCGAGACCGTACGTATCTTCTTCGGCGTCGGCGGCCCGAACTTCACCTCATCGTTTCATGTGATCGGCGAGATATTCGACCATGTCTATACGTTCGGCAGCATCACGTCTCCCCCGCTCATGAACGTACAGACGGTGACCGTCCCGCCCGGCGGGGCCACGATCGTTGACTTCAAGATCGATCGTGGAGGCCACTATGTGCTGGTCGATCATGCTCTTTCACGCGCGGAACGTGGCCTTGCCGGCTACCTGATCGTGGACGGCCCGGAAAACGACGACATCATGCACTCGGGCCCTGCCAAGCAGGACCCGGCCCAATAGCGCAGTCAACGCAGGACATTTATGCCGTCAAGCGATCCGGAGACGGGCCGGTTGGCGGCATGAAACCTCCAGCCGGCACTGGTAGGAACGGGCTTTTGGCCGCTTGAACGCCGTTATTTCGACCGCTCGGTGCCGCAGAGTTGCCGTACCGACACTGGCGCAAACCGCGAGTTAGAGCACGTCCTGATGAATGTGGCTCATAGCCGCCTCTCGTCTTCAGCAGTCGGCTCAATGAGATTGCGGAACGCGGTCCAGATCAAAAGACCGAACGTCGCCGCGATAAAAAGCGCGCCTAGGGCGGTGCCGATTTTTTCGGGCAAGCCTTCTGCGTCGTCAACCTTGGTCATTGTCGGCTCCATTGAACTCAGGCAGGTTTATTGGGCAGAAGGACTGCGTCCCTCTCCAATATCTGGCCCATGACATCGGCCACTTCCTTGAGCAGGCGCCGGATTTCCCCCGGCCTCAGTTCTTCCACAGGTCGGCTGCGTCGAGCACATTGACGAGCAGACCGATGCCTCTCTGCAATTGCGTGGCACCGGCTCCTCGCCCTCTCCTCCGGCACATGGTCACATGCCGTCGGCTTTCGCGCAAGCAATCCGAGATCGAACCAATCCGGCTCCGATGCGTTGCCTCCCTGTGATGAACAAAGCACAGGAGAAAGCGTGATGGATTGGAACCGCGTCGAGGGAAACTGGAAGCAGGTCAAAGGCAAGATCAGGGAGCAGTGGGGCCGCCTCACGGATGATGACCTCGATGTCATTGCCGGCAAGCGCGACCAGCTCGAAGGAAAGATCCAAGAGCGCTATGGGGTGGAAAAGGACAAGGTCCGACGCGAAGTAGACGATTGGTATGGTCGGCAAATGTGGCTCGACTAGGAACCTTCCCCCTCGCTTCGAGGTTATAGGAAGGTTCACCGAAGCACCCCGTAACTGCCCGTTACCGTCTTCCCCTCGCGGTAGCGGGATCTTTTTCGTTCAGGGTCGCTCGTTTCCGCCCCCGTTTTGCGGGAGCTGGCTCGGGCGCCGGCGGCGCCTTGGGCTTGCGGCCAAGACCCATCTTCTTGGCCGTCGCCGAGCGGGAGGCGGAATAGTTCGGGGCAACCAGAGGATAGTCGGCTGGAAGTCCCCACTTGGCCCGGTATTCGTTGGGGGTCAGGCCATGATGCGCTGCAAGATGCCGCTTCAGCGACTTGAACTTCTTTCCGTCCTCCAGGCAGACGATGTAGTCGTCATGGACGGAGCGCTTCGGGTTGATCGCGGGGACAAGCGAAGAGGGCTCGGCCTCGACTGCGCCGCCGAGCTTCGACAGCGAAGCACTGATGCCGGCAATAAGTGAAGCCAGTTCGCCGGCTGGAACCGCATTGTTGGAAACATAGGCGGAGACGATATCCGCCGTCAGCTCCAAATGGGCGCCGTCGATTTTCTTCGGTCCGTTCATTTTCTTCGGTTCGTTCATTGTCGATTTTCTCGGCACTGATGCGCTTACATTCAAAACTCTGATAGAGCCCAAAGACAGTGATCACAAGTATCGGGCTACAACCTTTGTGAGGTTACTCACCACCACCTCGCTATTTCGTCAATCTTCCACATGCATCTGGGATTACCGAGGCTCCCCCTCCCCCTTCTCCTTCGACCCTTCGTTCGCGACAGAACGGGTTCAATCTCCGGGCGCCGCAAGAAACGGAATTGCGGGACATTGTCCAGATCAAAAGCCCGAACGTTGCCGCAAGTGTACGCATGGTAACGACAGTGACCACCTTAGCAGACCTTGTGCTCAGACTGCCGGCCTGCCTGAAAGGTCAGGCAACGGCCTGCAGTTCCGCGCACACGCGATCGCGGCCACTGTCCTTGGCGCGATAGAGCGCGGTGTCGGCTCGGTACAGCATGAACTCGAAGCTTTCGTCCGCCATTTGCGACACCGCGATCCCGGCGCTGGCCGTGCCGCCACATCGCATGGCCGTATGATCTGCCCCCCGCGCCGTGCCCATGCCGATCGTTGATCGGTTTGAAGCAGTCCAGATCGAACGCGATCACCGCACCACCTGGACGCAGCCTCTCGGCGGACAATCCGTCAAACAGGGCTCGCCGGTTCAGCGGTCCCGCCAGAACGTCGGTCCGAGCTCAAGCTGGTACCGACCGGCTGCTCTGGGCTGGTTCAGGCCAAGAGACAGTATGCCGATGCCGGTGATGGACATGATCGCATTGAAGTACTCGGCCCAGTTGTCCGGCCAGCCGGCCAGAACCCACTTGCCATCGGCCAGCACCAAGGCGCCGCAAGCTGCGAATGAGAGCGCGGACAGGGTGTAAAGCGCCGTAATCTCGAAGATGGCAACCGGAGCCTCCCTCCACGCGGCCCAGTATCCCATGCTGTCGCCGTAAGGAGGACGGCAGCGCGGCGAGAAGAAGATCGTTTATACGCCATACCCGCTCCCGGACGTTATGGCGCCCACTTGTTTATGATTGGAAGCTTGACTCGTTTTCTCTTGAAGACTGCAAGCCGCGCAGTGGTTGCAAGGTCGAAATCGGCACATGACCGCGATTGCAAATGCCTATATCAACGTATCTTCGCCAAGCAGTTGCCGGCAACAGGCCGAGTATGGACGATAGGCAAGAGCGGTGATGCCCGAGCCTAGCGTGCACCTCGAACCAGAGACCTTGGATCGAAACACGCCATGGACGATTCCAACAACCTTCGAAACCGAATCCAGCGCTACCAGGGCCGCCTGAGCAAGCTTGACGCACGCGTCATAGAAGCTCTCCTGGCCGATCCGATTGCGGCCTCCTACGGAACGGCCAAGGAAGTCGCCGAACTGGCCGGCGTTCACCAGACGACGGTCATCCGCTTCGCCCGCAAGCTTGGATACAAAGGCTATCTTGATCTTCGCGAGGCCCTGCGGCACGACCATCGCGAGGGCAACTCCGAGGGGACCAGTGCCGCATCGCGCATCTTCAACCGCCTGCAGCATGGCGGAGAACGGCCGACCATGGACGTTTTCCTCGAAATCGAAATCGCTGCGCTGCGCGGCATTCCCAACCACGTTGCCCGGGACGACCTCACCCGCGCCGTCGGCTACGCCACGGAAGCGGCAAGAATCTTCATTTTCGCGCGTGGCCATGCGGGCGTCCTAGCCGATCATCTGGCGATGCGCCTCGACCGGCTCGGCTTCCGGGCCGAAAGCCTGCATTTTGTCGACATGCTGACGCCGCAGCAGATCGCAGGCTTCCGGCAGGGCGATCTGCTCATCGCCTTTGCGCTGCGCCGCGTGCCGGAGCAATTACCGCTGCTGCTCTCATTCGCGGGGGCGCGCGGCGGCCGCTCGATCGTCATCTCCGACATGATCGGCCCATCGATCCGCCCCCGGCCGGATGCCCTGCTTGCCGCGCCGCGCGGCAGCGAAACCGAATGGCAGACGCTCTCCGTCCCCATGGCCCTGGCCAACATCCTGCTGCTCGAACTCTCAAGGCGGCAACCGCAACGCGCCGGGGAGACCCTCGGCCGGATCGAGGAGACGCGCGAGGAATTGGAGGACCTCCTTAGGCGGCCGCAGCAGCCGTAAAATGCAGCGTATGCTGCAAAAATTTCTGAAATGCAGTTGACGCTGCAAATAATCTGTCACATGACCGTGCCATGGTGACCTCGGCGGCAATAAGCCGTCGCCCCCGATCCATCCGAGGAACACCCATGAAGGTCCCAACTCTCGTTGCCGCAGCCGCGGCTTTTGCCTTTTCCGTCATTTCGGCTCTCGCCCAGCCGATCGGAACCATCACGCTCTATACGTCTCAGCCGAACGACCAAGTGGCCGCCACGTTGAAGGATTTCGCCAAAACCCAACCGGATGTGAAGATCGAGGTTTTCCGCTCGGGAACAACCGAAATCATGAACAAGCTGCAGGCGGAAGCGGCCGCCGGCGCACCCAAGGCGGACGTGCTTCTGCTTGCCGACGAGATCTCCATGATGCGGATAAAGGCCGCCGGCTTGCTACTGCCTTATCCGGACGCCCCGACGGCCGATCTGCCGGCTTCGATCGTTGACCAGCAGAAGAGCTTCTTTGGCACGCGCCTGATCACCAGCGGCATCGTCTACAATACCAAGTTGGTTGCCAATCCGCCGAAGTCCTGGTCGGATCTTCTGACCCCTGACGTCGCCTCCAAGACCATCCTGCCCAGCCCACTTTATTCCGGGGCTGCCGTCATGAATGTCGGTACCATCGTGCAGCAGCCGCAGCTCGGCTGGAAGTTCTACGAGACGCTCGCCGCGAACGGCGCGGTTGCCACCAACGCCAATGGCGCAGTGGTCGAAGCCGTAGCTCGCGGTGAAAAAGCCTATGGCATCATCATCGACTACATGGCTATGAACGCCAAGGCCAAAGGCTCGCCGGTCGACTATGTCTTCCCTACAGAAGGCGTGACGATCATGTCGCAGCCGGTCGCGATCGTGAAGACCACGAAGAATCTCGAAGCAGCTAGGGCCTTCGCAGACTGGCAGCTTTCCGAAGCGGCCCAGAAGGCTGCCGTTGCGCAGGGCTACTTCCCGGCACTGCCGAGCGTGCAGCCCCCGGCCGGCTATCCCGCCGTCTCCGCCATCAAGGTGCTGCCCGTCGATCTCGACATGCTGCTTTCCCAGGATGAGGCCAACAAGCAGAAATTCTCGGAGATTTTCGGTGGTTGATTGGGGTCGAAACCGGGCGCTGCAAACCGCTTCGATTTCCACGGTGACGGTCTCTTTCGAGACCGTCATACTGGTTCTCGTCGGCCTTTATGTATGTCTCTTTGCCGTGCTGCCGTTGGGAAGGCTTCTTGGGGAAGCCTTTTCCGCCAGCCCCAACGGCGAATTCCTCGGCACACTCGCCGAGCAATGGCGCAACGCCGCAACGCGGCGGGCGTTCTGGCACACCCTCGAAGTCAGTGCTCTGTCTGTACTGGTATCGCTGGCAATCGGCGTGGGCTCCGCTCTTATCCTTGTGCTCACCGACGTGCGCGCCAAGACGGCGGCGAGCTTCGCCCTCATGCTGCCCCTCCTCGTGCCGCCGCAGATCACCGCGCTTGCATGGGTCGAACTCCTGGCTCCGTCGGGACCGCTCCTCTCCCTCATCGGGATGACGGCGGAGCCGGGCGTGACCAATCCTCTCTATTCGCGCGAGGGCATCGCTCTCGTCATGGGGATCGAACATGCGCCTCTCGTCTTCCTCGCCCTCCGTGCGGGTCTTGCTGCCGTGCCGGCCGACCTTATCGAAAGCGCACGGCTCGCCGGCGCTGCGCCACTACGCGCATTGGGGGCGATCATCCTGCCGCTTGTCGCGCCGGCGCTTTTGGCTGGCGCGGCGCTTGCCTTTGTTTCCTCCATCGCCAATTTCGGCACGCCGGCCGTGCTCGGCATTCCCGGCCGCTATCCGGTGCTGACGACGCTGATCTACCAGCGCCTTCAGGGCTTCGGCCCGCGGGTTCTAGGACAAACCGCAGCGCTTTCGTTGATCCTCGCGCTGCTGGCCATCGCCGGTCTTGCGCTCAGGGCCTGGCTCGCCAGTCGTTCAGCCGCGAAGGTCGATCTCGGCACACAGCGCTTTTCGGGCTTCACCCTTGAACGTTGGCGGGGCCCGGCCTCAATCCTGCTTTGGATCGCGCTCGCCTTCATATCCATCCTGCCACTGCTCGCCTTGGTGGGCGCCTCGGTCAGCAAGGCGGTCGGCGTGCCGCTCGACTGGACAACAGCAACGCTCGACCACTACAAGCTGGTGTTATGGAACGACGCCGTGCGTCGCGCCTTCCTCAACAGCTTCTTGCTGGCGTCCGGCACCGCACTGGTGACCGTCGCAGCCGCCGTTCCGCTTGCCTATCTTGCAGTGGTGCGACGCAATCCGGTGGCGCGTTTCCTCGATCTCGTGGCAGACCTTCCTTACTCTGTGCCCGGAACGGTGCTGTCGATCGGTATGATCCTCGTCCTGCTCCGCCCGCTGCCGATCCTCGGCATCAGCCTCTACGGCACTCTCGCGATCCTCTTCTGCGCCTATTTCGCACGGTTCCTCGCCCTCGGCCTCAGGCCGGTCATGGCCGGCACGGAGCTTTTCGACCGGGCGCTCGACGAGGCGGGACAGATGGCCGGCGCCGGCGTGCTGGAACGTCTGCGCTTCATTGTCCTGCCGGTCATCGTGCCTTCGGCCGCAGCCGGGGCCCTGCTCGTCTTCATGGCCGCGTTCAACGAACTGACGGTCTCAGCCCTGCTGTGGTCCTCCGGCAACGAGACCGTCGGCGTATCCGTTTTTCTCTTTCACTATGAAGGCAATTCGCCCGCCGCCGACGCGCTGGCGAGCCTTTCCCTGTTCATGACGCTGGGGCTTGCGCTGAGCGTGAGTATCCTCGGTCGGTATCTGCCGGAAGGAGCAGTTCCATGGCGGGCGTAAACTTTCATTCGGTTTCCAAGTTTTTCGGCAAGCATCAGGCGGTCTCGAATGTCTCGATGACGATCGAGCAGGGCGAGCTCCTGGCCTTCCTCGGCCCATCGGGCTGCGGCAAGACCACGCTGCTGCGCCTGATCGCCGGCTTCGAATCGCCGTCGTCGGGCAGCATAGACATCGGCGGCCGGACGGTGGCGGACGGCCAGCGTAGCATTCCGCCCGAGAAGCGCGGCATCGGCATGGTCTTTCAGTCCTATGCGCTATGGCCTCACATGACCGTTGCGGAGAATGTCGGCTTCGCGCTACGCCTACGCCGGATGCCACGCGGCGAACAACAGGCCCGCATCGTCAGCGCGCTTGAGCTGGTCGGCCTTGGAAAAATGGCGGCGCGCAAGCCGCATCAGCTTTCCGGCGGCCAGCGTCAGCGTGTGGCGCTCGCCCGTTGCCTGGCCATGCAGCCGGATGTCATCCTCCTCGATGAACCTCTGGCAAATCTCGACGCACATCTGCGCGACACGATGCAGCAGGAGTTCAAGCGGCTGCATCGAGAAACCGGGGCCACCTTTGTCATCGTCACGCACGACCAGGCGGAGGCCATGGCACTCGCTGACCGCATCGCGGTCATGAGCGATGGCAGGATCGAGCACTTAGCCGCGCCTCGCGAGCTCTACCGGCAGCCTCGCACCGCCATGGTGGCCCGCTTCGTCGGCTCCGGCATGGTGTTTCCGGTGGATGTGCTGGACCGCAGGCCCGGCGAGGTGACGGCCCAGTTTTACGGAGCGCACTTTCCGTTGCGCGGAGAGGCAAGCACGGGCGACCGACGTCTTGCCTGCGTGAGAGCCAGCGACCTCGCCCTGGGCGGCGCGGGAAGTGGCGGGTTCGCCTGCATCGTTTGTGATCTCAATTATAAAGGGCCGGTCACCACGGTCGTGGTTTCGCCCGTCTCGGACCCCTCGCGGCAATTTCATGTCGATCACCCGGGCGCTCCACCAGCCCTTGGAGAGCGGACCGAAATATCCATCCGCGACGGCTGGCTTCTGGAGGAGGCTCCTGCATGAGCAAGGCCCTCCTGACCTGTATTTCCGGCTTCGGCGCGAAAGGTCCGGCTTGTTTCCTGCTCGAAGCCGAAGACCGGCGCCTGCTGCTCGATTTCGGCCGCGGGCCGGACCACGATGCCTTGCCTGATTTCGACCGGATCGGCAGGGTCGACGCACTCGTCCTATCGCACGGTCATCGCGACCATATCGGCGCCCTGCCCTTTCTCGACCAGATCGGGTCGCCACCGGTGTTTGCGACCGAATGGCTACGCCGCGACCT
The DNA here is from genome assembly GCA_049646905.1 of Pseudaminobacter sp. Classification (GTDB taxonomy): domain Bacteria; phylum Pseudomonadota; class Alphaproteobacteria; order Rhizobiales; family Rhizobiaceae; genus Pseudaminobacter. The sequence continues at coordinate 3,198 of JBARWP010000718.1, read as the reverse complement.
GCCGGACATCGCTTTCGGTGGTGTCCTGTCGCCAAACGGCGATACTGAAATTCTTGGCTTACCCGTCCGGACGGGAGGCTCGGGTCACGCGCCCGGCGGCGTCTGGCTGCATTTCGGGTTCGGAGACGGCTTTCTCTATACGGGCGACTATTGTCCCTCGTCGCTGCTCTACCGATACCACGCACCGCCACCGGCGGCGACGGTGCTTGTCGACGCCTCCTACGGGTCGGACGACCGCAACCCCGCCGAGGGACGACAGGCATTGCTTGATATCGCCCGGCAAGGACCTTGCCTCTTGCCGGGCCCGGCAGACGGGCGCGGGCCGGAAATGGCTGCCTTCCTGCATGCGGCCGGCATCGACGTAGCCATGGACGACGTCCATTTCCGGGCGGTCGAGCACCTGTGCACGGAACCGGAGTATGTAAGGTCGGACATGCTTGCCGTTCTCGCCTCGCTGCTGGAACACGCGCGCAGGGTGAATGCCGAGGCCTCACCCGCCGGCGCGACGATCGTTGCCGGGGCCTCAGGCACAGCAGGCACGGCTGGAATTCTTCTCCCGCTCTGCCGGGAGCGGCCCGAGCTACGCATCGTCTTCACCGGCCATCTGGCGGTGGGCAGTCCCGGCGAGGCCCTTGTCAAGGCCGGCCGTGCCGAAAGCCTCCGCTGGAACGTGCATCCGAGCTTCTCCGAAACACGAGCGCTGCTTGAGGCGGTTTATGCGCGCCGGGTGGTCCCGGCCTTCGCTCCGCGGGAGAAGCTGGACGCGCTGGTCTCCCCTCTTTTTCAAACCGTACTCCAAGGAGATGTGATTGAGATTCTCTGACACCCTCGGCCTCAGCCAGCATGAACTTGGTCGACAACCACAAACCTGCGTACCATTCCATGTCAGACGAGCGCAGACCTGCCGATGATCAAAGCCATCATTTTCGATGCGGGCGACATTCTTTATCGCCGCCGCCGCAATTCGCCTCTCCTGCCCAGCTTTCTCGCTCGTTTCGGCCTCCAGCCGCCCGACTATGCGGATGAGGCGCTTCAGCAGGCACGGCAGGCGGCCTTTCTTGGTGAGATACGCCGTGACGAATTCTTCGACAAGGTGCTTGCTCAATGCGGTCTCGACCCTCGCCACTTCGAAGACGGCCGAAAAGTGCTCGACGCGGCGCAGGCGGCAATTGATTTCGTCCCGAACGTTGCCAAGGTTCTGCATCACCTGAAACAAGCCGGATTTCGGCTTGGGATCGCAACGAACACCTTCGAACCCACTTCGATCAAGCTTGGTTGGTTCATGCCTGCCGGCATTGCCGATATCTGGGACAGCTTTGCCACGTCCTGCGAACTCGGGCTGGTGAAGCCTAATCCCGGGATCTATTTCGCTGCCATCGCGCCGCTGGATGTCTATCCGGATGAGACAGCTTTCGTGGGGCACGCGGAGGCGGAAATCGCGGGCGCGAGGCGGCTCGGCTTCAAGACCGTCGCCTTCAATCGCGACCACGACGGGATCGTGGCGGACCGGACGATCGCGTCTCTGGAGGAGTTGGCCCCTTCTAGATCGTTTCACATTTAAGTTGACTTATACCCTGCATTTTTGAGGTAGTTTGTGCATTCTGTCGGGGTGACGGCGTCGAGGAGGTTTGCGATTGCGTTGTGGACGGTTTCGCGGCTTCGCCGTGCTGCTCGCCGTATCCAGTGCTTCAGTTTGGCGAAGAACTGCTCGATAGGATTGAGGTCGGGGCTGTAGGGCGGCAGGAAGAAGAGCCTTGCCCCGGCGGCCCTGATGATGGTGCGCACCATAGCGCTTTTGTGGGAGCCGAGATTGTCGAGAACGACGATATCGCCCGGCTTCAAGGTTTTGGCGAGTTGGGTTTCGACGTAGGTTCGGAAAGCCTCGCCGTTGATCGGCCCGTCGAGAACCCAAGGCGCCTCGACGCGATCGTGGCGAAGGGCGGCAATGAAGGTCATGGTCTTCCAATGGCCGTAGGGCGTATGGGCGACAAGACGTTCGCCGCGCGTGTTCCAGCCACGCAGCGGCGTCATATTCGTCTTGACCAAGGTCTCATCGATGAAGACCAGCCGGGCCGGGTCAATGCGCGTCTGGTAACGGAACCACTGTTCGCGCCGGCGCTTGAGCTTTGGCCGCAACTGCTCGGCGGGCAGAACGGTTTTTTTGAAGCTCTTGCCTTCGCGATGCAGGAAGCGGCCGACACTGGCGGGATGAACAGAAAGGCCTCGTTCAGCCAGCGCCGCAGACAGGCGATGCAGCGTCACGTTGGGATCGCGGGCGACTTCGCCAAGCACGAACAGCCGATGATCCCCGCTGATCAGATGAGGCCGGTGGCCGCCCGTCTTGCCCGGCGCAACGCTGCCGCTCAGGCGCTTGCGCGCCGCCCATTTGATTACACTCGACACCGCAACCCGAAGGGCGGCCGCAACCTCTCGCGTCGTCTCACCAGCAGCAAGGCGAGCCATCGCCAGCTCTCGCAAATCAATCGAATACGGCTTCGTCATGCTGCCGACCTCCTACGCTCAGCGCATCGAATCTGATTTGCACCTCGTTGGGAATCCCGATTCAGTCAAATTGCAACCCGCTCTAATCAGCTGTATCCGAACGAGGCACTGAGGCCATTGGCAGCGACGTTCTGCTTGTGTGCCGTTTCACCCGGAGCCGAATGATCCCAACGGACAGTTCGAGACGCTGGTGGCGTCGATTCTGCGCAACGTCTGCACTTACAGCCCGCCGAGCGAATGACCCACGAGGATATAGGGCGACGGGGTATCCGCCGCTTCCAGAAGGGCGTGCAGCCGCTTGGCCGTTTCATCGGCCGTTATGGGACCATCCCCCGGCTCGGCTCATGGGCTGGTTGGCCCCCAGCCCCGGCCGATCATTGAGCACCACTCTCACAAACGTCGCGATGGAGGTGGCGACCAGTTCCCATGTGCCCAGATCGTCGCCGAGGCCAGCCTCAAAGACTGCGGTTGGCCCGGACTTCCCCTAGCATCTCCATATGGAGGGGTTGATCGTGAAGCGTGATATTCACCGTTTTGGCGGCGCCCGAAGGCGCGTTGAGGAAAGCGAGGCAGGCAAGCAGGACGGCAGCGGCAACGCGGAACGGAAAGGCGCTCGTGGGATCGGGCCCGATGGCGGTGGGCGCGAAAAGGCCGCGCGGCCCTACGCTTTCATGTGAGTGGCTCTGTATACTGCAC
>JBARWP010000717.1:0-3189 GCA_049646905.1 Pseudaminobacter sp. | reverse complement strand
GGTGCAGGGCTATGCCGCGACCGACGACGATATCCAGTCACTGCTCGCCTCGATGGGGGCCTCGCGCGTGCGGGTGTTCCTGGTTGCGCGCCTGCCCTCCTCATTGCCCTATTTCTTTGCCGGCTTGCGCATCTCCATCACCTATGCCGTGGTCGGTGCGATCTTTGCCGAATATGCCGGGGCCGCCAAAGGGCTCGGCATCTATATCCTCAACGCCAAGAACAATTTCCGTCCCGACCTCGTGCTCGCGGCAGTACTGGTCAGCGCCACGCTGACGCTGGTGCTGTTCGGCATCACCGTGCTGATCCAGCGTGTCGCCATGCCCTGGGAGCGGCTTGGCGAAAGGCGCCGGCCATGAGTGCCCCGCGCCTCGAACTGCGGCAACTGCGCAAGCGCTTCGATGGGCTCGACGTCCTCGCCGATATCTCGCTCACCGTCCGGCCCGGCGAGTTCGTCTCGATCCTGGGGCCTTCCGGCTGCGGCAAATCCACGATCTTCAAGCTGCTGACCGGCGCGCTTCGTGCTGACGGCGGCGAGGTGCTGTTTGACGGCACGCCGCTTACGGATGGCCGGCGTCCCTTTGCCTTCATGCCGCAGCGCGACGCGCTGATGCCGTGGCGGCGCATCATCGACAATGCGACGCTCGGCCTGGAAGTGCAGGGGCTCTCCCGCAGCCAGGCACGCGAAAAGGTGGCGCCGCTCTTCGCCGAATTCGGCCTTGACGGCTTCGAGCGGCATTACCCGGCCCAGCTTTCCGGCGGCATGCGGCAGCGCGCGGCCCTGCTTCGTACCGTGGTGCAGCAACGTGACATGCTGTTGCTAGACGAGCCGTTCAGCGCGCTCGACGCGCTCACCCGAGCGGGCATGCAGCGCTGGCTTCAGGCGATGTGGGAACGCCATCGCTGGACCGCACTGCTCATCACCCATGACGTACGCGAGGCCGTGTTCCTCTCCGATCGCATCTATGTGCTGACCGAGCGTCCGGCGCGCGTGCTCGACGAGATCGCCGTACCGCTGCCCCATCCCCGTCTCGACCTCGCCTCGCCCGAGGCGAGCGCCATCGAGGCGCGCCTTCTCCAGACTCTCCTCAACCCGCAGCCCCAGGAAGGAAGATGACCATGCTGACCCGCCGCCAGATGATTGCCGCCACGCTCGCAACGACGTTGTTGCCGACAAGAAGCTTTGCCGGCTCAAAACCGGTGACGATCGCGCTCGACTGGACTCCCAACACCAACCACATCGGCCTGCATGTGGCGCAGGCCAAGGGCTTCTATGCCGATGCCGGCGTCGATGTGGAAATCCTGCCCTACAGCGACACTTCCGCCGGCGCGCTGGTGGCGAGCCATGTCGCCGATTTCGGCATATTGAGCTCGCTCGGCCTGTTCACGCAGCGCACCGCCGGCGCCGATCTGGTGGCGGCCTATGCCATCATGCAGACCGAGACCGGCCGCCTGGTCTTCAATGCCGACCGCACGGACATAAAGAGCCCGAGGGACCTCGACGGCCTCACCTATGGCGGCTTCGGCAGCGCCTGGGAAAACGCGCTCATCGGCAGCATCATTCGCCATGACGGCGGCAAGGGCGAATATGAGACCGTGACGCTGGGCACCTCCGCCTATGAGGCGCTGGCCAATGGCGCGGTGGATTTCACCCTGGAGGTCTATACCTGGGAGGGCGTCAAGGCCGAGCTTGAAGGCAGGCCGCAGCGCGCCTTCCGCTACGCCGATTTCGGCGTGCCCGACCAGCACACCAATTTCATCGGTTCCAGCGAAGCCTATCTGAAGGAGAACCCGCAGGCAGCGGCCGGCTTCATCACCGCGACGAAGCAGGGCTATGCCTTTGCCGTGGATCATCCGGACGAGGCCGCCGAGATTCTCATTGCCGCCAACAGCGACGTGCTGACCGACCACAAGCTGATCCGCGCCTCATTGCAGGCATTGATCGACGGCCACTATTTCCGTTCGCAGGAGGGCGTCGTCGGCAGGATCGACGGCGCCAGGATCGATGCGATAGGCAGCTATCTCTTCGAGGCCGGCGTGCTCAAGGACGGCGATGGAAAGCCGGTCAAGGAACGGCCTGACTTTTCGCGCTACTACACCAACGACTTCCAGATGGCCTGACTTCCCACCACGCGAAGGCGATTCGGCAGGATTCGCCCCTCATCCTCCTGCCGGCACCTTCCCCTCGCGGGCGGCGGGGATAGGGAGGATGGCCGCAACGCTGACGCCCCCTCTCCCCGCTTGCGGGGAGAGGGGGGTGAGGGGCCTATTCCCATCAAAAATTGAATCGCTCCATGACGGATCGAGCGAGATGACCTCCCTGATTCGCGAGCTCAAGCCTCGACTTCGGGACCATGCCTCAATGCCCGTTCACCAGTCTGAGGATGAGCTGGTGGATATTGCCGCCCTCGCTGAGCTCGTCGCGGTCGAAATCGCGGCTGCGTCGGCGCTGTTCCTGTGAAAGCTGCGACAGGCGTCCGGTCAATTCCTTCCTGATCTTCTGGCAATCGGGATCATCGGCGGCGGTGAGGCCGACGCTGACGCGGTCGATCTCGCGGACCATGTCCTTGATGAGATCGCCATGTACAAGTTCGTGCTTGTGCACGCCCTCGATGAACACATCCCAGTTTTTCCGGGTGAGCGGCGGTAACTGGCCGGCGGGTTTCGGCAGCATATAGGTGATGATCAGCTTCGGCCGCGCCGACACCAATGTGCAGGCGCCGCCTTTCGCCTGGTAGTCGCGTGACCAGGTCAGCTTGAAATTGGTATGCGCGATGGTGCGGAATCTGCTTTTGCCGACCTTCGGCCCGCGCTCGCCGATGGAGGCATAGAGCTCGGCGCCCGATTTCCCGGAGATGGCATAGGTTTCGACCTTCTCGATCGCCTTCCAGTCCGCAAGGGCGGTCGTCGGCAACGAGATGAGGCAGATGGCCAGTAGTCGGCGCCAGCCTCCTGTCTTCATCAGATCCCCTCCGCCTGACTGTTGTTTCGAGGGGACAGACATAACGAACTGACTTCGGGCGTAAAGGCTTTTTCGGAAAGCCCGGCGCGGCCCGCCATGGATGAAGGGCCGCCGGATAGTTCCGGCGGTCCTTTTGTCGATATCAATACACGACGACGGCTCTGATGGATTGGCCGGCATGCATGAGGTCGAAGCCCTTGTTGATGTCGTCGAGGGGCAGGGTGTGGG
>JBARWP010000716.1:0-3201 GCA_049646905.1 Pseudaminobacter sp. | reverse complement strand
AGGGAGTAGGAGAACTGTCGCGTGATGTGCCTGAGAAGCTGCTCCACTCGGCTTTGGTGAATTCGCTCAAGGCGGGCACGATGCGAATGGCGTATTCGCCGTCCGCCTGTTTCCCGCCGCTATCGCTCCCGCTGTCCATGAGGCCTTAGATACGCCGCTGGTCGTGGCGCGCAAGAGGCGGCGGCCTACGCGGTCAAGCGCGCCTGCGGCTCGAAGCCTTCGAATGTCATCTGATCGGCCTGCGCGAAGGTCAATTGCATGGCCGCTTCGTCTCGGACCGTCCAGGTGATCACCGGCATGTTCAGATTTTCGCGAACGAAGCCGACAAATCGGTTGGGAAGGTCCTTGAAATGATATGAAACGAAGGAAATTCCATGCGCAAGCATGGAAAAATGCGCCTCAATGTCCTGATTCTGCGTGCCCATGGCGGTAAGTCCGGTAGGAATCGCCCCCGAATGGACAGGAAATTGGCGGATTAACCAGTGATCGAAGGACATGATCGCCGCCTGGCCCTCATAGGCGCGCAGCATTTCGCAAACCCTTTCCACCAGCCCGTCGTCCCTTCCGGGCGTGCCCTTCAGCTCGATGACGAGCGGCACCTGGCCGGAAACGAGATCGAGCAACTCGCGCAGGGAAGGGGCGTGATCGCCGGTGCCGCCGATGCTCAATGCTGCGAGTTCAGCGGCAGTGCGCTGCCAGATATAGCCATCCTGGCCGGCAAGCCGCTGGAGCGCATGGTCATGAAAGACTATCGGAACGCCATCGGCCGACAAATGCACATCGCATTCGATGGCATAGCCCTGCTCCACTGCGAGGCTGAAAGCCGACAGCGTGTTTTCCCACACCGTCTTGTTGAGGTCATGGTAGCCGCGATGCGCAATCGGCCGCGCGGTCAGCCAGGAAATGTCGGACATGGCCGTCCTCACGCGACCTCGATGATCGCCTCGACCTCGACGGCGGCATTGAGCGGCAGTGCGGCCATGCCGACGGCGACGCGGGCATGCTTGCCGCGCTCTCCAAGGACTTCGGCGAAGAAATCGGAGGCGCCGTTGCCGACCAGATGCTGCTCGGTGAAATCGGGGGCGGAAGCGACATAGATGGTGATCTTCACCAGCCGCACGATCTTTTCCAGGTCGCCCAGGGCCGCCTTTGCCTGTGCCAGCACGTTGATTGCGCACAGCTTTGCGGCTTCCTTGCCGGTGGCCGTGTCGATATCGCGCCCGAGCAGGCCGGTTATATGCAGCTTGCCATCCTTCATCGGCAATTGGCCGGAGGGGTAAAGCAGGTTGCCGGTACGTACGAAAGGCACGTAATTGGCAGCCGGTGCAGCGGCTTCAGGCAGGCTGATACCCATGCTCTGGAGCCGGTTTTCGATTGTCTCGCCCATCTTGTTTTCCTATGTCTTCATGAAGGTGATCGGTTGCTCGAGCGCAAACTGCTATTTTTGCCTCGCTTCCGCCACGACTTTTTTTAAAGTGGCCCACTTTAATGTGAATGTGGCAAATCGTGGCCACGCCGACTGGAGCGTCTTCATGCGCGTATCGCGCCTTGCCCTGCTAGCCCTTCTTTCGTCGCCAGCCTTTGCGGCACTCCCAGCCTATGCTGCGGCGCCACTTGCGCCGCACAGGGCTGTCTACGATCTCGTGCTCGACAAGGCCTCCGATCGCTCGGGAATCACCGGGATTGCCGGCCGCATGGTCTATGAGTTCAACGGCTCGCCTTGCGAGGGCTATACGGTCAAGTTCCGCTTCGTGACACAGATCGATACGGGTGAGAACTCGCGTGTCACCGACCAGCAGACCACCACTTTCGAGGACGCGGAAGGCAAGACCTTCAGCTTCGTGACGAAGTCCTTTGTCGACCAGACGCTGGATCGCGAGGTCAAGGGCATGGCGACACGCGAAAATAACGGCTTGAAGGTCGAGATCGACAAGCCGGAAAAGAACAGCCTCGAACTTCCCCCGACGCAATTTCCGACCCAGCATCTGGTAGAACTGATCGGCAAGGCTAATAGCGGTGAGACATTCTACGAGACCAATCTATTCGATGGCTCCGAGGATGCCGACAAGGTGATGACGACGACTGTCATAGTCGGCAAGAAGTCGGAAGCGGAAAAAAGCGATCCGGAACTGCCTGCCTTGAAAGACCTGGCTGCGCAAAAATACTGGCCGATCGATATCGCCTATTTCGACGAGAACACCGATGGTGGCGAAGAGGTCCCGGAATATCGCATCGCCTTCAAGCTGCATGAAAATGGCCTGACGCGCGATCTGGTCATGGACTATGGCGATTTCTCGATGACAGGGAAACTCGTCAATCTGGCATTGTTTCCTGCGCCAAAGGAAAAATGCGACCAATAGCGGGCTGCCTGGCCAAGCCGTAGGCGCGTGAGCTTGCAAAAGTCCGACGTTACCTTTATATGCGCCCGCATTCCACACACGGACTTGGTGTCTGCCCGGGAGAAATCCGGCTGAAACCTCCGGTGGCGGTCAGAAGAACCCCGAGAAGCGCAAGCCTTTCGTTCCGGTTTTCTCGAAGCCGTCAAGTGTCCGTGGAGGCCAACCGGAAAGGACAATCGAGAATGGCTCTGCCTGATTTCAGCATGCGCCAGCTTTTGGAAGCTGGTATTCACTTCGGCCACCAGACCCATCGCTGGAACCCGAAGATGGCGCCCTACATCTATGGTGCGCGCAACAACATCCACATCATCGACCTCAGCCAGACGGTGCCGCTTCTGCACCAGGCATTGAAGCAGGTTTCCGACACCGTTGCCCGCGGCGGCCGCGTGCTGTTCGTCGGCACCAAGCGCCAGGCGGCCGACATCGTTGCCGATGCCGCGCAGCGTTCGGCGCAGTACTATGTCAATTCGCGCTGGTTGGGCGGCATGCTGACCAACTGGAAGACGATCTCCAACTCGATCCAGCGCCTGCGCAAGCTGGATGAGCTGCTGGCCGGCGAGGCTCACGGCTTCACCAAGAAGGAGCGTCTGAACCTCGAGCGCGAGCGCGAGAAGCTCGACAAGGCACTTGGTGGCATCAAGGACATGGGCTCCACGCCGGACCTAATGTTCGTCATCGATACCAACAAGGAAGCCATCGCTATCCTCGAGGCGAAGCGTCTCGGCATCCCGGTGGTGGCGATCATCGATTCCAACTGTGATCCGGACAAGGTCGATTTCCCGATCCCGGGCAACGACGATGC
>JBARWP010000715.1:0-6544 GCA_049646905.1 Pseudaminobacter sp. | reverse complement strand
TCCTTACCCTGACACCCTATGACTATTGGCGCCGCACCCATGCCGTCCATCATGCGACTGCTGGCGATCTCGACCGGCGAGGGATCGGCGACGTGAAGACACTCACGGTCAGGGAATACCAGGCACTGCCTTGGCATGGTCGCCTCCACTACCGTCTCTATCGGCATCCGGTTGTGATGTTCGGCCTTGGTCCGGCTTGGCTATTTATCTGCCAGTACCGTCTTCCATTCGGTCTCATGCGCGCGGGCGTACAGCCTTGGGCATCGACGATTGCGACCAACCTGGGCATCGCGCTTCCGGTAGCCGGTTTGATCTGGACGCTTGGTTTCGGCCCGTTCCTTATGGTGCAGCTTCCGATTACCTTGATGGCAGCAACCGCAGGCGTCTGGCTCTTTTATGTCCAGCATCAGTTCGAAGAAACACACTGGTCCCAAGGTGAAAGCTGGAATTTCCAAAGTGCTGCGCTGCACGGTAGCTCACACTATGAGCTACCCTCTATCCTGCGTTGGTTTACCGGAAACATCGGCATTCACCATGTTCATCACTTGGCAAGCCGGATTCCATTTTATCGACTGCCGCAAGTTCTACGGGACCATCCCGAGTTGCGCAGCATGGGCCGAATTACGCTTCTCGAAAGCCTGAGCTGCGTCGGTCTGGCGCTTTGGGACGAGCAAGCAAAACGTCTCGTCTCCTTTCGGGAAGCGCAGGCTGCAATATAGTACTCCAGCATCCGGCCATCGGGGTCTACCACCACTTTTTTTAGACACTGGTTGTCGGCCTCCGCGAGTCAGGCCGGCCTCAAATAAAACTCAATCCGCGCCTACAAGACTCACATCCCTCTTTTGGGCCTGATGGCTGTTCGCGGCGCCAGAGGTTCTCGGCCGCCAAACGTTCCAGATCATCGATGGATTTGCATCCAGCCGACACGTGTTGTCGGCTGCCCATGAGCAGGTATGCGAAAGGAATAATAATATGTCGTTGCACCGATTTGCCGTTGGGCAGGAGGTCGTCTTCAAGAGTGCCCGGTACAGATCCAATGCCCCGCAAGGGAGTTACCACATAGTAGCCCTCTTGCCCGATACCCGATACCGGGTGCGCAGCCCTGGCGAGCGCCATGAGCGCATGGCGGATGAAGACAGCATCGAGGATGTCCACATGCGATCGCTCTTATCGCCTGAGGAGCCCACAAGGTTTCCCTCGCTCGACCGGGCTACTGCCAGCAGACCTCACTCATATGAGCGCCTGGAGTACGCGCGCCGCCAGAAATCGGACTGCGATGGAACCTTGCGTCGCATAAGGCAGCTCGTAGAGGACAACCGTCTGTTATGATCACGCGCGGACTGCGCTCTATCAATTGACAGGCACCTGCCGCTTTGGCGTCGCCATCTCGCTTTTCCGACCTGGGCTATCGGGATGGGAGACCGCAATGGCCGAACCACCGAAGATCCCCGCCATCAACGCAGAGCAGATACGCTCACTTGCTCTGGAAACCGGCGTTTCCGAAAAAGACATCCGAGTGATCATCCAGCTTGTAGGTCTTGACCGGGCGTCGATCATTCGAGAGGCGCGCATTCTCAAGAAGACACGCTAAGGTCCGCAAAGGGCTTTCACTGATGGTCTGTCCCCAAGGATGGTCAGCCCCATCGCAAGCGGCCGACACCACTGACGAATAGGCTCCTCGTCTGTCACGAGGCCGCAGGTTTTCATGCGCTGCCGCTAGTTTCACTATCCTCATCCAGATCGTCAGGCCGCAGATGGCCTTGCCTGATTGCCCAATCTCGTAGGACGGAAGAAACTGCCTGATCGCGCGTGAAGCTTCCGTTATTTGCCTCGACGATGGCGTCAAACACGGAGACTAGCTCCGGGTCCAGGATGACTGTGCCGATTTCCTGTACGTTGCCCCTGATATTTTGCGCTGCCCGCCGCAATAGGGCCTGTAGTTCTCTATGCGACAGATCGTCAATGTCATCGGCGGCGTCTAGAAGCTGGGAGGCAAGGGCGTCTCGAACCGATGTCATAAGGTCCCGTCCTCCTTGTTGTCTTGCTCAATCTGCGCCGGCAGGTAGCCGTTACTCATGGCCCAATCTCGCAGAGCAGCCTGAATGGCCTCAGCCTCCGACAGATCCACACCCACGTGGGTCATGAAGCGCTGGAGGGCGATGGACAAATCTTCCCCGATTTCAACCGCGATAGTTGTGCTGGCGGGCATTAAGGTGTTCCTCCCAGGATATCTAACCCGCCTTCCCGGCTGATTGCTACGTCGTTGCGTTGTTCTCTGCGCCAAGCAGTCAGTAAGTGATACCGGTGAGCACCAGATAAAAGATTGAGCCGGGCACCCCTATCGCGATAGCGAGCAAAACCCAAGCAGCTGGATTCGCGTTCAATCGGGCTATATATTTCATGACGTTTGGCTCCCACCGTTGCTATTTCCACTTTTTCCAATTCTCTGTCTTGGTAAATTTTCGGGGCGTCCAAACGCATCCATGATGCCCGAACGAACCTTTTCCCGAGCCTTGCGGTCGCTTCGATCGCGTTCGCCGCGTCCTGCAGCATCTCAACCATATCGTTCTGGTGAACTGCTCTGAACTTTCGGCCGTGAACAAAGGTCTGGACGATATGGTGACTGATCATGTTGGCAGCTAGCCACAGATCCGTTGCCTGGACTTACGCCCGATCTTCCTATCGGCAGAGGTCACATAGAGGGAAGACATAAAGTCCTCCTTTGGTCAGGGCTAGGGCACGATGGCCGCCCTCATCCGGCAGCGCCCGTATCAGAAACCGCCGATGGTTAAACGGTAGGCCTTTCGAATGAAGAAAGCAATCGAGGACGAAGGACCTCTCGGAAAGCTCTTTCAAATTACCATCTCGAAGGAAAACTAGTAGAAATAATTTTCCTCATTACCACATGCAGTTTGTTGAATTTCTCTTCCAATCTCCTAAATTATTTATCATACCTTGATCTAAGTAAAGAAGAAGCGTATATATAAAGTTCGTTGATTTGGCCGATTTGGCTTTCGCGGTGTCAGAGACCTTCGACCCGCCATTCATCTCCGAATTCTCGACAGCGAATGTTTGGCGCCGTCCGGCGCGCATATCGCACCATCCGACCTTGGAATGAGGCGAAGTGCTGACCACGGATGTACTGGCAGCATCGGCATCATTCCAGTTTCGGATGGGAATAAGGCCGAAGACGCATATGCATGCTTCGGCCAAGGAGAACGACAATGACCAATCGCACCACACAGAAAGTCGTCCGCTTCCTATCGGCATTCTCGTTGCCGGGTTTCGATGCCCCCCAACCTCCGGGCGAGTATCTTGTGGACCATGACGAAGAGCTTATCGACGGAGCGACTCATCTGGCATGGCATCGTGTGGCCAGCTTTATTCATCTGCCATCGATCTCCACACGAGGCTCGAAACAGCAAATGGTGCCGGTCGATCCCGCCTTTCTTCAGGCGGCATTGGAACAGGATCAAAGGCGATAATGACTATTGCAACTCTCGTTCATCGGAATATCCGTCCAGTAAGGCACGATCCCACACCTCATCTCTTTGCGGTGGGCCAGACTGTTCGTCTGAAAAGCAATTTCGGGATGTACCCGACCAGAAACACGGAAGTCTACCGGGTCACGGGCACGATGCCGCCCAATGCGGGTTCGCCCCAATACCGCATTCGCAATGACGACGAACGTCATGAACGGGTAGCGACGCAAGACAATCTCGAACCGGTCCGCGACTTGCAGCCCGGGGACAATCTAACCCTTATGGAAAGGACGTTCGGCAATGGCCAAGGGACAGAAACGCAGCAATCGGGAAATTCGAAAGCCCAAGCAGGAAAAAGCTTCGCCAAAGGCTGAAAGCGCATTGGGCAGCGCCATCAAGCTCCCGGCAAACTCCAACTCCCCGCAGGGCAAACGCATGAACTGAGGATTGGCCCTTCATTAGGAGAGGATTGATGAAGATTATGATCGAATTCTACCGCACGCGAGACAAGGACGATGCCCATGCCACCGTTGGCCGGGCAATGAGTGATGCAATCGATCGAGAAGATGCCATCGAGGTTGCGCGATCACTGTCCGTCACTCTCAGCATGCCGCAGCGCCCGGATGGGATGACGATCACCGATACGACCGGCCAAAAGCTTTACACCGGGATTGTTGGTTCCATCGATCTTTAAAAGGAGGCTGCCGCCATGAGCAGTAATATCCACCGTGACTGGGAGAGCCTCGCAATTGGGGTTTGGGAGAATGAGGGCGGCGCGCCAGGCCCGGGCATTGTCACCCATCAGTATGGAAGGCGTGTCGAGGTCGATCGCTCCTGGACTGTTTATCATGTCTTCAGTGGTGTGCCGGCGCGCAGAAGCGGCAACCCGATGATCGGCCTGAGTCGACCGGACGCGACAGAGGGCATGTTGTCGCTCAATCTGCGTGCGCAGCGAGCGGCGACAAAGAGCGCGGGATAAGTCGCCGACGCGTATGGAGTGAATCCCTGGGTCTGGACCACCAGGACCATCGAACTAAGCCGCCGTCCGGGCGAGTTGGATTTCAAATTCCTTAGGTGTTCGATAGCCAAGGGCCGAGTGCAGCCGTCTCGAGTTGTAGCCCATCTTCGATGAACCTCGGCGCAATCGTTCGGCCACATCGGCAAAGCTGTCGTAGCCAGCCACATAGACGTCCTCGACCTCGGACGCGTAGCCGCGATGCTCGGCGATGATGTCGAGTTCGCGGGCGACACGTTCGCCCGAGATCGAGTTGTCGACGACGGTTGCCAGACACTCCCGGCTGAAGTCGTCGATGACGCACAATATCCGGAAGCGGCGGCCGTCGGTCAGCGTGTCGGAGACGAAGTCGAGGCTCCAGCGCTGATTGGCATCCTGCGGGTTCGCCATCGGTGCTCTCGTGCCGAGCGCCCGCTTGCGACCGCCTCGCTTGCGCACCGTCAGTCGCTCCTCGCGATAGAGCCGGTAGAGCTTCTTCCAGTTCACCGTCACGCCTTCGCGCTTCAGAAGGAGGTGCAGCCTTCGATAGCCGAAGCGTCGGCGCTCAGCCGCCAGTTCCCGCAGCCGCTTGCGCAAACCGGCATCATCTGGTCGCGACGGACGGTAGCGGTAAACCCGCGGCTCCATGCCGACGAGCCCGCAGACCCGACGCTGCGAATAGCCCTTGTTCTCGATCGCCCAGGTCACGGCGGTTCTCCTCGACCCAGGCGTCAGAAGTTTTTTCCGAGCATCTCGCGCAAGGTCGAGACGTCGAGCATGGCGTCGGCCAGCAGGCGCTTCAGCTTGCCGTTCTCCTCCTCGAGGATCTTCAGCCGCTTCGCCTCCGATACCTCCATGCCGCCATACTTCAAGCGCCATTTGTAAAACGTCGCGTCGCTCACACCATATTTGCGGCAAAGCTCCGTCGCCGAAAGCCCCGCCTGGTGCTCCTTCAAAATACCGATGATCTGTTCGTCGGAAAATCTCGATCGCTTCATGGCCTATCTCCTCATCCGGGCAACAGGCTAACCTCAAAGCGAGGACATTTCAGAGGAGCACGTCAATCTTCGTGAGCAGGCGATGATTGGTGGATGGGAACAGGTTGTCCGCAACACGACCAGGACGTGGAACACGCTTGCTGCGCGCTTGGTTGACCTCCGCCTACATGCGCTAACCCCGCCTCCTGTCAAGCGCACCCCCTACTGGATTGCTATTGAGGACATGCCTGCTGGTCTCCAGGTAGACATCACGGCGTTTCTCCAGCATCTGGAAGAGCCAGCGCTGTTTGCCCACGAGGCCCGTCAGGTGTTGAAGCCGGCGACGGTGGCCCAGTACCGTAGCAATATCATCATGCTGATTTCGGCATTGGTGGCCGCAGGCACTCCGATTGACAGCCTGGCTTCACTTGGGTGTGCCGTTGCCCCGGCGAATGTGGAGAAGGCGCTGATCTTCCTGCACGACCGCTTTAACAAGCGCGTTACGAGTGGCATGTTCACGATGGCGGTCCGCGCTCGCATTGTTGCGCACTGGTGCAATCTACCGGCACCAGCCATGAAGGGGCTGGATAACCTGATCGAACGCTTGAAAGCATGGCAGCCCGGCAAGAGGGGTATGACCGAAAAGAACAGGGCATTGTTGGACCGACTGGATGACCAGCGCTTCCGTGACCTGATTTATCTTCTTACCCGAAGGCTCATGGAACGAGCGGGCAAAGCAAATCATCCGCGGTCGGCCGTGAGCCTGGCCCGTACGGCTGTTGCAATCGAAATTCTCCTGACCTGCAGCATTCGCCGCGAGAATCTGGTCGATCTCGAACTCGGCCGCAATATTCGCAAGCTTGGGCAGGGAAGCAACGCGCGATGGATAATCGAGTTCGAGGGTGAGGACGTAAAGAATAACGAACCATTGCGGTTTGTGCTGCCGCGGGAGAGTGCGGACCTGCTAGGCTGTAGTGACGATTTAACGGCTTGGGATTCCCAAGGAGGAGCAAATCAGATTCAACGCTGATTTTTGGAGATCGGCGATGGACTGCGACGCGCTTCGGGATGACCAGTGGGAACGGATCAAG
>JBARWP010000714.1:0-4025 GCA_049646905.1 Pseudaminobacter sp. | reverse complement strand
GTCAGCTTCTGGTCGAAGAACCGGGCGCCGAGCGTTGCGGTGAGCATGTGCTCGGGTAAATAGCTCTGCGCGCCGAAGCCGTTCACCTGCGAGGGCAGGTCCGAATCGGTGAAGGTATAGGCGAGGCTGCCGAAATATACGCCGGAATCATAGGCCGCCTGCACTTCCACGCCCTGCACCGTCGACGTTCCGGGCACGTTGGCGAAATGGGTCCCGCCGACGAAATTGGCTACGATGTAGTCCTTGATGCGGGTGTGGACGTCGTTCGCCTTCAGGCCCAGCCGGTCGCCGGCGACCGCGAGGTCGTCGAAGTTGAAGTTGGCGCCGACCTCCCATCCCCGCGACTTTTCAGGCAGCAGGAACGGATTGGGATAGAAGAACTGGGGCGGTCCCATTCCCGGATGCCCGCCGCCGACGAAGACCTCGTTGATGGTCGGCGGCCGCGACGTATGGGCATAGGTCACATAGGGCTGGAACCACGGCACCGGATTCAGCGCCAGCGTGACGCTGGGGTTGAAGCGGCCATCGGAGCGGTCGACCGTGAACGGGCCGGCCGGCATGCCGAGCGGATTGGCGGCCGCCACTGAGCCGGTCCCGCTCAGGTTGGAGTGGTCGTAGCGCAGCCCGAGCGTCAGGTCGGCGATGCCGTAACTGAACTGGGTGGACGAGAACAGGCTGTAATTGGTGCTGTCGCCCGGCCCGTTCACGCCGCGGCCCGGCACCAGCGCGCTGTTGATGACGTCGTAGTCGTCGGCGAAATATTCGAAGCCGTAGTTCATCTTGACGGCGACGTCGCCGACCGAGAAGCGCGAGGTGTTGCTGATGTCGAAGCCGGTGCCGATGTCGGTTATGTCGCGTCCGCTGTTTGATCCGGTCGTGGCCGGCCGGTCGTAGAGCATGTTCAGATTGCTGTAATAGCCGTTGATCCTCAGATCGATCCAGTCATTGCCCGGCGTATAGGCGTAGTTTGCTGTGAAGATTCGCGACTTGATCGTCTGGTAATACGAATTCGCCATGAAATCGTTGTTGTAGAGATTGGCGCCGAGCTTCAGCCTGTGCTCTTCGTTCGGCGTGAATTCCACCTTGAAGAGGCCGGAAATCTGGTCCTGCTCGGTGAAATCCACCACCTGGCCACTGCCGTTCTTGTAGTTGCCGGGGTCGCGCTTGCTGATGCCGCCCAGCACCGCGAACATGTCGTTGAAGCGGTAGGCGCCGATCAGCGCTTCCGACCAGCCGCCGCGGTTGGTGCCGTAGGTGGCAGCGGCGAAGCCGCCATAGTTCTTGCCGTCGCTGATCATGTCGTCGACGTCATAGGTGCGGAAATTGGCGGAACCCATGAGCGCGTTGCCCCCGCCAGCGCCCGAGACATAGCCGCGATTGATGTCGATGCCACCGAGGAAGGCCGGATCGACATAGACGAAGCCTTGCGCCTCGTGGCCGGTGAAGCGGAAGTTCTGCCGCACACCGTCGACCATCATGTTGACGCGGCCGGAACCTTCCATGCCGCGGATATTCACGGCGACGCCGGGATTCTGCACGTTGTCGCGTGTCGCCGCGCCAGGCGTTGCACGTATCACGTCATCGATATTCTTGTTGCCAAACTGCTCGATCTCATCGGCGGTGATGCGGCTGACGGGGGCGGTAGTCGTATAGGGATCGCCGGCCACGGCGTCCTGCACGGTGATCGGTGACAGATAGGTGACGCCCTTCTGCTTGCTGGATTCCTCGCTGGCGGCAGACGGTTCGCCTTCTTCGACCGGCGCTGCTTGCTGGCCGAAAGCGGCCGACGAAAGTACCAATGTTATCGCCGTGCATGCCGGGAATATCAGCCGGCCAAATTCTTTCATGGACCCCACTCCTTGAACCTTCTGCAGCCGTGCGAAGCACACGGCCTGGCATTCGATATCTATACATGAGTAATAGAGTCAAGTTTAAAACCATACAGTTTATACCGTTGTAATAATAGAATAATTCTAATGTGGAGTTTTGAAGTCATGATTTTGGAAAGTCTGGGCAGCGCTGACATGCTTGCATCGTCGGCGCAGCCTGGACAGGTCGAGGAACTCACCGCCCTTCTGCGGGCTGGCCGCGACCTGACCGTGGCGCGATCATCGCCATCCCGGTTGCCGGTCGGTATGTCGACATTTCGGAGTAAGCGACCGACCCCGGAAAAAAGATTGAGATACCGGAAGAGAGGCCCGTCCTTGCTTGCGTGAACCCGTGCGGGCCTGCCTGGTATCCGAGACTATATCGTCACGCGACCACGGCTTGAATTCAGAACCAGGACAAATACACCGCCGGTGATGTAAGCGACCACACCATACATGGCGGCCGGGATCGCCATTTGGGAATTGTTCAACATGAATTCGCTCATCGCCATGGTGATGACCAGCGCGGCGTTGTGAACACCGGTTGCCATGGCCAGGGCTATCGCTTGCCTGTCGCTCACGCCCAGCAGGCGGGGGAGGTAGTAGGCCACTCCGTATGTGAGAATGGAGAATATCAGCGTAGCCAAACCGACACTCGGGCCCCACTCCCACACAAGGCCCCAATGGTTGAACAGGCTAAAGCCGATGATGGCGACGAGAAAGACTGTCGCGAGGAGCTTGACGGGCCGTTCCATGACGGCTGCCAGGGACGGGTTGCGGGACTTGATCAACGCGCCAGCCATCGCCGGCAGGATGGCAATCGCGAAGAACTGCAGTATCTGCTGCAAATCGAGCGTGACGGCTCCGCCTTCCCCGTAAAACAGCAGCAGAGATGCATTGGAGACCAAGGGCAACGTAATCACACAAAGGAGCGAGGTGAGGGCGGCGATGATTATGCTGAGTGCCACATCCCCATTTGCAAGATGAGTGAACAGGGCGCCGGTCGTTCCCGCCGGGCTTGCCGCCAACAGCATCATTCCGACAGCCATTGCGGGCGTCAGGTCGAGAAGAAGCACCAGACCAAGACACAGAAGGGGCAAAACCATGCTGTGGCAAAGCAGACCGATGAGAACGGGCTTCGGCTTGCCGAAAATGCTGAGGAAATCTGCGAACTTCAACGACAGTCCAAGGCCGAGCATGATGATGCCAAGCGCCGTGGGGAGGCCCACGCTCAAAAGGGAATCCGCCTGCATGCCTTGCCACTCCTCCACGCCCCCGAACACAGCTATCGGTTTTGCGTGAAGTGAGCGTAAACATGGCTGGGCGATCCTTCCGCCAGATGTCGCCGGCTGCCGATAGCAGCGGTCCCGGTGCCTCGACGGGCTTCGAGCGCGGCGAACAGGTCATTTCAGATATTATTGCGTAGGAGAAAAGCGATGAATCATCTCAAAGCTGTTGTCTTCGATTGGGCCGGTACGGTCATCGATTTCGGCTCGTTCGCGCCGATGGGCGTTTTCGTGGAAGCCTTCCGTCGCTTTGGCATCGAGGCTTCCATCACGGAAGCCCGCGAGCCGATGGGCCTGCCGAAATGGGATCATGTCCAAGCCATGCTTTCCCAGCCGCGCATTGCCGCAGCCTGGGCCGAAAAGCACGGCCGTGCCCCGACGCAGGAAGATATCCAGGCCGTCTACGACGTCTTCGTGCCGCTGAATGAGGAGGTTGTCGTCGACTATTGCGACCTTGTGCCCGGCACGCTGGACATGGTGACGGGCCTGCGCGAGCGCGGCCTGAAAGTGGGCTCGACCACCGGCTATACCCGCTCGATCATGGAGCGCGTGCTGCCGCTCGCCGCAAGCCAGGGCTACGTCCCGGACAATCTCGTCTGCGCCGGCGACCTGCCGCATGGCCGCCCGACGCCGATGAACATGTACAAGTGTTTCCTCGACCTCGATGTCTGGCCGGCTTCGGCCGCCGTGTGTCAAACGGCATCCAAAGTTGACCCCGGATCGGCGTCCAATTTTGACCCCCCGTGGTGTAGAGCGCTGCGGCGAGCGCCCGACCGGGTGGAGCTGGCCCGGGTTGCGCAGCCCGGTCGGGCGCGTTGGTTAGGCTCCCCGGCTTTAGCTTTGAGAGCGGTTCTTGAAGCGCCAGGATTCG
>JBARWP010000713.1:0-4371 GCA_049646905.1 Pseudaminobacter sp. | reverse complement strand
TCCGGCGGCCAGCAGCAGCGCGTGGCCATCGCCCGGGCGCTGGCGATGGAGCCGCATGTCATGCTGTTCGACGAGCCGACCTCGGCCCTCGACCCCGAAATGGTGGGCGAGGTGCTGGATGTGATGCGCGAACTGGCCAGCGAAGGCATGACGATGATGATCGTCACCCACGAAATGGGCTTTGCCCGCGAGGTCGCCGATCGCGTGGTCTATATCGACCAGGGCAGCATCCTCGAAATCGGCAAGCCGGCACAGATATTCGACGCGCCGCAGAACGAGCGGACGAAGACTTTTCTCTCGCGCGTGCTGAAGCACTGACCGGCCTATCGAATCATGGTGAACCGTCCTGGGCGCTCGATCCGACCGGACGGTCGAACCACCGGCAAAACCAGCAGGGAGGATTATCATCTAACTTTTCTAATGTGTCTCTGAAGAACAATTAAGTAGACATAATCAATCAGGCTCCCTAACGTTTCGATCGACGCTACCGATTTCGGGCCGGCGCCGGCAGGGTACTTTCGGCCCGGGCGCATCCGGACATCCATACCGCCATCCAGAACCAGAGGAATTCCAAGATGTCTTACCTCAACGAAGGTTATTTCACCGCCGGCCTCGAAAGCGATCCCGAGCTCGAGAGCGCGATCAAGGGCGAATTGAAAAGACAGCAGGACGGCATCGAACTGATCGCCTCGGAAAACATCGTCTCCCGGCTGGTGCTGGAGGCGCAAGGGTCGGTGATGACCAACAAGACCGTCGAGGGCCTGCCCTATGCGCGCTATTACGGCGGCGCCGAATTCGCCGACGCGATCGAGTCACTTGCCGTCAAGCGCGCCTGCGAACTGTTCGGCTGCCGTTTCGCCAACGCCCAGCCGCATTCGGGCTCCAACGCCAATGCCGGCGTGTTCCTCGGCCTGCTCAAGCTCGGCGACACCATCCTGTCGATGAACACCGCTGCCGGCGGCCATATCAGCCACGGCCACCCGGCAACGCTGACCGGGCGCGACTACAGAATCGTCAACTACGGCGTGAACCGCGAGACCGAACTGCTCGACTATGACGAGATCCGCGATCTCGCGCTCAAGAACCAGCCGAAGATGATCATCGCCGGCGGCTCGGCCTATGCCCGCACCATCGACTTCGCCACCCTGCGCAAGATCGCCGACGAGGTTGGCGCCTATCTGATGGTCGACATGGCGCATTTTGCCGGCCTGGTCGCCACCGGCCTGCATCCGCACCCGTTCCCGCACGCCCATGTCGTCACCACGACGACCTACAAGTCGCTGCGCGGCGCGCGCGGCGGGCTGGCGCTGTGGAACGACGAGGCGCTCAGCAAGAAGATCAATTTCGGCATCTTCCCCGGCGTGCAGGGCTCGGTGATGCTGCATATCGTGGCGGGCAAGGCCGCTTCGCTCGGCGAAGCGCTGAAGCCGGAATTCAAGGTCTACAACCAGGCCGTCCTCGACAATGCGCAGGCGCTTGCCAAGGGCCTGAGCGAGGCCGACGTGCGCATCGTCGCCGGCGGAACCGATACCGGCCTGATGCTGGTCGATCTTGCTGCCCACAACGTCACCGGCGAGGTCGTCGCCAAGGCGCTGGAGCATGCCGGCCTGGCGGTGAACAAGAACCAGATCCCCTTCGACACGCGGCCGCCGGAAGCGCCGTCGGGCCTGCGCCTGTCGAGCAATGCCGGCACGGCGCGCGGCTTCGGCACGGCCGAGTTCCAGGCGGTCGCGCGCTGGATCGAGCGGGTCATCCGCAACCATGGCGACGAAGCCACGATCAGGGCGGTGCGCGGCGAAGTCCTGGAGCTGTGCCGGAAATTCCCCATCTACTGACGCCGTCTGGTGTAATGGACATGCACGGGGCCGCCGCAGTGGCCCCACACGCATGAAAGGCTCCGATGATGACTGCATCCGCGCGGACCGTGCTGGGCAAGCCGATCGTAAAGTGGGTCGATGAATACCCGCTGCTCGCAGACCTCATCGCCCTGCGGGAAACGGCGTGGTTCAACCCCGGCGTCGCTCCGGCCGACGAGGCGCTGGCGGATGTCGGCCTCGGCATGGCGGATGTCGAGGATGCCAGCCGCAGGCTCGAGCGCTTCGCGCCCCTGCTCGTCCGCTATTTCCCCGAACTGGCACCGGCGGGCGGCATCATCGAATCCGGGACCGTCGCGGCCCCCGCCTTCTTCGACGCGTTGGGGCGGCATCATGGATTTACCCCGCGCGGGAAGCTGTTCCTCAAGAAGGACAGTCATCTTCCGATCTCCGGCTCGATCAAGGCGCGCGGCGGCATCTACGAGGTGCTGAAGCGTGCCGAGACGCTTGCCCTGGCTGAAGGCCTGATCACCGAAAGCGATGATTACAGCAAGCTAGACACGGAGGCCGCGCGGAAATTCTTCTCCGGCTACAGCGTCATGGTGGGCTCCACCGGCAATCTCGGCCTATCGATCGGCATCATCGGCGCCAGGATCGGGTTCCGGACCACGGTGCATATGTCGGCCGATGCGCGGCGCTGGAAGAAGGAGAAGCTGCGTGAATGCGGCGTCGAGGTCGTCGAGCACACCGGCGACTACAGCGCCGCCGTCGCACAAGGGCGCAAGGACGCGGAGGCCGATCCGGCCTGCCACTTCGTCGATGACGAGCACTCGAAGGACCTCTTCCTCGGCTACGCGGTCGCCGCACTGCGCCTCAAGCCCCAACTCGTGGAACAGGGGATCGTGGTGGACGCGGATCACCCGTTGTTCGTCTACCTGCCGTGCGGCGTCGGCGGCGGCCCCGGCGGGGTGGCCTTCGGGCTCAAGCTGGTGTTCGGCGACCATGTCCACTGCGTCTTCGTCGAGCCGACCCAGTCGCCCTGCATGCTGCTTGGCGTCCATACCGGCCGGCACGACGAGGTCAGCGTCCAGGATTTCGGCATCCCCAACCGGACGATCGCCGACGGCCTGGCCGTCGGCCGCGCCTCCAGCTTCATCGGCCGCGCGGTGCAAAGGCTGGTCGATGGCTACGTCACCGTCAGCGACCAGGCGCTTCTGGACATGCTTGCCCTGCTGCGGGACAGCGAAGGCATCAAGCTGGAGCCCTCGGCGATTGCCGGCGCGCGCGGGCCGGAGCGCGTCCTGAACGGCAGCCGGTATCTGGCAGCCATGAACATCGATGCCGGGAAGCTGGCACACAGCACGCATCTTCTGTGGCTGACCGGCGGCAGCATGGTCCCTCCGCAGGAGATGGAAACCTATTTCAAGCCGGCTTCTTGACAGCCGGCACGCATGTTTCGCGCCCTCCGAAACAGTCAACTATTGATTTTACAAATTGTCTGACCTAAGTCAGATAAAATGAGCAACGACCCGATCCGCCGCATTCGCCGCTTCAACCGCGCCGTCACCCGGGAAGTGGGTGCGCTGGATAATTCGTTCCTCGGCCGTGGCCGGCCGCTGGGTGCGGCACGGGTGCTCAACGCCATCGGGCACGGGCGTTCGGATGTCGCCGCAATCCGCGATTATCTCGGGCTCGATTCCGGCCTGATGAGCCGCCTTCTGCGCGGCCTGGAGGACGAGGGCCTCATAAGGACGCAGCCGCATCCCGACGATGCGCGCCGCCGGGTCGCCAGCCTGACCGAAGCCGGCAGCCAGGAATTCGAAGCCTATGAGGAGTTGTCGAACGCCCGGGTATCCGCGCTGCTCGCCCGCTATCCCCGCTCGGACGAGTTGCTTCTGGCAATGGACATAGTGGCATCGGCGCTCGGGCAGGAGCGCATCACCATCGAGGAGATCGACCCGCGCAGCGATACGGCGCGCTTCTGCCTCGGCGAATATTACGCCGAACTCGGGCGGCGCTTCGAGAAGGGGTTCGACGTCGCGCTTTCCCGCGACCCCGAGGCCACCGCCATGGTGCGGCCCCGCGGGGTGTTCCTCGTCGCCATGTCGGATGGCCTTGCCATAGGCTGCGTCGGCCTCAAGGGAACGGGCGGCGGCCTGGCTGAAATCAAGCGGTTGTGGGTGTCTGCCTCGGCACGCGGCCTGGGAATCGCCCGGCGGCTCATGACGGCAGCCGAGGCCGCCGCCCGCGAGTTGTCCATCACGACCCTGCGCCTCGACACCAACAGTGCCCTGTCGGAAGCGATGCAGCTTTACCGCAAGTCGGGCTGGGTCGAGATCGACCGCTTCAACGACGACCCTTATCCGGATCATTTCTTCGAAAAGCACCTTTGACGGGATCGGCCCAGGTCAGCACCGCAGAGTGCGTCCGGGGTTTCCCACAGGCCATGCCTTCTCGATCGTCACGCCGATGGATGTCACGCGGCTTATGTGTTTAGTAGCGGAAAATGGGAGCATTTTCCCGTATATCTGCGTTGATTTCGCGGAAATTCGGGTAA
>JBARWP010000712.1:0-4518 GCA_049646905.1 Pseudaminobacter sp. | reverse complement strand
CAGCGCGAACTGGGCTCCATGCCGGTCGAGGTGGATGGAGAAGTGGGCGAGGCGATCATCAATCTGGCGGAATCGCCGCTTGCGCAATTGATGCGCCGCAGGACGAAACAGGGTGTGCCTTTTCTATCGAAGGCCGAATTCGAGGCAGGCGAGCGACTGCGAGCCGATTATACGCGCGGCCAGATCATGCCGCGCCTGGGCGCGAACTGGACGGCCAGCGTGGCATCGGGGCGGCGGGGAGCCGGCAACGGCATTGCCGACCTGACCGACAGCGCGCTCGCCGCACGCATGCGGGTGGATCGCGCCATGGCCGCCGTAGGCCCCGAACTGTCGGGCGTGCTGGTCGACATATGCTGCTTTCTGAAAGGCCTGGAACTGGTGGAGAGGGAACGGGGCTGGCCGGTGCGCTCGGCCAAGGTGGTGTTGAAGACAGCGCTCGGCGCGTTGAGCCGCCACTATCGCCCGCAAACGGCCCGGCGGGAGACTGGCGCCCGGCCGCTGCTGCACTGGGGGAGCGAGGACTACAGGCCGAAAATCGGTGGCTGATGACGCCGTCAGGCAGGCTGTTCCTGCAGTGCGGCTTCCGCATCCTGCTTGATCCGCTTGACCATGGAACGCAGGCCGTTGGCGCGCTGGGGAGTGAGATGCTCGTCGAGGCCCAATGAGCGCAGCACTTCCTCGGCGTCGGTAGCGAGGATTTCGCTGGCGCGTCGTCCGGAAAACAGCGCAAGCATGATTGCGACCAGGCCGCGAACGATGTGGGCATCCGAATCGCCCTGGAAGCGGATGACAGGATCCTCGCCGGCCGCCCGGTCCGTCAGGAGCCAGACCTGGCTGACGCAACCGCGCACCTTGTGCTCGTCGTCGCGCGCCGAATCAGGAAACGGCGGCAGCGCTTCCCCCAGTTCGATCACGTAGCGATAACGGTCCTCCCACTCGTCGAGCAGGGAAAAATCATCGTGGATCGTCTGGATGCTTGTGGACATGGCCCCGATATAGTGGCCGGGAGCGCTCACGTCACGGAAAAAACAAAGGCTGGGCGGGTTTGAGCCGACTCAGTGGGCCGGATCGGCGGGTGCCGGAATGCTTCCGGTCTGCGTTTCGGTGTCGGGGACCCCGAACTGGCTGTCGAGCATTTCATAGGTGATGCGTGCCGCCTCGCGGGCCCGCACGCCGACCGTGTGCAGGGCCGACTTGCCGGTTTCGCAGACATCGGGCTTGCGCTCGCAGATACCGCTCAGATCGCCGACCGCTTCACGAGCGGCGACGAAGGCCTGTATCGCACCGACGCTGGGCTGGTCGCTGTTGGTTTCGCCCATATCGAAGGGAAGCGCCAGGAGGACCAGCGAAAACCAGAATGCCATTCGAATGAGAAAGCCCATGTTCTTGCCTCTGCGATCGTGGGGCATGCATCTGTCGGCATGACCTCGGTTATTGCCGAGAGAATGGCATGGTGCCCGCAAAGGAGCGCTTGCACCGCAGCCGCGCATTTTCAGAAAATTTTGTTCAAATTTTAAATAACCCGCGCATGGGCCAAATGGCCGGCCCGGAAGATCGTGGTTTTACCTTCGGTTAAAGATATAAATCTCTGTTTTTTCTGGATAGCCGCAGTTGAATCGGAAGACGGAAGCCGTCTTGGTCTGCTGTCGCGGCCTGATCGGTGCGGCTAACTCTCCATTTACTATGTGACCAAGTGATCCTGTCGCAGCCTGCTCCTGTGCCGATTATCGCCATCAATAAGCTGCTGATCGGTGCTGCCTTATCCTTTCCTTAAAGGCTGGATGCGAATTTCAGAGCCAATCAAATACGTCCGCCCGGCGGGCTAAAATGCGAGTGCGTGTGTGAGTGTGTTTGCCACCAGATCCAACGACGTGTTTCACGCCGTGATGTCTGCCTGTGACCGATTGGTGCACCCAGCGGTGGCGGATCAAGTCGAACGCACGCGCCAGCGCCGCTTGGTCGGCGTCCTTTTGGCAAGCCCTTTCTTCATGGGCGCGGCGGCAGCCATGTTTCTCGCAACACAGCTTGGCGCCTCCATGACGCTCGCACTGATCTGCGGGCTGTTCAGCCTCGCATGGCTGTTCGTGCTGCAGATATCCTCAAGCGCCAGCGACCGGGTTGCCGGCCCGGTGGCCCTGGGACTTGGAACGGTGTTCCTCGCTTCCATCCTGGCGGCGGCAGGTGGCCTAGCCTCGCCGGTGAGCGTGATGGTGCTCGTGCTGCCGATCGAAGCCTATCTGCGGAGACGCACCAGACATTCCCTGCTGTGGGGTGGTGCAGCGGCTCTGGCGGTCCTGCCGCTGCAGGGGCTGCTCGGATCGATATTGCCGGCACCGGTGGAGGCTGCCGCCGGCTGGCACTGGCTCCTGCCCGTCGCCTACGGCATGACCCTTCTGGTACGGCTTGGCGGGCTCTCCGAAGAGACGAAGTCCGAGCCCGACCAACTGGAATCGGGCCTGGAAGACATGATCGAGGCCGTCGTCATCCGCATGACGCCGAATGGCGAGGTCACTGACGTCTCCTCGCAGGCGCGGTCACTGCTGCGCGTCGCGCCCGAACTGATGCTTGGGGCCGGCCTGTTCGAGCGGGTCCATATCTCGGATCGGGTGGGGTATCTTTGCGCGCTGGCCGACCTGCGGGAGGGGGCAAGGTACCGGAAGGTCGAACTGCGGCTGCGCTTGCCGCGCACGCAGGACGACCAGCGCAATGACAATTACCAGCCCTTCTGCATCGAGTTGATGGGCAACGGCGTGCCCGGCCAGGCCTACACGGCCTTGATCCGCGAGAACGACGAAGCCGTCCAGTTGCGGGCAGCGCTTGCCGCCTCGACGGAGGCGACAGAGGCGCTGGAGCTCGCGAAAGGGCGCTTCCTGGCGGCAGTCAGCCACGAACTGCGCACGCCGCTCAACGCGATCATCGGATTTTCGGACATGCTGCTGCTCGAAATGTTCGGCCAATTCGGCGATCCGCGGCAAAAGGAATATGTGGCGTTGGTACGCGATTCCGGGCGCCATCTGCTTGAGGTCGTCAACTCCATCCTCGATGTGTCCAAGATCGAATCGGGCGCCTATGCGACCAATCCGGAGCCTTTCCAGTTTTCCGAGGCGGTCAGTATGTGCGAGCAGATGATGAGCCTGCAGGCCGAGAACAAGGCGATATCGCTGACCACGCAGGTTGCGCCCGAGGCTGGGGAAATCCATGCCGACAAGCGCGCCGTCCAGCAGATGCTGATCAATCTCGTTTCCAACGCGATCAAGTTCACGCCGAAGGGCGGCAGCGTCTCGCTCGGTGCCAAGCGCATCGGCTCGCGCCTTCATTTCTGGGTGAGCGACACCGGTATCGGCATTGCCGAAGAAGACCTTTGCCGGCTGGGCAAGCCCTTTACCCAGGTCCAGAACGACTATACCCGCCAGTTCGAGGGAACCGGCCTTGGGCTGGCGCTGGTCAAGGGGCTCGTCAGCCTGCATGAAGGCACGATGTCGATCGAAAGCGCACTGGGCGAGGGCACGACGGTGACGATCAGTCTGCCTGTCGCCGGCCCGGTCTCGACGAAAGGCTGCGAAAAAGGCGCATTGCTGCCGATGCCGCCAAGCAAGATGAATGAGGACTACAATGGCGCGCTCCGCAAGGCAGGCTAGACGGCCACAGCCGAAAACCGGCCTGCTGCAGGAGAGTGTCGTAGCGGTGGGCGCAATGATCTCGCGCAATCCGCTTGCGGTGGGTGGATCGACCGCGTTTCTCGTCGCCCTGTTTTATGTGTCGGCGAACGCGGTGTGGTACCAGCCGCATGCCCACACCTCGGCCTTCTTTGCCACCAGGGAATTCAGCCATCCGCCGATAACCGATGCGGTGGAGGAGAGCGGGTACGAAACGACCATCCGCATCGAGCGTCCCGAAGCCGCGCCGGCCCGGCCGGCCGGCGATCCGGTGGTCGAGCAGGTGCAGCGCATATTGCGCGACCTTAATTTCTACGAAGGCACGGTCGATGGGCTGTCCGGCCCGAATACGGTCAAGGCGGTCGAGGCCTACCAGCGCAAGCTTGGCATGACGCCCACCGGCCGGATTGACGAGCAGTTGCTGGAACAGCTTGGTGCCAACCCCACCACTGCGGCGATTGCCCCAGTGCCGGCACCGCGAGCCACGTTGAACGAACCGACGCAGACGGCCGCCATCCAGACGGAGGACGTCAAGGACCGTGTGGCCAAGATACAGGCGGGACTGAGGGCATTCGGCAATGACGGCATCGAGATCGATGGTGTTGTCGGGGCGCGAACCCGCAGCGCCGTCAAGGAATTCCAGTCGCTGTTCGGGCTGCCGGAGACCGGCGACCCCGATGAGGCGACCTACGCCAAGATGAAAGAGATCGGCCTGACCAATTGACCCGATCGCTCCTAGGCTGTAGTGACGATTTAACGGCTTGGGATTCCCAAGGAGGAGCAAATCAGATTCAACGCTGATTTTTGGAGATCGGCGATGGACTGCGACGCGCTTCGGGATGACCAGTGGGAACGGATCAAG
>JBARWP010000711.1:0-6850 GCA_049646905.1 Pseudaminobacter sp. | reverse complement strand
GCCTTCCACCGCCTGAGTGGCCAGCACATGCGCCCGCACCGTGGCGCGCATGGCCAGGAACAGCGGCAGCAGCGGCAGGCCCGCGACCTCGTCGCTCGCGTCGAGATAGCGGTTGAAGAGCAGGTTGGCAAGCGTGGTCTGCCCCCTGAAAAGTGGTCCTCCCTGAAGTAGGCTATTGAGCCGTTGGAGAGGATTTTGGAATGCCCCAGAAGAAGCACAAGCCCGAAGAGATTGTCGCCAAGCTGCGCCAGGTCGATGTTCTGTTGTCGCAAGGAAGATCGGTCGGCGATGCGGTTCGCTCGATCGGCGTGACACAGTTCACGTATTACCGCTGGCGCAAGGAGTTCGGTGGACTGAAAGGCGATCAGGTGAAGCGTCTCAAGGAGCTCGAGAAAGAGAACGACCGGCTGCGCAAGGCGGTGTCGGACCTGACGCTGGAAAAGCTGATCCTGAAAGAGGCTGCCTCGGGAAACTTCTGAGCCCCGCCCGTCGCCGGCGGTGCGTGGACCATGTCATGGCCAAGTTCTCCGTTTCAGAGCGCTTCGCCTGCAAGGTTCTCGGGCAGCATCGTTCGACCCAGCGCAAGAAGCCCAGAGGCCGGCCGGATGAAGAGGCGTTAACCGCCGACATCATTCGTCTTGCCTCACGCTACGGCCGCTATGGCTATCGCCGGATTACGGCGATGCTGCGGTCTGAGGGCTGGACGGTGAACGCCAAACGCGTCGAGCGCATCTGGCGGCGGGAGGGGCTGAAGGTTCCCCAGAAACAGCCGAAGAGAGGACGTCTCTGGCTGAATAATGGATCGTGTATCCGGCTTCGGCCGGAGCACCCCAACCATGTCTGGTCCTACGACTTTGTCGAGGGCCGGACCCACGATGGCAGGAAGTTCCGCATGCTCAACATCATCGACGAGTTCACCCGGGAATGCCTGGCGATCCGCATCGATCGCAAGCTCAACTCGACCGATGTCATCGACGGCCTGTCAGACCTGTTCATCCTGCGCGGGGTGCCTGGCCATGTTCGTTCCGACAATGGCCCGGAATTCATCGCTAAGGCAGTGCGGGAGTGGATCGCCGCTGTCGGCGCGAAAACCGCCTTCATCGAACCGGGAAGCCCGTGGGAGAACGGCTACTGCGAGAGCTTCAACTCCAAGCTGCGCGACGAACTGCTCAACGGTGAGATCTTCTATAGCCTCGCCGAGGCAAAGGTCATCATCGAGGCATGGCGACGCTACTACAACACGGAGCGGCCGCACTCATCACTCGGATATAAACCGCCCGCCCCGGAGGCCGTCATCTGGCCTGCGCCGCCGCGCGGATCGCCACCACCATCTGCACCGGCAATGGCCGAAAAGCCGATCATGCATTAAGACTGAAACCGGACCACCTTATGGGGTCAGGCCACGCCTTTGGAATGGATGGGGCCGCCCAGCTTCGCCTCGCGTTCTATGTCGACCACCCTTCCCCCACCAGGTCGCACGCGGGCGGTGATCCGGGTTGGCTTGCCGAAGCGATAGTCGCCAACGCCTAACACGCTGAGCCCGTTTATCTGCCCGATCCTTGCTCCATCCGTGTCGATGAGCGCGAGATCCTTCAGAATCGCTTCCTGGGAACGGTCCCGCAAACGTGAAGCACGGCGCTCCCGCTCGTCGAGGGTGTGTCGCACATCCTGGCGCGACGTCGCCGGGCGACCGGCCTCACGCGCCCTGAAATCGGCTTCGATGACAAGATCGCGTAGCCCGTCTGCCAAGAGGGTCAGCTTACCGGCGTCATCGGCCATTCGGGCTGCATGTTCGATGAGGAGCGTAACGCCCTCGCGCTCTATCGGAAGCAACCCCTCACTGTTGGCGATGGCGGCAAGGAGGCGCGCCATGGCCGCCTCGCTCTCCGCACTGCGGTCAATATCGTCCTCGAAATCCGCCAGAACCTTGAAGTGCTCCCGCAATTCCGGGTCGAACGCCGCAAGCATGTAGTAAAGTAGCCTGTCACCGAACAGGACGACCTTGACGTCGAGGGGGATGGGGTCGGGTTCCAGCGTCACCGTGCTGCCCAGTCCTACGAGACGACCGGGCTCTTCAATGACGATACGGCCCTGTTTGAGCAGGCGCTTGAGCGCAGTCCAGGACAGCGGTTCAGTGAGAAGGTTGCGCGCGTCAAGCAGCAGATAGCCGCCATTGGCGCGATGAACCGCGCCCGGTTTGATCAGCCGGAAATTGGTGACCAGAGCGCCTTGCCGCGCCATATGCTCGATCCGTCCGATGAGATTCCCCAGCGTGGGGTGCAACTCTTCGATGATCGGTGCGCCGCACGCAGCGTCCTCGCAGGTCACCAGCACGTTGACTTCGTAACGAGCGAACGGCCCTCCCAGTGCAGGATCGACAGCAAACACCTCTTCGCCCCCCGCCCTGCCGATAAATGTGGCGACATTGTCGACAAGGTCGGCCTGCACCGCGTCGAGATGCTTCAGGACGGCCGGAAGATCGCGAAAACCGGCCCTTGTCTCGTCGATGGATTGACTGACGGCGCGGGCGGCAATGTCGCGATCGAGCCTGCGAACCTCGTTGCGTCGCTCCTTCTCCCAGGAAGGCAGAAGACGCACCACGCGCTCCAGTTCCTTTTCCAGCTCCCTGGTGGTTTCTTGTACTTCCCGCTTCTTCGTATCGTCCCAGGCATTGAACTCTTCGGGTGAGACGACCTTGCCTTCCCGTGCAGGTGCCAGAGCAAACCTCATCGGCGTTCGGATGAGGACGAGGCCCCGACCCTGTGCCCTGGCACCCAGCTCAGCGAACGCATCGGCCTGCTTCTTTTGGAAGGAATCGTCGATGGAGCCGCGCAGCGTCTGGTAGTCCTCGCTTTCGAACGCGACCGGCAGGGCGACCTTCAAGTCCTCGATCAGCTCCCGCATAGCGTCCCGGAAATGCGGCGCACGACCCGCAGGCAAAGCGATGGCGACCGGCCGATGGGGTTCTGCGAAATTGTTGATGTATACCCAGTCGGAGGGAGGGTCTTCCGCTGCCGCCTGCCGATTCAGCATGGCCTGCACCGTCGCGCGCATTCGCGCCTCCGGCGCGCCGATGACGAAGAGGTTGAAACCGGGCTTGTTAATCCGACTGCCGAAGCGCACCGCTTCAACAGCCCGTTCCTGGCCAATGATCCCTTCCTCAGCCCCGATGTCGGCGGTCGTTTCAAAACGTATCGTCGACAGGTCAGCGCGACGATAAAGGGCCGTTGGCGCAAGAGCGGCCGGCATCACGGTGTCGGTGCGATCCATGTCCGAGAAGCCCTCCTTCTGAAAACACAGGAAACCCGCACGGAATGTCTATCAGGTCTGCGCGGGCGGTTTCCTATGGCTGGAACAAGTCTTCCATGTCTTGGGGCAGCTGTCCCCGGATGTCCTCGATCTGCCCGGTAGAGACGCTCTCGGCGATCGCCTTGCAGATTTGCTGGAGCACTTCACCTGCCCGCTGAGAGGCAAGTCCCAGGGAGCGGGTCAACTCGTCCTCAATGGCTTTGGTCGAGACGGCACGATCGGGACCATCGGCGCACTGGTCGAGCCGCCCCTGAAGGAGCGTAGGCAATTGGGCGATCAAATCTTGCGCCTCGTTGGGAGCCAGACGCCGGCACAGCATGCAACTCACGATCAGCAAGGCCCGCTCGGCCGGATCGCGCTCCAGTCCGGCAGCCTCGGCCACCGCGTTCAGCATGCGGCCGTAAGAAGACTCGGCGCGCGCCTTGGCTCGCATCAGAGCGCGGGCCCTCGATTGCGCCGACCTGCCGGCGCTTGGATGCAGCATTCCCGCCGGCTTCTGGGGCGCCTCGACCTCGAGCTGCGCGGCGACGATTTCCCGCAATGTTTCCGGGCTTACGGATTTGTTTACAACAAGGTCATCGAAGGTCACGAGCCCGACGGGGCGGCCTTCCTCGACCAAGGGGATTCGTCGGACGCCGTGCTCCCGCATCAGCTCCGCCGCCTGCTCGACGCCGGCCCCCATCTCACAGACGGCTATCTCCTCGGACATGACGTCTCTGAGACGGGTCGTCTTCGGATGCAGATCGCTCCCGAGAACGGCCAGCGCGAGATCGCGGTCGGTCACGATTCCGGCAATGCCACGTTGATCGCTGACGAGCACCGCGCCGATATGGTTGTCCGCCATTGCGCGCGCGGCCTGATATGCTGTCGAACTCGCATTTAGAATCACCATGCGTGTTCTTCGAAACCGTTCGAGAGACATAGCGCCAAGCACCCCCTTCATTGGTGTGAATGTTTCATGGTCTTCCGACCTGTCATTGTGTCAGCCGCTGATCGCCAGCACACGGGCTGACAACTTCTTCAGGGGCGCCAAATCATCCCATGGAACTGCATGGCGCCTGAATGGACCCGAATCCAATCGGTTGTT
The DNA here is from genome assembly GCA_049646905.1 of Pseudaminobacter sp. Lineage (GTDB taxonomy): Bacteria > Pseudomonadota > Alphaproteobacteria > Rhizobiales > Rhizobiaceae > Pseudaminobacter. The sequence goes on along the minus strand of JBARWP010000711.1, from coordinate 2,454 downwards.
TCACAAGAGGCAAGCAGTCGGCTCCGCTCATGTCATTGATGCACGTCAAAGCTTTCACCTAACAGACCACACCAACCCGACCTCCGACGTAAGGAACGCGGTATCTCGGCTGGCGCCTGCCGTGCAATTCTAGAGTAATTCGAGATCAAGTCCTCGATTTGCGACAGATCAAATCAATCGAACGCACCCTGTCCTAGAGATCAGATCATACGAGGCGTCGACTATCAGGCGTGGCGCCTTGTGATGGGTCAAACCAGATGGGAGCCGACATGAGCGCCATTTCCGAAACTGCACAGAGCGGGAAGTTTCGTTTTCCGACCGCTTTCACAATCCTGTTTGGGCTCATCGTATTTGTGGCGGCGTTGACCTGGATTATCCCGGCCGGCCAGTACGAGCGGGTCATCAATCCGGCGCTCGAACGCGAAGTGCCGGTCGCGGGCACCTACGCGCCGACCGACCCGAACCCGCAAGGGATCTTCGAGGTGATCATGGCGCCGATCGCCGGCTTCTATGATCCGGCCACCAACGAGGCCAACGCGATCGACGTGGCGCTGTTTGTGCTGGTGATCGGCGGCTTCATCGGGGTGGTCGCCTCGACGGGCGCCATCAATGCGGGCATCGGTCGGGCGATGACCGCGCTGAAGGGCCGCGAGAAATGGATGATCCCGGTTCTGATGGCGCTGTTCGCCTTCGGCGGCACGACCTACGGCATGGCCGAGGAGACGCTCGCCTTCTACGTGCTGCTGATCCCGATCATGATCGCCGCCGGCTATGACGCCGTCACGGCCGTTGCCATCATCCTGCTTGGCGCCGGCGTCGGCGTTCTCGGTTCGACGGTGAACGCCTTCGCCACCGTGATCGCCTCCGACGCCGCCGGGGTACCCTTTACGCGCGGGATGACGCTGCGGCTCATCATTCTCGGCCTCACCTGGCTCGCCTGCGTGGCCTATGTGATGCGCTATGCGGAACGGGTGCGGCGCGATCCAACGAAATCGATCGTATACGACCGCAAGGCCGAGAATGAGGCGCATTTCCTTTCCGGTCAGCAGGAAGGGACGCTGGCTTTCACCGGCATGCACAAGATCGTACTGGCGATCTTCGGGGCGACCTTCGTCGTGATGGTCTGGGGCGTGCTGAGGGGCGGCTGGTGGATGGGCGAGATGAGCGGCCTGTTCCTCGCTGCAGCCATCCTGATCGGCCTGATTGCACGGCCGGGTGAAGAAAATTTCGTCAACGCATTCCTCAACGGCGCGCGCGACCTGCTTGGCGTGGCGCTGATCATCGGGCTGGCGCGCGGCATCGTCGTCATCATGGACGCAGGCCGGATCAGCGACACGATCCTGCACTGGGCCGAACTTTCGGTCGCCGGACTTGGCGAAATTGCCTTCATCAACGTGATCTACTGGATCGAGGTGCTGATGTCCTTCTTCGTGCCTTCGTCCTCCGGGCTGGCTGTGCTGTCGATGCCGATCCTGGCGCCGGTCGCCGATTTCGCCAATGTCGGGCGCGAACTGGTGGTCACCGCCTATCAGTCGGCCAACGGACTGGTGAACCTGATCAACCCGACTTTCGCGGTGGTCATGGGCGCGCTCGCCATCGGGCGGGTGCCATATGAGCGGTGGCTGCGCTTCATGTGGCCGCTGCTCATCATCCTGACCGTCATCATCATGGCGAGCCTCAGCATCGCCACACTGATTTCCTGAAGGAGAGAAAAATGCCGTTCACCTATGGCGTCCACTCGGAAGTGGGCAAGTTGAGGCGGGTGCTTGTCGACCGCCCCGGCGCTGCGCTGGCCCGACTCACTCCGTCGAACTGCGATGAGTTGCTTTTCGACGACGTGCTTTGGGTCAAGCAGGCCCGCGTCGACCACATGACCTTCGTCGACGCCATCCGTTATCGCGGCGCCGAGGTCGTCTTCCTGCGCGAGGCGCTCGCGGAAACCATGCAGGACGCCGAGGCGCGCGGCTGGCTGCTGGAGCGCCGTATCAACGAGAACACGGTCGGCGTCGGACTGGCCGACGACCTGCGCGCGGCGCTTATGGAAATGGATGCCGACGCCCTGTCGCTCGTCCTCATGGGCGGCATGAGCAAGGCGGAACTGCCGGTCGAGCCGAAAGGCGCATTTGCACCCGTACTGCGGCCTGAGGACTTCATCCTGCCGCCGCTGCCCAACCACCTGTTCACGCGCGACACCACCTGCTGGATCTATGGCGGGGTGACCCTCAATCCCATGCGCTGGAATGCGCGCAAGCTGGAGACGGTCAATGTCGCCGCCGTCTACCGCTTCCATCCCGATTTCCGCGATGCCGATTTCCCCGTATGGTGGGGCGAACCCGACGCCGATTATGGCCTGGCGACGCTGGAGGGCGGCGACGTCATGCCGGTCGGGGCCGGCCTCGTGCTGGTCGGCATGGGCGAGCGCACCACGCCGCAAGCGGTTGGCCAGCTTGCCCG
>JBARWP010000710.1:0-8713 GCA_049646905.1 Pseudaminobacter sp. | reverse complement strand
CTTGATCCGTTCCCACTGGTCATCCCGAAGCGCGTCGCAGTCCATCGCCGATCTCCAAAAATCAGCGTTGAATCTGATTTGCTCCTCCTTGGGAATCCCAAGCCGTTAAATCGTCACTACAGCCTAGTGCTGGTGTCGGCTCGCGGGTTCGGGGGCTGGGGCGTGAGAACCCCTTCATGTGGCGGGCACTGCCCGCAATAGAACGCTCTTCGACTTCTGCCGGAGAGCGTTTTCCCGGTTTTGTCGGGGAGGCAATCGCGTATGTCCAGGGCTTCGGCCTAAAGGCGGCTGCGGTCTTCCACATGAAGGCTTCTCAACTCCCCGATTCTATTGGGGAAACCGTCGTGAAGGCATTGTTGATCGTGATCGTGGCGCAGTTTGGCAGCCCCGACGTCACGGAAATACAGGCACCGACCACGCAAATACATGCGCCGACCATACTTTACTTTCCGTCCATGGAGCTTTGCGAACAGCAGAAGGGCATCATCATCAGAGCCTTCGATGAGATGACGCAGGGAGCGCTGAGCGGACTTCCGCAAAACCTCCGGCTAAAAATTGCTGCGCGCTGCAGCCCGGCAAGTCGGTGGTGACGCTCGGACGATTCTGGAAAACCATCAAGGACGTTGTCGGCGCCCTCACCTGGCTTGCAGCACTACCGGCCATCATTGCGGCAATCAGGCTCTATGACTTCTGGTTTCATGCCTCACCTTCAACGCGATTGAAGGCCGCAAGCCTCTGTGCCGGGGCAATCTTGGGCATCGGCCTGATTTTCACAGCCGTAGCGCTTTGAAGCACTGCCTCGCAGGTTAGACATCGAGCTCCGTCTGGCCCTGGTCGATCGCCTCGATGACCTCCGCGGCCAGCGTGCGGCTGACGCGCGTCTTCTGCTCGAGTGCCAGCCGGTCGAGACGATCCACAACGCGGATCGCCGTGGAGAGCGAACGCTCGATACGTCGGACCAGATATTGCACCACTGCCTGATCCACTTCGATCTGGCGGTCGGCGAACAGCTTGGTGATCACACCGGCCAGCAGCAGATCGTCCGGCTCGTGGATTTCGATCGTCGCCGCGGCTTTCAGTCGGGATGCCAGGTCGGGCAGCGTCACGCCCCATGCCAAAGGGAAGCGGCGCGCGGTGAGCAGCAACCTGCCGCCACCGGCATTGAACGTATTGATCAGGTGGAACAGTCCGTTCTGGTCGAGATATCCGCTATCGGCATCATCGATCAGGACCGCACCGGCACCATCGACGACAGCAAGGCTCGCCTCGATATTCGCAGGCTCCAGGCGGGTGGCGCCGGAATTGGCCTGCCAGATCGCCGCCAGATGCGATTTTCCCGAACCTGCCGGGCCGGCCAGCACTACGACAGGCGACGGCCATTCCGGCCAACGGTCGATCAGCGCCACGGCCTGGCTGTTGGCCGGAGACACGACGAGATCGTCGCGGGAATATCCCGTCGCAAAGCCGAGTTCCAGCGGCAACTGGCGCGGCGTTTCAGGTTCACGCATGGCGCTCTGCCCGTGAAAAGAACACATCAAAGATCGTCACCAGTCCTTCCGGTGAGCCGCGCCGAACCGTCTTTCGCTGCGGCGTGCCCCTTGTAGAGCGGCGAGTCGAGATAGCGTGAAATAGCGAAGCGGACCAGCACCGCAATCGCGGCGGCAGCCGGCACGGCAATCAGCAGCCCGACGAAACCGAACAGCGCACCGAAGGCAAACAGCGCAAACATCAGCCAGACCGGATGCAGCCCCACGCTTTTGCCGACCAGCCGCGGCTGGAGGATGTTGCCTTCGATGAACTGGCCGACGAAGAACACGCCCGCCACCGCCACGACCATCAGCCAATCCGGCCAGAACTGCACGAAGGCGAGCCCGACCGACAGCACCAGCCCGACCAGCGAGCCGACATAGGGGATGAAGCTGATCAGCCCCGCGAACAGGCCGATCAACACGCCGAACTTCAGGCCGGTCAGCGTCAGCCCGACCGCGTACATCAAGCCAAGTATGAGGCAGAGCGTGCCCTGCCCGCGCACAAAGCCGGCGGTGGCCGCATTGATATCGGTGGCGAGCTGGCGAACCGTTTCGACATGATCGCGCGGCACCCAGCTATCGACCGTGCGGATCATGCGATCCCAATCGAGCAGCATGTAGAAGGCGACCACCGGGGTGACCACGAACAGGCTGGCGATGGAAAACAGCGCGACGCCCGAGCTCCATATCGACTGGAAAACCGTCGTCAGGAAGCCGAAGCCCGAAGTGAGCAGCGAATTGAGCCCCTCGCGGAGGCCTTCAGCATTGACGCCGAAACGCTGCTCGATCCATTGCGGATCGAAACTGGTGATCAGCCCCTGCAACTGGGTCAGATATTCGGGCAGCTTGGCGATGAAATCGGAAAGCTGGGTGGCCAGGAGCGGAATGAGGATGACCAGGCCCAGCACCAGCACGATCAGGAATGCGACCAGGATCAGCGTGGTCGCCATTACCCGCGACAGCCCCAGCCGTTGCAGCCGGTCGGCAACCGGATCGAGGAAATAGGCGAGCGCCATGCCTGCCACGAACGGCAACAGGATGCTGCTGAACAGATAGAGCAGCAGCGCCAGTATGATCGCGGCGACGACCCAGAAACGAACCTGCCGGCGTAGCGCCGCCGAGGCCAAGTCTTCCTGCGTCACCTCAACTGTCTGGAGTTTCGCTTTCGCCATAGCCGCTCATATGCCTTAGCCAAGCAACGAGATAGGCTGCCGCCGAAGCGATGGTCAAGAGCCCGGACAGGAATATCAGGCCCATTCTGGTCTGCCCGTAGTCCAGTTGAAAGGCGAGTTCGGCAAGTACGAATCCCGCCAGCACGATCTGCGCGGCGGTATTTGCCTTGGAGACCATCAGCGGCTTCATCGCCACCGGATTGCCCATCATGGTGGAGAGCATGACGGCACCGACGATCAGCGCATCGCGCGAGACGACGGCGATGACCAGCCAGACCGGCAGTTCGCTCATCAGCCCCAGCACGACGAAGACGCTCACCAGCAGCAGCTTGTCGGCCATGGGATCGAGATAGGCGCCGAGTTCGGAGCGCTGGTTGAAATGCCGGGCGATGAAGCCGTCTACGCCGTCCGAAACGCCGGCAACGACGAAACCGGCAAAGGCAAGGCCCATGCGGCCCGTCAACAGCGCATAAATCACCACAGGCACCAGCAAAAGCCGCAAAATCGTGATGATATTGGCTACGGTCACGGCGTCGCCTTCTCCTGTCCGATGCTGATAGATGGTCGAGCCCGGCGGCGGCGACAAGTCCCCCGAGGCCGCGGCCGAAAAATAACCCACGCTGTCCACGGTTTTGCCGCTTGTCCCGCAAGAGATTCCGAGCGCTTCTTGCGGGGCAGGTCGGTTCATGCGAAGAGCCGGGACGAAGCGGCCGACACCCGGAGAAACAGCCATGGGCAAGCAGAAAAAAGGGCTCACCTATGCTCAGGCCGGCGTCGACATCGATGCCGGCAACCAGATGGTGGAAAACATCAAGCCGCTGGTCCGTTCGACCCGGCGTCCGGGGGCTGATGGCGAGATCGGCGGCTTCGGCGGCCTGTTCGACCTCAAGGCAGCGGGCTTTTCCGACCCGATCCTGGTGGCGGCCAATGACGGCGTCGGCACCAAGCTCAAGATCGCCATCGAGGCGAACAAGCACGACACGATCGGCATCGACCTCGTCGCCATGTGCGTCAACGACATCGTCGTCCAGGGCGCCGAACCGCTGTTCTTCCTGGATTATTTCGCCACCGGCAAGCTCGACCCGAACCAGGGCACGGCCATCGTGCGCGGGATCGCCGAAGGCTGCCGGCAGGCAGGCTGCGCGCTGATCGGCGGCGAGACCGCCGAGATGCCCGGCATGTATCACGGCAGCGACTACGACCTTGCCGGCTTTGCCGTGGGGGCTGCCGAGCGCGGCCAGTTGCTGCCGACCGATGATGTCGTTGAAGGCGACGTGCTGCTCGGCATCGCCTCTTCCGGCGTTCACTCCAACGGCTTTTCGCTGGTGCGCCGCATCGTTGCGGCAAGCAAGCTCGGCTGGAAAGAACCCGCTCCCTTCGCCGACGGGCTGACGCTGGCAGAGGCCCTGCTGGAGCCGACCCGCATCTATGTCCGTTCCGTGCTCAAGGCGATCCGCAATACCCATGGCATCAAGGCACTCGCCCATATTACCGGCGGCGGCTTTCCCGAAAACATCCCGCGCGTGCTGCCGAAGGACTTCTCGGCCGAGCTCGATCTGAACGCCATCGAGGTGCCACCGGTATTTTCCTGGCTTGCCAAGACAGGTAACGTCGCGCCCGAGGAGATGATGCGCACCTTCAATTGCGGCATCGGCATGATTCTCGTGGTCGCCTCGGGCCAGGCCGCCCAGGTCGCCGCCGTGTTGCAGGAGGCGGGCGAGACCGTCTCCCCCATCGGACGCCTCGTCCCGCGCCGCGACAGCGGCGTCATCTATCGTGGAGAGATTTCCCTGTGAGCATTGTGCGCAAGCGTGTCGTCATCATGATTTCCGGACGCGGCTCCAATATGGCCGCCCTGGTCAATGCCGCCTCCGATTCGGCCTTTCCGGCCGAGATCGTCGGCGTGATCTCCGACAAACCCGATGCGGCCGGCCTGCAATTCGCGGCCGGGCAAGGCATCCCGACGCGCGTTATCGCCAGAGCCGACTTCGCCGACAAGGAAAAGCATGATGCGGCCATCGACGCCGCACTCACCAGCTTTCGCGCCGAAATCGTCTGCCTTGCCGGCTATATGCGGCTGCTGACACCCGGCTTCGTGGAGAAATGGCAGGGGTGGATGATCAACATCCATCCCGCGCTGCTGCCCTCCTTCAAGGGGCTCGATACGCACCAGCGGGCTCTCGATGCCGGCATGCGCATCCATGGCTGCACCGTGCATTTCGTGACGCTCGAAATGGATGCCGGCCCGATCATCGCACAATCAGCAGTGCCGGCCCTGATCGGCGATACTGCCGACGCGCTGGCAGCCCGCGTGCTTAAGGCCGAGCATCACCTTTATCCGCTGGCTCTGCGGCTGGTGGCGGAGGGCAAGGCCGTGATGAGGGAGGGACGCACCGTCTTTTCCGACAGCGACCATATCATCGAAAATGCGGGTGAGACCCTGGCCTCACCAAGCGCATTGCGTGAATCGGTCGACCTCGAGGCGCTGGCACGATTTACGCCGTAAGCGCCGTTCTTGAACGCGGTAGCAAATCTTACTACCATAAGGAAAAGGAGTTTTCCTTATGGCCAGCATCGAAAAAGTAAGCGTCGCGCTTTCGCCCGAGCTTCTGGAAATGGTCAGGGATGCCGTCGCCAGCGGCGAATATGCGTCTGCGAGCGAGGTTGTGCGCGAAGCGTTACGTGAGTGGCGTCTTCGCCAACCCTTGCGAAAGGCGGAAGTGGAACGCCTAAGAAAGGCATGGGCTGAAGGCCTGGACAGCGGGCCGTCTGCCCCGCTCGACATGGAAGATATCAAGCGCAAGGCCGAAATGCGACTGGAGGCGCTTCGCTCAAAGCGCAGCCATGGTTGATATCTTTCGAACGCCGGCTGCCGAAAGCGACCTTATCGACATTTGGGTGAGCATCGCGTTGGATAATCGCCGGGCTGCGGACCAACTGCTCCAGGAATTCGAGAACCGCTTCAACCAACTGGCTGACTTTCCCGAATCGGGGCCGCTCCGACCGGATATCGCGGACGATGTGCGCACCCTGACATGCAGGAACTATCTGATCCTCTATCGTATGGTGTCGGACCATATCGAGATCGTTCGGGTCGTCCACGGCGCGCGCGACATTACCGCACTGCTTTAACGCTCGGTCGATCTCGATGCGCTGGCGTGATTAGGGATGCGAGGGAGTTCCTGTTAAAGATAGGAATAAAACCATGAACACGATGACGTACAAGGGATACAAGGCATCCATCGCGTTCGATGAGAAGGACGAGATTTTCTTCGGCAGGCTTCTCGGTATCAATGATGTAATCGGGTTTCACGCGGCGACTGTCGCCGATTTGAAGGCTGCCTTCCACGAAGCTGTCGAGGACTATGTCGAAACCTGCGCCAAGGTTGGAAAGTCGCCCGAGAAACCCTATTCGGGCAATCTTATGCTGCGCGTTGACCCGGCGGTTCATTCCAAGGTTGCGCTTGCCGCAGAGGCGGCCGGCAAAAGCCTCAATCAATGGGGCGAAGAGGTACTGCGAGAGGCCGCCGAAAAACAGGTGGCGTAGCAGAACATCACCCCGCCGCGCGTACCCACACCTTGCTGTCATGGACGGCGGCACCGCCATAGGGCGCCGGCGCATCGGCGCCCGTCAGCACGTTGATGCCCTCGCCGCGCTCATGCGCGGAGTTAGGCCACACGCCCTCGGCAATCACCACGCCACGCCGCACGCCTTCGAACAGCTTGGCGTGAAGCACCACCTCCCCGCGCATATTGCCGATTTCGACGCGATCGCCATCCGCCAGGCCAAGCGGCGCGGCATCCTGCGGATGGATGAGCAGTTGCGGCCGCCCCTCCTTCGATTTCGAAACCGGCGTCTCGGTGAAGCTCGAATTGAGGAAATTACGCGCCGGCGAGGTTGCCAGGCGGAACGGATGCTTTTCTTCTGCCACCTCGATCAGGTCGACATGGTCAGGCAGTTCCGGCAGGCGCTGGTGCGGCCCCAATACGCCCATGCGGCGTGGCGGCCGGTTCGGCGCGGGCTGCCCCGTCCAGTCCGGGCGGAAGCGGAACTTGCCGTCCGGGTGGCCGAAACCGTTCAGATAATGCGCCTCCTCGAAGGGCGGCTGCAGATCCGCCCATCTCTCTTCCCTGAAGGTATCGAATGTTCCCAGGCCCTTCCTGGTCAGCATGATGTCGATATGCTCGCGCTCGGTCAGGCCGAAGCCCGGCATATGCGCCACACCCAGGCGCCTGGCCAGTTCCTCGATGACAAAATGGTTGGTGCGCGGACCCTCCGGCGGATCGATCAGCTTCGGTCCCAGCGTGACATGCTGGTTGCCGCCGCCCTTGTAGATGTCGTCATGCTCTAGGAACATCGTCGCCGGCAGCACAACGTCGGCAAGCTTGGCCGTGTCGGTCATGAACTGCTCATGCACGCAGGTAAACAGATCCTCGCGTATGAATCCGCGTTTCACCAACCGCTGGTCCGGCGCGACATTGGCCGGATTGGTGTTCTGGATCAGCATCGCCGTCACCGGCGGCCCGCCATAAAGCGCGTCCTCGGCTCCGGTCAGGACCGGGCCGATGCGTGAATGGTCGAGATATCGGATGTTCCGATCACGCAGGCGCGTGCCTTCCAGCACTTCGGTATCGAACTTCAGCACCCCCGAATTGGAGTGGAATGCGCCACCGCCCTCATATTGCCAGCAGCCGGTCACCGCGGCGATGGACAGGGCGGCGTGCATGTTCACCGAGCCGTTGCGCTGACGCGAGAACCCGTAGCCGAGCCGGAAGAAGGTGCGCTTGGTGGTGCCTACCAGCCGTGCGAAAGCCTCGATCTCTTCCACCGGCAAGCCGGTGATGGCCGACGCCCATTGCGGCGTCCGGGTCTTGAGGTGCGCTTCCAGCCCTTTCGGATCGTCGGTGTACTTCTCCAGATAGGCGCGATCGGCGAGACCGTCGCGAAACAGGATATGCATCACCGCACAGGCCAAGGCGGCGTCCGTGCCCGGCTTGACGATCAGGCCCATATCGGCCTGCTTCATCGTGGCGTTTTCGTAGACGTCGATGACGACGATCCTGGCGCCGCGCTCCTTGCGCGCCCTGATCGCATGGGTCATCACATTGACCTGGGTGACGACCGCGTTGGTGCCCCAGATCACCACGCACTCGGACTTCGCCATTTCGCGCGGGTCGGGACCGCGCAGCGCGCCGGTGCCCATCACATAGCCGGTCCAGGCCAGATTGGTGCAGATCGAGCCGAAGAAGCCCGAATATTTCTTGGCATGCCGCAGCCGCTCGATGCCGTCGCGCTGCACCAGCCCCATCGTGCCGGCATAGAAATAGGGCCACACCGTCTCGCTGCCGTAGCGCTCTTCGGCCTTGATGAATTTTTCGGCCACAAGGTCAAGGGCTGCTTCCCAGCTAGCCTCTTTCCAGCCGCCCTCACCCTTGGCGCCGGCCCGCACCAGCGGCTTCAACAGCCGGTCGGGGTGATGCACGCGGTCGGCATAGCGCGCGACCTTGGCGCAGACGACACCGGCCGTATAGCTATTGTCCTTGGCGCCATGCACCCGGCCGATACGGTTCGGCCCGAGGATTTCGACGTCGAGCGCGCAGGTCGACGGGCAGTCGTGCGGGCAGGCGGAATGCCCGATCTTGAGCTTGATGTGCTGGTTCATGAACGAAATCTACTGCGTTTCGAGCACCACGTGTAGGGCCAGTTTGGAGCGCGCCGTTTACCCTCCCCCTTTCGGGGAGGGTCGCCGAGCGATCGCAGCAAAGCGGAGATTGCAAGGCGGGTAGAGGTCTCGGCATGTACCCCCACCCCGATCCTTACGGATCGACCTTCCCCGCAAGGGGAGGGTAAAACCGCCCTACTCCGCCGTGCCTTCCTCATATTCGGCCGAAAGCTCCAGCCATTTTTCCTCATGGCCGGCAAGCGAGGCGGCCAGTTGCGAGCGCTCCTTGGCAAGCTGCGTGGCAGCGGCTGGATCCTTCTCGTAAAGCGTCGGATCGGCAAGCTGGTCC
>JBARWP010000709.1:0-1524 GCA_049646905.1 Pseudaminobacter sp. | reverse complement strand
GCGCGGCGGTACGGGATCACATCATCGCCGACAATCATTCGGTCGATTGGGTAACCCGTCTCGGAGGGGCGGCAGGACGGTTTCGAAGCCAGGTTTTTCATCGGCGGATGACGGTGTGATCTGCCCGAAGAGGGCAAATGTGCGAAGGTGATGTCGACGGTGGCTTGCCGCCCCGACTGAAATGATCAAGAGGATGACGTGAAGCGATCTTTGTCGTTGGATTTTCCGATTGCCCTGTCCCTGGTAACTGCTCTGGGAATGGTTCTCGCTATCGTTGGCAGGTGGTCTTTCGGTGGGGAACTGGCTTTCCTCAACCTGCCGGGCCTGGCGCTCGTCTATCTTGCCGGGGGGATGCCGGCTGCATGGCGGGCCCTGGCGGCTCTTTGGCGCGAACACATCCTCGACATCGATCTGCTGATGGTCGTCGCTGCCGTCGCAGCGGCCGTCGTCGGAGCGCCGTTCGAGGGCGCTGTGCTACTGACTTTGTTCAGCATCTCCACCACGCTCGAGCATCGGGCGCTCGGACGGGCACGTCGTGCGATCGAGGCGCTGATGGCGCTTCGTCCGGAAACCGCGCTGCGCAAGGGCGGGAATGGCAAGGTCGAGGAGGTTGCCGCAACCGAACTTGCCGTCGGCGATGTGGTCGTGCTCCGTCCCGGTGCGCGGGTGCCGACCGACGGCGTGATAGTACAAGGGCGCGGCGGCATCGATGAGGCCAACATCACCGGCGAATCCATGCCTGTCTCAAAGGAACCCGGCGAACAGGTGTTCGAAGCCACTGTCAACCTCGATGGTGTACTGGACGTGACTGTCACTCGGACGGTCGGCGAAAGCACCATTGCTCGCATGATCTTGCTGGTGACAGAGGCGCAGGCCGCAAAGGCCCCCTCCGAGCGGTTTAGCTCCTGGTTCGGCCAGCGCTACACCGTTGCGGTTCTGCTGGGAGCGGTACTTTGCTTCGCCGCTTTCTATTGGCTGGGGCGCGACTGGGAGCAGGCACTCTACAAAGCTGCCACGCTGCTGGTGGCAGCGAGCCCCTGCGCAATTGTCATATCGGTGCCTGCCGCCATCCTGTCGGCTCTCGCGGCCGCCGCGCGGGGTGGAGTGCTGTTCAAGGGGGGGGCCGCGCTCGAAACGCTTGCCGCCGTAGATACGTTTGCATTCGACAAGACGGGAACGCTGACGACCGGCCGAGCCGAAGTGACGCAGGTGGTTGCGCTGGACGGCGACGAAAGCCGTTTTCTGTCGCTGCTTGCCGGGCTTGAGGCGCATTCCGAGCACCACATCGCGGCGGCGATCCGCCGCGATGTCGCGGCACGCGGGCTCGAGGCAGCAAGAGTTGTGGACGTGAACGCTCGGCCAGGTGTGGGAATTGAGGGTTTCGATGCTCTTGGTCCGATATGGGCCGGCAATTCCTATCTCGTCGAGGAAATGAACGCTTCTATAGATCACGTAGCGTTGAAGACGCTTGCACATGGTGCCCAAACAGTGGTCTATCTCGGCCGCGGCGCCACTGTGCTGGGC
>JBARWP010000708.1:0-7396 GCA_049646905.1 Pseudaminobacter sp. | reverse complement strand
GGCCGGCACGCCGCCACCGCCGCGCACCCGCTCGCGCGCATCGCGCAACCAGTTCGTCGTCTTCCTGAATTTCCTTCTCTCCCTAGTGATGCTGGTCGTGCTGGCGGCCGGCGCCGCCGTCTATTTCGGCAAGCGCGAATTCGATGGCGCGGGTCCGGCCAGGACGGCCACGACCTTCCTGGTCAAGCCCAATACCGGCGTTCAGGAGATCGCCGAGCAGCTCGAACGCCGGGGCCTGATCAGCGATGCGCGCATTTTCCGCATCGGCTTGCGTGCCTATGGCAATGATTCGGCGCTGAAGGCCGGCGAATACGAGATCAAACCCGCCGCCTCCATGCGTGACATCATGGAACTGCTCAAGAGCGGCAGGTCGGTGATGTATTCGCTGACGATCCCCGAGGGACTGACCGTCGAGCAGGCATTCCAGCGCATTGCCGAACATGAGGCGCTGACCGGCGACATGCCCGAGACATTGCCGCCGGAAGGCAGCCTTGCGGCGGATACGCAGCGCTTCACCCGCGGCGCCACGCGCCAGCAGGTCATCGACAAGATGCTGGCGCATCAGAAGGAACTGGTCGAGGAGATCTGGGAGCGGCGCGCGCCTGACCTGCCATTGGCCAATATCGAGGAATTCGTCATCCTGGCGTCGATCGTGGAGAAGGAAACCGGACGCGGCGACGAACGTTCGCGCGTCGCCGCCGTCTTCCTCAACCGCATGAAGAAAAACATGCGGCTGCAGTCCGACCCGACCATTCTCTACGGCCTGTTCGGGGGCAAGGGCAGGCCGGCCGACCGCCCGATCTACCAGTCGGACATCGAGAAGCCGACGCCCTACAACACCTATGTCATCAATGGTTTGCCGCCGACGCCGATCGCCAATCCGGGCAAGGCGGCGCTGGAGGCGGTCGCCAATCCGTCAAAGACCGACGATCTTTATTTCGTCGCCGATGGCACCGGCGGGCATGTCTTTGCCCAGACCCTGGAAGAGCACAACCAGAACGTGGCGCGTTGGCGCGCTATCCGGAAGAAGCAGGCCGAAGAAGCCGCGAAGGCTGGCGAGGGTGCAGCAGAAGACGGTGCGGCACCCGAGCAGTAACGCACCGGCCCGGCATGACGCCGGGTTGCAGGAATGTGCGGTACGGACAATATCCGGCACAGGGGCACGTTCGCCGTGCGGTACGGCGGCAATCAGATGGGGGCGTCGATGACTTTGCAGAGCATGACCGGCTTCTCGCGGGCCGCTGCGGAACATGACGGCGCGGCCATTGCCTGGGAGGTCAAGTCCGTCAACGGCAAGACGGTGGAGGTCCGGCTTCGATTGCCGCCGGGCTGTGAGCGGTTGGAGCAGCCGGTACGCCAGGCTGTGCAGCGACGTTTCTCGCGTGGCAATGTTCAGGCCTCGCTGACCATCGGCCGGGCTGCCGGAACGATGGTGCAACCGGTCGTCAATGAGGCGTTCCTGAAGGATCTTGCCGGGCTGGCCCAGCGGTTGCAGGAACAGTTCGGTGTCGCGCCGCCAAGCGCGGATGGGCTGCTCGGCCTGCGCGGCGTCCTCGAAGTCCCGGAAACCACGGAAACCGAGGAGGTGCGGGCGGGCCTCGACGCTGCCGTCCTGGCTGCCCTGGACACGGCGCTGGCGGGTCTCGAGCAGGCACGCAAGGCGGAAGGGGCGGCCCTGCGCGAGGTTCTGTCAGGCCACGTCGATGCGATCGAAACGCTGACCCTGCGCGCGGAAGCCGACACCTCGCGCGATCCGGCGGTGATCCGCGCAAAGCTTGCCGAACAGGTCGCCCTGCTGATGGATGCGGCGGCCAATCTCGATGAAGCCCGCCTGCATCAGGAGGCGGCGTTCCTTGCCACCAAGGCCGATATCCGCGAAGAGATCGACCGGCTGAAAACCCACGTCGCTTCGGCGCGCACGCTGTTGTCGAGCGGCGGGCCGGTCGGGCGCAAGCTCGATTTTCTGGCGCAGGAATTCAACCGCGAATCGAATACCTTGTGCTCGAAATCGAATGCCGCGAGCGTGACCGCCATCGGGCTGGAACTGAAGGCCGTGGTGGATCAGTTTCGCGAGCAGGTTCAAAATCTGGAGTAGCGTATGAGCGCGCAGACACCGTCAACCGCAATCCGGCGGCGTGGCCTCATGCTGGTCCTGTCCTCCCCGTCAGGGGCGGGCAAATCGACCATCGCGCGCAATCTGCTCGAGAACGACCATGAACTCAACCTCTCGGTCAGCGTCACCACGCGGCCCCGTCGCGGCAGCGAAATCGACGGCGTGCATTATCGCTTCGTCTCGCAGCGTGAATTCGACGGCATGCGCGAGTCCGATTCCCTGCTGGAATGGGCCGAGGTCCACGGCAATTTCTACGCCACGCCGCGCGAGCCCGTTGAGGCGGCGATGGCGGACGGCCGCGACATGCTGTTCGACATCGACTGGCAGGGCGCCGAGCAGCTCAAGGAGAAGATGCCGGCCGACATCGTCTCGATCTTCATCCTGCCGCCCTCGATGAAGGAGCTGAAGGCGAGGCTGAAGCGCCGGGCCGAGGATTCCGATGAGGCGATCGAAAGGCGCCTGCAGAATGCCCGCCTCGAGATCGAGCATTGGCGCGACTATGACCATGTCGTCATCAATCACGATCTCGACCGTGCCTATGGCGACGTGCGCGCGATCGTGACCGCCGAGCGGCTGCGGCGCGACCGCCGCCCCGGCCTGTTCGATTTCGTTTCCGGGCTGCTGGACGAGAAGATTTAGCGCAGGAGGATGAGGGACGATCCCTCCTCAACCTAAATCACCTTAAACGGCGTTGGCCAGTGCCACGAATTCGGCGATCTCCAGCGTTTCGGCACGCCGAGTGCCGTCGATACCGGTTGCCTCCAGAAGCCGTGCACCCTCGATGCCCTTCAGGCTCTGGCGCAGCATCTTGCGGCGCTGGCCGAACGCGGCCTCGGTGATACCGCCGAGTGTGCGGACATCGGCGGGCAGGGGATGCTCTCGCGGCACGAGATGCACCACCGAGGAGGTGACCTTGGGTGGCGGCGTGAAAGCCTGTGGGGGCACGTCGAAGGCGATCTTCGCCTCGGTGCGCCAGCCTGCCAGCACACTCAGCCTTCCATAGGCATCGCTTCCGGGAGAAGCCACGATGCGCTGGGCAACCTCGCGCTGGAACATCAATGTCATCGAGCGGTAGAAGGGCGGCCAGTCGGCAACGGTCAGCCAGCGCAACAGCAACTCTGTGCCGATATTGTAGGGCAGGTTGGCGACGATTTTCGTCGGCCTTCCAGCGGCAATAGCTGCAAAATCGGTCTTGAGCGCATCGCCTGGAATGACCTCCAGGCGGCCGGGGTAATGTGCCGAAACCTCCGCCAAGGCGTCAAGGCAACGCTCATCGCGCTCGATGGCGACCACGCGCGCGGCCCCGTTTGCCAGCAGCGCGCGGGTCAGCCCGCCTGGGCCGGGTCCCACCTCGATGACGGTCACGTCGCTTAGGTCGCCGGCGGCACGGGCGATCTTGCTGGTCAGGTTGAGATCGAGCAGGAAATTCTGGCCAAGCGACTTTTTTGCCTGAAGCTCATGGCGCGCGATAACTTCGCGCAGGGGCGGCAATCCGTCGAAGCTCACGCAGAGGCATCCCGCGTGTCGGCAAGCTGCCTGGCAAGCTTGAGCGCCGCAATCAGGCTGTCGGGCCGAGCGATCCCCTTGCCGGCGATGTCGAAGGCAGTGCCATGGTCCGGCGAGGTGCGGATGAAGGGCAGGCCCAGCGTCACGTTGACCGCTTCGTCGAAGGCGAGTGCCTTGGCCGGGATCAGCGCCTGGTCGTGATACATGCAGATGGCGACGTCGTAACCGGCACGCGCGCGGGCGTGAAACAGCGTGTCCGCGGGCAGGGGACCGAATGCGTTGATGCCTTCGGCCTGAAGCGCTTCGACTGCCGGCCGCACGATCGTTTCGTCTTCCTTGCCCATGGCGCCGCCTTCGCCGGCATGCGGATTGAGCCCGGTTATGGCAAGGCGAGGGTCTGCGATGCCGAAGCGGCTGCGCAGGTCCTGCGCGGTGATGCGCGCCGTGCGCACGATCATCTCGGTGGTCAGCGCTCCCGGCACCTGCGCCAGCGGGATGTGGATCGTCACCGGCACGGTGCGCAGTTCAGGTCCGGCCAGCAGCATCACCGGCGTGATTTCGCGGCTGGTCTTTTGTCCTGCCAGATGAGCGAGATATTCGGTGTGCCCGGGGAACCTGAAACCGGCGTCATAAAGCGGCTTCTTGGCGATCGGGCTGGTGACGAGCGCGGCCGCAGTTCCTGAAAACACATCCGCGACCGCGCGGTCGATCGCTTCGATAACCCCGGCTGCATTAGCGGATGTCGGGATGCCCGGGCTGTCGGTGAAACGCGAGGTTAGCGGGACGATCGGCAGGGCATGCGCGAACACCTCCGCAGCCCTTGCAGGCGTCGTCTCTTCGACTGGAATGTCGAGGCCAAGATGCCGCGCCCGCGCGGACATGAGCGCCGGATCGGTGAGAAGATAGAAGGGGGCAATGCCGGTCTCGGAGCGGGAGCGCCACGCCGCCATCGCCAGTTCGGGACCGATCCCGGACGGATCACCCGACGTCAGCGCCAGTGCCGCCGTTTCCCCCGCTCCGGGCATGGCGCTAGAGCATATTGCAGCCAAGTGGAATCACTTGGCGTCGCATACATGCGGCAAAATCAATTAGATAGACCATGATGTCGTCCGAAAACCGGTACTCACTTTTCGGTATCATGGTCTAGCGTTCGACGATGCGAGCTTTTTCCCGCAGTTCGGCGACGTATCGCTTGCTCATCTCCTCGGCTTGGTCATCCTTGCTGCCTTCCGACTGGAACACCGTCCTGGCAACCTTGTCGTCGGAGACCTCGCGGGCGCTGCAAATACCGATGAACTCGATGCCGCGATCGGTCTGGCGAACGGCGGTTGCGCCGCCGATCTTGGTCTTCTTGATCTGATCGGCCCATTCCGGAGGCAGTTCGGGTGCCAGCACCCGGCCGAGGTCGCGCACGGTCACGTCAAGCAGGCCCTTGGCGAACTGGCGCGTGCTTTCGCAGCCGTTGAAGCGCGCGCGCATCGCCTCAGCCTCACGCTGGCGCTTGCCGATGTTTCCGCGTTCCTTGGCCGGAACGACGAATATGACCTGCTGCAGCATGTATTCGGTCGCCGAAGGCTTGCTGCCGCCCTGTTCGAGCATGCGCCGCACCACGTCCTGTTCGCTCATGGTGCCGCCTTGCGACTTGTAGCGGGCGGCAAGCGCCTGGTTCCAGCTCATCTGCGCGCGGATGAAGTCCTTGAAGTGCTCGGCGGTAACGCCGGCCTGCGAGAGGATGCCGGTGAGCTGCTTGGTCGACATCTTGTTGGAACTGGCAAAGCGCTTGAAAGCCTCTTCGACCTGCTGGTCCGATACGTTGATGCCCAGCCGTCTCGCCTCGGCGACCCGCAATGTCTGTTCGATCATCTCGTCGGCGGCGAGCTTATTGAGATTGCCCTTGCGGTGCTGCAATTTCATGAAAGCAGCGCGGCGCTGTATGTCGTAGCTCGTGACCGGAACATTGTTGACGACATATTTGATCTCGCTCGCCTGGGCAGGCGAGATCGTCACCGCCGCGGGAACGGTGCTTGCAGCGACCAGCAAGGCAAAGCTCGTCGAGAAAAGATATTTCCTGATCGAAGACATGCCAATCGATCCTCGTTTTCGGCGTTTTTGCTGAGTGAATATGTCCGTCAATGCCGATCCTATGCGGCGAAACGATGACCTGTCACCATCACCCTACTCGAAAGCGCTGGTGGCCGAGCCGAAATCGCCAAGCGTGCGGAAGGAGATGTTGAAGCCGAAGGTCTGTTCGTCATCCACCCTGGCCGACGCATCGGGGTTGGGGTCACGCTTCGTCGTCATGGTCATGGTGTAGGAGAAGCACTCGTCGTCATAGGAAAAGCCGATCGATTGCTGGCTCAACACGCTGGACTGGAAGTCGTAAGTGACCGAACCGAAGGCACGCCAGTTCTCATGGAAGCGGACCGACGAGCCCACCGTGATCTCATGACGGTCGTCTGCGAAGCCATAGAGCGGCTGCGCCTGGATGAAGGCGTATTTGGCATTCACGGAGAACGGGCGGGTCGAATAGGCCGCCCGCAATTCCGCCCGGCGAAGCTCCAGCGTCTGTTCGTCCAGCCGCGCGCTGGTGGAAGCCGCGAGACCGAACGGGGTGCTGAAGCCGGCGAGCCCGACGAAATCCGATTTTTCGGTTTCAAGTCCTGAGGCCGAGCCGACATTCACCAGATCGGGCGAGTCGAACGAGTTGCGGCCGGCGAGGTGGTAGGACTGGCCGAACAATGCATTGGTGGTCCAGCCATTGGCGTAGGAACCGGTGTAGCGCAGGCCGACATTGGCGCGCGTGCCGCCCTCTATGCGGTCATAGCCGGAGAACTTGTCGCGCTCGAACAGCGTCGTGGCATCGAAAACGAAGCTTTGCGCGTCTTCATTCGGGATGCCGAGCGTGTCGGCATAGGCTTCGTCCGGGCGCGCGAACACCTGCGCCATCGGCTCCAGGACATGCGAGGCGCTGGTGAGCGAGAACAGCACCGGCCAGCGCAGTTCCAGTCCCGCCGTTGCCATCGACCGGTAATAGGACGAGCGCACATCCGCTTCGACGCCTATGTTCGGATTGCCGGCCATCGAATTGATTGCGTTGACCGATTCCGGCGTCTGGTCGACGTAGGTGGTATCCGCCTGGAAGGCCAGCAGCGGGGTCACCACCAGGCCGCCGTCGGTGACGAAGGAACGCTTCCATTCGGCCTCGCCCGTCAGGCGGGTCGAGGTGCCGTCGATACCCCGGATGAACGGCGTTGCAAGCCGGGCATCCATTTCGGAGCGGCGGACCGAACGGACATTGAGATCGAGATTGAGTTCGCCGCCGAAGACCGGCTCGTCCGGCGTATAGGAATAATCGAGCGACGGCAGCACCCAGGGCTGCTTGTCGTTGCGCGCGTTGCGGTTCCCGTCCCGATACTTCTCCTGGACCTGGAACTTCATGCCGCGCAGGTCGAAATAGTTCCGGTCATGCAGCCCGGTCAGATAGACCTCGGATCGGTGGGTGGATTCGTTGAACCCGTCGATTTCATAAGTCCTTGAGAAGTTCTTGTCCGTCTGGACCAGGACGTTCCAGCCGAAGGTCCAGCGCGGATTGATGGTGAAGCGGCCTTTCGTACCGACCATGCCGCGGAAGCGATTGGGGTCTGCCGCCGTACCCGCATCCTCCAGGCCAAATCGGAATGCGCCGGGGTCGTTCTGGCGAATACCGGCGATCTTCAGGCTGTATTCGCCATTGTTGAATCGCTGGCGCCATTCTGCTTCGCCCAGAAAGCCCTGACG
>JBARWP010000707.1:0-1653 GCA_049646905.1 Pseudaminobacter sp. | reverse complement strand
CGACAACCCTGGGCTCTGCGAAAGCACCTATCACCGAACTGGCGCAACCATCGGGCCACATCCACGCGCCTTAGACGAGTTCGATGTCTTCGTGCGTGACAAGCGCGCGGTTGACATTTTGCATAAGGTGGTGGCGGCCGGGGAGCGACCGTTCGAGGAGCTTGTCAGCGGAGACACACCATTCGGATTGGCGACGAACTTTTCGGACTATGCTCGGGATGTGGTGCCTAATGGCGCCCAGGTCCTTCTGCATGCCAACGTCGCGACAAAAAGGGTCCGAGGCGCGATGGCCCGCGAGACGATCAACAAGAACGCGCACTTGATTGACGTTTGGAAGTTGTTTCTCCCGGTTGCCGGCTCTGGCCGCGAGCGAGAGAGAAGCGGAGTGGACTTGGTGCTTGGCCCGCCAATAATCGGTGAGCCAGGGTCGGTGTGTACCCAAACCTATCTGGTTGCCGGCCCTCTGAGCTCGAAGGCTGAGGCCGAGAGTGTCGAGTCATATCTGCGTACGAGGCTGGCGCGGTTCCTTGTGTCGCTCCGCAAGCCAGCCCAACACGTCTTCCGGGGTATGTACCGCTGGGTTCCCGTCCAGCCATGGGACCGGATCTGGACCGATGCCGATCTCTATAAAAAGTATGACATCAACGAGACCGAGATTGCCTTCATTGAGCAGATGATCCGCCCGATGGGGGCGGATCATGAATAAGCCTACCATTGAAGAAATCCTCGCGCCCAAGCCGGAAGCGCGCCCGCGCATCTACGCCTATGCGATTACCGACGCGGCACATGATGGACTGCTCAAGGTTGGCCAGACGACACGCGACGTGAAGCAGCGTGTCGCCGAACAGCTCAAGACCGCCGCGATCACCAATTACACCATCCTCCTCGATGAATCCGCCGAAGCGGATGACAGTTCGATCATCACCGATCATGCTGTGCGCGACGCGCTCAAGCGAAAGGGCTTTGCCAATCCGCAGCTCGAATGGATGCAATGTACGGTCGCCGATGTGAAAACCGTGCTGGCCGAACTGCGTTCTGGCCAGCAATTTACCGGCACGCATCACGAGGATTTTCCGCCGCGCAAGGAACAGGCGGAGGCGGTCGAGCAGACCTACGCCTATTTCCGTTCCCGCTGGCAGCAGGACGCCAACGCCGTTCCGCGCTTCCTCTGGAATGCGAAAATGCGCTTCGGGAAAACCTTCACCACATATCAGCTCTCCAAGACGCTGGACGCAAAGCGAGTGCTGGTGCTGACCTTCAAGCCCGCCGTCGAAGATGCTTGGCAGACCGACCTTGAATCCCATGTCAATTTCAACGGGTGGCAGTTTCTCTCGCGCAATTCCGGGCGCGACCCCAGCCAAATCGACGGCGACAAACCGGTGGTCTATTTCGGCTCGTTCCAAGACCTGCTGGGGCGCGACAAGGCAGGCAACATCAAACCCCGGAACGAATGGCTCCACACGATCAACTGGGATCTGGTCGTGTTCGACGAATACCATTTCGGCGCATGGCGCGAGACGGCGAAGGAGCTTTTCGAGGGCGAGGATGCGGCGGTTGCCAAGAAGGAAGCCAGCCTCGAATATGCCGCCGATCTGGAAGACGTGAATGAAGATTTGGGCGTGCTTTCAGAGAGCGAGGAAGAGTTCCTGCCCA
>JBARWP010000706.1:0-11268 GCA_049646905.1 Pseudaminobacter sp. | reverse complement strand
CGCTGAACGAGCGGTCGATCCACAGCCGGAGCCGGCCGCTGGCGTCGGGCGCAGGCGCTTCGACCAGCACGTCGTCGAGGGTCCGCCTGAACGTGTCCAATCCAGTGCCCTGCACGGCCGATACGGCGACCGCTGGTGCGTCGCGCAAACCAGTGTGCGCGAACTCGCTGCGGGCCCGCTCGATGGTCGCCGCCACGAGGTCGGCGGCACGGTCGGCCTTGGTGACCACGATCAACCCGTGGCGGATGCCGAGCGCTGCGATGGCATCGCGGTGGTCGGTGGATTGCGCCGACCAACCCTCATCGGCGGCCACCACGAAGCACACCACCGGCGTCGTCGCCAGGCCGGCCAGCGCGTTGCGGATCAATCGCCCGTGACCGGGCACGTCCACGAAGGAGACCTCCCGGCCAGAGGGCAGGTTTGTCCAGGCAAACCCGAGATCGATGGTGAGCCCGCGCCGGCGCTCCTCCGCCCAGCGGTCCGGCTCCATCCCGGTCAGCGCGCGGACCAGGGTGCTCTTGCCGTGGTCGACGTGACCGGCCGTTGCGACGACGTGCGTCGTCATCATTTGTCGCGCGGACCGTCGAGCACTTCGGCGGCATCAAGGTTGCGACGATTGGCAAATACGAGGAGAAAAGCGATCTTGGCTCTACAGTTCAATGATATCAGCCGCTTACGAAGTTAAACCGTAGTATGTAACCACCGTTGGTGACCGAAGTCCATTGGGCAGCAGATCATGTGAGGAAAGCTCAGAAAAATGCCAGCGACCGCTCGCAGACCGTCGCCGGCTTACCGGCGATCGTCATCATCTTGGGCGAGGTTTCCGGCGTCTCGATCTTCTCCATCAGGGCGAAATAGGTCTTCTCCGGATTGGTGCTGTCGGCCCGCCATTGCGCTCGAAGGTCCATTTGACGTCGGCGGCATCGAAGTTGCTGCCATCAGAGAACTTCACCCCTTCCACCAGCTTGAAGGTATAGGTCCTGCCATCGGGAGAGATCTCCCGGCTCTTCGCCAGCCCTGGCGCCAGCGAGCCGTCCTCGTTGAACCGCGTCAGCCCCTCGAAGATGTTGCCGAGCGTGACCAGGCCGATGATGGTACCCTGGCGGATGGTCGGGTCGAGGCCGGGAATGTCCTCGCGCACGCCGATGGTGATGCTGTCGCGGGCTTCGGCCAGGGCTGCTACCGGCACGTGCAGCAGGTTGAGGGTCAACAGCGTGCCGGCCGCCGACAGAAGCAGCCTTCGCGAGACAAACGGGATCGTCCCGATAAACGAGCTCATGACAATTCCTCCCTTGTGCGGACCCCTCCGGTCGCGCAGGCCCATGATTGCCTCGGAGGTGCATTGCCATTCCATTTGAGCTTATTGCACCTCTGCGAGAGCATCGCATTAGTGCCTTCTTTAGTGTCAACGAATACATTGACACCCAAGCAATTTCCTCTGGCTACACCAACACGTCTCATAATTGGTTAGCGCGGCGAGTTGCTAGCGCCCTGCCTTGCCAAACAATCTGTTTGGTTTCTTCGACTGTACCATTTGCTTGGATAGCGATTGAATATCGCGGCGATCCAGTTCTTCACGATGGTACGAAGCGCACGGAAAATACTCGTTCGTGAGCGTCAGGCGTAGCTTCTGCCGTTGGCACTCCGGCTCCCAGTGGCAAGTGGTTTCCACCGCGCATGGGCCGCCCCAAGGACTTCCGCCGCATCGCAACCCGCTATGACAGACGCACCGACATCTTCCTGCCAGCCGTTTATCTCGCAGCCGCTATCACCTGGTGAACCCAAAATTGGGCCAACCCTAGAACCACCGCACTTCGATGGTGCCGCCGGATGCACCTTCGTCACAGTTGCGGTAGGTGCCTGACAGGCCGCTGGGCTGGGTCGTTTCAAGGGTGTATTCGCACCCGAGCACATTGTTTCCCTTCTTCACGAACGCGATCTCCTTGAAGAAAAGACTGGTCTCGGAGTATCGGCCCTTAATGTGGTGAACCGCGTCAAGGGTCTGCCAATCGATGTCGGCCTCGAATTCGTTTCCGCCTGTGAAGGTGATATTCGATGCCCTGAATGGCCAGACTCGCTGACCGTCTGTCACGGTTCCGCTGAATTGGCCGGTACGAAGTCGATCGGTAATCGATAGCGCCTCGGCATCCTTCGTCTGCTGCGAAATCCGGTCCCTCAGTTCCGAGATATCCCGCTCGATGCGATCGAGGCGGTCATCGCCGGAAGCCGATTGTGTCCTGGCCAGGATGTCCTGCAACTGGGCAATCTGACCCCGCAGGTTCTGGATTTCGGCCTTCGCGTTCTCAAAATCGTTGACGTATTTTGCTATCCCATAGGCAACGCCAAGGATTGCGGCGCCGGTAAGGACAAGCGCCCCCGCCTTGGATAGCAAGCTGGTGATCGACATCTGGTTTTCCATGTGCGCTAAGACCCGGCATGTCGCTTTCGGCGATACGAATCATCCGGGCATGCGGGCGTGGCTACCCCGCCCGCCGGCGACGCACACGACAACAGACATGTCACGAAAACAATCGTAGACCTGATCATGCCCCAACCCTCCCCGGAGCAATTCCAATACGATCTAACCGTCTTTCCATCCCGATCGCAACAGTTCCGCAGCGGGAAGCTTCGGGACGAAGCTATACCTCAATAAGGATTCGACGCTGGCACCTGCCTCACTATGCGGGGCAGACTCAGGGCCGCCGACCGGTCTCAGTACGGGTTTTCCTGCAACCAATGGATCACATCCTGCGCGTTCCGGTCGGATGGGAAAACCGGATAGAAAACATGCTCGATGCGCCCGGAATTGATGACGAGCGTTATGCGCTTCAAAAGCGTCCGCCCGTGAACGTCAAAGCTCGGCAGATCAAGCGCTCCGGAAAATGCGCGATCCTCGTCCGACAGCAGCGGGAACGGCAAATGGAGGCGCTCCGCAGCCTCTTTCTGATAATCCGTATCTTGTACGGACAAGCCGAACAGATGCCCCACGCCAAGGTTGCGTAGTTCGGCGAAATGATCGCGAAAGGCGCAGGATTGCGGCGTGCATCCTCGTGCGCCGGGGATCATGTCCCAACCGTCCGGCAAGGGCACAGCCGGCCGCCCCGTCATCGGGTAGACGTAAACGACGGTGCGTCCCTGGAGTTTCGACAGGTTGACCTTGCCGCCATCCGTGCCGGTGAGTTGTACCGACGGAAGCACCATCGCAGGTAGGTGATCGGCAAGGCCGTCATCCTCGGGTGCCGGGATTTGCGACCAATCGACCTCGGTGAGATTTTGCATCGGATCTCCGGCATTCGCTTTGCGCTTGGCTGTAGGATTATCACCGCTCGACAACGCGCCACCCGAGACTACCTCAACATTGCACCCACCGCCTAGGTTTGCATCTTCGCGACGAGTCGGAAGCTGCTTCCTGGGTCCCGATAATAGGCGGGACCCTTATGGTCCAAGCCAGTCGTGTTGAATTTGCAATATGTTCAGACTTGCTTTGCCGAGGAATGAGCTATGCTGATTGCGCCACGGCGGGTGGCATGCTGTCGAGCGAATTGCGGCTTCTCATGTGGGATATTCTCCTGGATTACTGGCCTCGTCTCGTCGCCGTCATTTCCGTGCTGATCGCAACGGCTGCGATCGCGCATGCCGCAATGACGAAGAATGAGGTCCGTTCCGCCATCGGCTGGGTTGGCGTCATCCTGCTTTCGCCCATCGTCGGTGCCCTGGTCTATGCTTTCGTGGGCGTGAACCGCATCAGGCGCGGCTCGAAAATCTCAGCCCGGTCGCCTTTTGGACAAGCCATGCAGGCAGACCCGCGCTTCGATGCAGCCGGCGAACTCGTCGCCGCGCGGTTCGGCAAACGATTTGCGGCTCTCAAGACCGTGGGCGACAGGGTCACGCGCCACAGGCTGACGACTGGAAACTCCATCGAGACGCTGACGACCGGTGACGAGGCTTATGCTGCGATGGGCGAGGCGATCGACAGGGCGCGGCGCAGTGTGATCCTGGAGACCTATATCTTCGACCGCGATCCGATCGGACTTCGCATTGCCTGTGCCTTATCCGATGCCATCCGACGCGGCGTCAGCGTGCGTGTGCTGATCGACGCTGTCGGAGCGCGCTATTCCGTTCCCAGCATCGTCGGCCATCTGCGCGAGGCAGGTGTTACGGTCGACGTGTTCAACGGCAACATCATCACGGGATTGCGCCTTCCCTACGCCAATCTCAGGACGCACCGCAAGATTCTCGTGGCGGACGGGACCACGGCCTTTGTCGGGGGAATGAACATCCGCCAAGGATTCACCGCTGAGTTCACCGGTTCCGCCAGCGCCCGCGACACGCATTTCCGCGTGAACGGACCGGTGGTAGCCGATCTCTTCTCGATCGCCGCAGAAGACTGGCTCTTTGCGACCGGCGAAAGGCTGGACGGTGAGGCCTGGCGGATAGAACCGCCCGGTGGCGAACCCGGCTCACCGATCCTCATGCGGGCCATCGCTTCCGGACCTGACGCCAGCATCGAGACCAATCACAAGCTGCTTATGGGAGCCTTTTCCGTCGCGCGCAGCTCCATTCGCATCATGTCGCCCTACTTCCTGCCGGACCGCGAACTGGTCAGCGCCTTGATCACCGCGGCCCGGCGCGGTGTCAAAATCGACATCGTCGTGCCTGCCGACAACAATCTCTTCCTCGTCGACCGGGCGATGACAGCGCAGTTCGACCAGGTGCTGGAGTATGGTTGCCGGGTCTGGCGTGTGAAGGGTCCGTTCGATCATTCCAAGCTGCTTTCGATTGATGGCACATGGGCCTTCATAGGCTCCTCCAATCTCGACCCGCGATCACTGCGGCTGAACTTTGAGGTCGATGTGGAGGTGCTGGATGCCGACCTCGCCGGCTGGATCGACGGACGCATAGGCGACGCGATTGGCCGCGCGACGCAAGTGACGCTTCCCGGCCTTCGATCCCGCCCGTTCCCGGTGCGTCTGTTCGACCGGATCCTGTGGCTCGGCTCGCCCTATCTTTGAGTGCTTTCTCGACCGGGAGCAGTTCCAACAATGCCCAATCGTAATCAGGCACTTGTCGCTGGATCTAAGAGAAGCCGCGATAGCGACCGGGCTTGTGGTTGATCGCAAGGATCATGTTTACAATGATCGCCCCCACGACCGACAGCAGAAGCTGATCGGGTGCCAGCACGAAGAGCGCACAAGCAAGGATAAGCAGGTCGACGGCGAGTTGAAAATAGCCCGCTCGGATGCCCCAGCCCTCCTGCAGATAGATGGCAAGGATGTTGATGCCGCCGAGGCCTGTATGATGCCGGAACAACATCAACAGGCCGATACCGGCCAGGCTGCTTCCTATCACCGACGCATAGATCGGATGGAGATATGAGAAGCCGATCCATGACGGGGTCAGGCCGGAAAACAGGGAGACGAGGCTGACCGCCAGGAAGGTCCGGGCTGTAAACTGCCATCCCATGCGTCTTATCGCCAGCAGGTAGAAAGGCAGGTTGATGGCGAAGAAGACGAGCCAGAATCCGATGCCAGTCACATATTGCAGCAGCAGCGCCATGCCGGCTATGCCGCCGGTGAGCAGCAGTGCCTTGGTGTAGATAACCATGCCCAGAGCCACGAGCAGCGTGCCGAGCAGCATGGCCAGAAAATCCTCGTAGAGCCGATGCCTTTCGCCCTTCACCGTTTCCGGATGCTCCACAGTCGCATGGGTGGGGACGCCACAAATGCTTGATGCCGGGTTTTGATGGCTCGATCGCTTCATCCGGTGCGCGGCAGGGCCGGCTATCCTGGGCGATGGGACAGGCATATCGCGGGGTCGGTGATGATTTCACCCGCACCGATCAGGTCCAGGCAATAGGGCACGGCTGGAAAGATGGCGTCGAGACACCTGTCGATCGAAGCCGGCTTGCCGGGCAGATTCACGATCAGGGAGCGACCGCGGATGCCCGCGGTCTGGCGTGAGAGTATGGCGGTCGGGACCTGCTCCAGGCTGGCTTTGCGCATGAGTTCCCCAAAGCCCTGCAACTCCTTGGTCACGACCTCGCGCATCGCTTCAGGCGTCTGGTCGCGCGGCGAGGGGCCTGTGCCGCCGGTCGTCAGGACCAGGTCCACGCCCTTGCTGTCGCAGAGGTCGATCAGGACATCCCTGATCCCCTCCAGCCCATCGGGAACGATCCGGCGGCTATACGAGCATCGAGTGAGGATCGCTTCCCGCAGCCATTTCTCCACGGCTGGACCGCCCAGGTCCTCGTATTCGCCGCGGCTTGCCCGGTCGGATATCGTCACGATCGCTATATGAACCATTCCAGCCTTCGCAGTCCTTTGATCAAAGTCGCGCATCGCGGAACTGCGTCAGGTCCCCGCCTGCTTGAGCGATCTCGGTGAAGCTGTCCTTGTTGGGACAATAGCTGCGGTGGCGGGCGGCAAAGCGATTGCTCAGGACATCCCTGCGGCAGCGCCGCCGGTTCTCACAAGCGGTACATGTGCGCTCGATATCGCGATGCCATGCCGGGTAGCTCGCCTTGTGCGCTTCCGGGTCCAGGCCGACGGAGCGCATCGCAGGCAACAGAAGATCGTCGGCGCAATAGGGGTTGCGAAGAGAGGACAGGAAATCGCTGCGCCCCATCGCGCATTCGCGCAACAGCCGATCGGCTTCATCGCGATCAATCGCATAAAACTCCCTTCGCAATCTGTTGCTGCGGAATAGCCTATTTACGAATGCAGTTAAGGAACGCCACAGAGGCGCTGCATCGAGAGCCCGATCTCTTGCCATGACATTGTCCTTTGCTGTGTGCCTCAAGCCGAACCAGAGTGCGGGCGGCTGGAAGCTTCGATTCTATTGGACAACGTATCAGCAGGGCGGCGCATGGCGTTGCGCGAACGCAAACAGATACAATTTCGACCGCCAGTTTGTGCGAGGTCAAAGGGTCGGACCTATCGATGGGCACCGGAGCCGGTTTCCACCGGGTCCAGGGCATTTGATCCGCATGCCTCAGCGGTCACCATCGCGGTCCGGCCTGCCTGCCGCTTGACCATGGTCAAGGACTTTTCCGCTGGTGTGCGCCATCTATGCGCCATGCCCGGTCTTTGATGCCCGGGCTTTCGTTCGTTTGCATATCCACCGCTTCGGCTGCGGGCATGAGGTTTAGGGGATTTCATGAATCAAGTGCCGAACAGGCTGCTACGCGATTGGGATCCCAGATCGGACGCGGTGCTCGCACACCAGATGGAGACATATGATGAAATGCGCCGACGCTGCCCGGTGGCGCATAGCGATTATCTCGGCTGGTCGTTGTTTCGGCATGAGGATGTCATGCGCGTGCTCGACGACCATCATACCTTCAGCAATGTGGTCTCCAGCCATTTGTCCGTGCCCAATGGGATGGATCCGCCGGAACACACCAGATACAGGCAGCTGATCGAGCCCTATTTCGCGTCCGAGCGCATGGAGGATTTCGAGCCGCTTTGCCGGGCAGTCTCGGCCGAACTGGTATCGGACCTGCAAAAGGGAGCGGAAACCGAACTGGTGACGCAATTCGCCCAGTTGTTCGCTCTGCGAATCCAATGCGCCTTTCTGGGCTGGCCGCAGGATCTGCACGAGCCGCTGCGCCAGTGGATCCGGAAGAACCATGACGCCACCCTGGCCAGGGACACCAAGGTGATGTCTGCCATAGCGCAGGAGTTTGATGGTTATATCCGGGAATTGCTGGAGATGCGCCGCAAGGCCGGGGCTGCTGCTCCGGACGACATCACGACCAGCCTGCTCAGGCAGGAGATAGGAGACAGGCTGCTGACCGACGGGGAGATCGTCAGCATTCTGCGCAACTGGACAGTGGGCGAACTGGGCACCATAGCCGCCTGTGTGGGGATTCTGGTTCACTACCTGGCCGACAATCCGTCGGTACAGGAGCGGCTTCGAGAAAATCCATCCCTGCTACCGGTCGCGATCGACGAGATCCTGCGGATACATGCGCCGCTTGTTTCCAATCGCAGGGTCGCGACCAAGCCGGTGGAAATTGGCGGACGCAAGATCGCCGCCGGCGAGCGGATCACGCTCATGTGGGCGTCTGCAAACCGGGACGAGGCCGTCTTCGGCGATCCCGACGAATTCCGGCTTGACCGCGACCCTGCGCAAAATCTTCTCTATGGTGCAGGCGTCCATGTCTGTCCCGGCATGCTTCTGGCCCGGCTGGAATTGCGCATTCTCATGGAAGAGCTGTTGACACGAACCAAGCAAGTCCAGCTCGTGCCCGGCAAGCAACCGGTAAGAGCTCTCTATCCGGCCAGTGGGTTCTCTTTGCTATATGTGCAGGTGCTTTAGGATTGACTCAAGTTGGGATCCACCAGGTGATGACGGCTGCGAGATAGACGGCTGACAGGAAGATATAGGCGCGTTTGTCATAGTGGGTTGCGATGCGGCGGAAGTCCTTGAGGCGGCAGAACATGCGCTTGATGAGGTTCGGCCACCATAGGCGTCCCGATCATAAGGATGCGGATGCTTGCGTATCGGATTTGGATGGGATCACGGGCTCGGTTCCCTACTCGGCGAGCCAGTCGCGTAGGCTCACGGTATAAACAGGCGCGGTCGACCAGGAGTTTGCACCCGCAGCCGAAGGCGACGGACGGAAGGCGTGATCAGCGCGCTACCACGGCGAAGCTGCTATGAAGGCTATCTTCATGATTCTTTGTGCTGACGCCGATGACCGCCACCGCCCTCGAAATCCTCAAGACCATCTATGGCTATGATGCGTTCAGGGGAGCGCAGGCGCGCATCGTCGAACATGTCATTACGGGCAACAACGCCTTCGTGCTGATGCCGACGGGCGGCGGCAAGTCACTCTGCTACCAGATTCCCGCCATCGCCAGACCCGGCATGGGACTTGTTGTTTCCCCGCTGCTGGCACTGATGGCCGATCAGGTGGCTGCCTTGCGGCAGGCGGGCATGAGGGCGGCCGCCCTTAACTCGGACCTACCGACCGACGAGCGGCGCGCTCTGTGGCGCGACATCCATGACGGCGGCCTCGACCTTCTCTATGTCGCGCCCGAGACGCTGCTGCGGACGGACGTGCTGGAGCGGCTGGACCGGGTCAAGCTGTCACTGATCGCCATCGACGAGGCGCACTGTCTGTCACAGTGGGGACATGACTTTCCCCCCTCCTACCGCCAGCTCGATGAGTTCGTTCGGCAGTTTCCTGACACACCGCGCATGGCGCTGACGGCAACGGCCGATGAGCCTACGGGACGATGGCCATGGTTGTTCGCCTGCGTGTGATTTTTGGCGCGCTGATGCTTCTCATGGGCACGGTTGGCGGCGCGCTGGCCCAACCGTCTTTTCTTCCCCAGCCGACGGATGCCCTGTCGGCAAGCGAAGGCAAGACCTATCTCGATCTCCTTCGATTGGTCATGCCCGCAATCGCCGTCAACGGCACTACCTATTCCGGAGGCCAGCCAATCGGCGTCAGGCACCTCGGCGGTTTGGGCCATGGGACCGTCGAACCCGCGCCGACCGGGCAACTGAAACTCATCGCGGTGCCGCTGCGCTCGGGCGGCATGGAGCGAATGGCATTGCTGATCGACTTCGAAAATGCCGAACCCGGTATCAGCCTTGCCCTTCTGGCACTCTTCGACATCGTGGACGAGCCCCGGCTGCTTGACACAGTCGATATCGCATTGGACCGGTGGACGTCGTTCCTGGACCCTGTTCGGCTGTCGGTCAGCACCAGTGACGATCTGTTGGTGACCCAAAGCACGCATTCCAACTCCAGTCAGCATTACGCCATTGTGGCCCTGATCCTCGTGCGCGACGACCGGTTCGAACTGGTCGACATGATCGCCTTGCTCAGCGACCGGGACTGCAGCTTCGAGCGCAGCCAGAGCCTTGTTGTAGAACAAGGCGGTAAGGAGCCCGTCGCGGATATCGTGGCCATCGTGACCGAACGGATGACACTTGCAGCAAAGGACTGCGACGACCGGGCCGGCCCGGAGCCGGGAAGCCGCACGATCGCCGTAACCTAGCGTTGGGATTTTGCCGCGGAGCGCTACTTGCCGGATTCGGATGCTTTCACCGTGTTGGCGCGGGAGAATGAGGAGCGCTTTTGACAGCGGGGGAGAATTGCCGGCTTCATGCAGGCGGATGGGAGGCATCGATGAGATCGATCGGACACGTATGGATAGGACGGGGGGCGGCCGTCCTTGCGTGCCTGCTTTCCGTGGCGGCACCGGCAGAGGAAAACCCAGGATGGTATGGCGCCGCGAGCCCGGACGGCGCAACCCTCTTTTATGGCATTCCGCAATCCGATTATGCGCCCGTTTCCTTCTCCTGCGCACCGGACGGCAACGGCCTGACTTTCGTTTTCGCGTTCGCGCCCAACAATTCCACCGATAGCGCCGAGGTCGAGGTGCGGTTGCAGGCCGGTGACATCGAGGTGCCGATCCGGACCACCGGCATGCACATGGAGATGGGGGACTTGTTCGTTCTTGAAGGAAAGACCGTGCTCGACGACCAGCTAACCGATCTGATTATGTCGGACGGAACCCTCATGGTATTCGTCGAGGATGGAGTGGAGGAATATCCGCTCGAAGGAGCGCGGGAAGCCGCCGCGCCGCTGTTGAAGGCCTGCGCCGGCAAGGCCGCGCAAACCCGGCCGGCGGAAGCGACCATCTGCCGGATACGTGCCTGGTCCACCGACACGGACCCCGACGGCCAAAATGTTCGTGCCGGTCCCGGCACCACATACGCCGTGATCGGCAACCTGCCTGCGCCCCAGCAGATGGACGATACGGGTTTCGCCACCGAAGTATCCATTGTCGGATCGCAGGACGGATGGTTCCGGATCGACGCCGCGACGATCGACAATTACATCGCCGACAATGGACCGGACGTGGTTTTCCAAGGAGATGGCTGGGTGTCGGGCCGGCTTCTCGGCCTTTCCGTCGAGGGGAATTACCTTTTCATGGAGCCCTCGCGTCATGCGCCTGTCACGCTTGATCTCAGCGGGAGGCCGGAGATTCCGAGCGACACCGATTATGCCGGGCTTGAGCTTGAGCGCCTTCACGCCTGCATGGGCGATTGGGCAGAGGTGGAAGTAAAGCATATCGACGAGCGTTTTCGCGGCTGGACGGACGATATCTGCTCAAGCCAGGTTGTGAACCGGCATGCAAAATTGACCCTCTAGCTGGGAGGATCGGCGTCCAAAATTGACCCCCCTCTTACAGTCGATCAGCACCCATCCGTTTGTGATTGCGAGCGGATGGAGAGGGGATGAAGTCA
>JBARWP010000705.1:0-5742 GCA_049646905.1 Pseudaminobacter sp. | reverse complement strand
GTTGATCGCCGCCGCCGCTCATGGCGCAGCATCGGGCGGATGGCCCGTCTTCGCCCCCCTGCGCGAGCTTGGCGCAGCGCCGCTCGGACTGCTCGCCTTCGCCCCCTTCATGCTCGTGTTCGGGCCGCTGCCCGAGGAACTGGGCTGGCGCGGCTATGCGCTGGAACCACTGCAACGGGGGCTGGGACCGCTCCGTGCGGCCATGCTGCTCGGCGTGGTGCATGCCCTGTGGCACCTGCCCCTCTTCTTCATGGAGGGCAGCTATCAGCATTCCCTGGGGGTGCTCAACATTTCGTTCTGGCGCTTCATGGCGAATGTGCTGGTGCTTTCCATCGTGATGACCTGGCTGTTCAACCGAACTCGGCAGAGCACGCTGGCCATGATCATCTTTCATTTCGCCGACAATCTCACCGGCGAGTTGTTCGATCTGCCCGAACCGGCGGAATGGTTGCGTATGGGCCTCTACGCGCTGATCGCCGCATGTCTCGTCGCCGCGACTCGCGGCCAACTCGGCTATCGCCGGGCGATCCGCCGATATAAAGGCGCGCGCCGAGATCGGAAAAGTTGGACACCATAATTGAAGCCGTCGTCCGCTAAAGCAGCACCGTGCAAAGCAGGCTCCGGAACGGCCTGGCCATGTCGTCGCCCCGGTTCAGCCCGCTCGTCGTGCGGATTCATCTCACACGGCGTTTCACGAGGGGCAGCATGGCGAGCGCCAGCGTGGCGACCGCGGACGCGCAGCCCGATCATGCCCGCTTCGCCCGCCGGCGTGAAGACGTGCAGCAGGTTGAGGGTCGTGTTGTGGAGGGTTTGGGCGGCGAAGGCGGTCCACAAGCTCTT
This sequence comes from Pseudaminobacter sp., assembly GCA_049646905.1. Taxonomy (GTDB): domain Bacteria; phylum Pseudomonadota; class Alphaproteobacteria; order Rhizobiales; family Rhizobiaceae; genus Pseudaminobacter. Next base: position 4,902 of record JBARWP010000705.1, on the reverse strand, counting down.
CATCCAGATGAACAGGAACCCCCTGGCAAGTCCCGCCGCATCCGATGCCAGTACATAGACGAGTGCGGCCAGCGACGCCGTCACCGCTTCCGAGCCCTGCGGCGAAACGCCAGTCGCGCCCATGGAAGCCGATATCGGCGAGGCGACGGTTGCCAACCCGGAGGTAGACGGCCAGGAGAACGAAGCCGACGAGCCTGGTCAGCACCTGCTCGCCGAGCCACTCGTCGGAGCGCAGCACCAGCACGTCGGCAAGGCGCGCCAGGACGCAGGTCGCGAACAGCGCCAGCCTGGCATGAACTGGGGCCGCCGGCGCGCGGGTCATTTGCTCAGGCTGCGGCCTTGCGCGCGCGACGAGGCCCACCCGCCCTTGCCGGGGGCGGAGCCGCACCGTCCGGGGTTGAACGTCCGGTCAGGACCTTGAGCTCTTCCTCGTCGAGAGTCTCCTTCTCCAGGAGCTTTCGGGCGGTGGTTTCCAGAAGCTCTCGCCGCTCAGTGAGCAGCGCCACGGTCCGCTCGAAGGTCTTTTCGACGATGCCGCGCACCTCGGCGTCGATAGCGTCGGCCGTCGCCTCACCATAGAAACGCTCCTGGCCGAAGCCGGCAAAGGGGCTCGGGTCGACGAGGAAGGAATGCTGCTCCTTCTCCAGCGCTACGTGTCCCAGCTTCTCGGACATGCCGTAGCGGGTCACCATGGCGCGCGCGATGTCGGTCACCTTGGCGAGGTCGTCGGCCGCGCCCGTGGAAAGGTGCCCGAAAACGACCTTCTCGGCCGCCCTGCCGCCGAGCAGAACGGCCATCTTGTTCTCCAACTCGTCACGCGTCATCAGGAAACGGTCCTCAGTCGGGCGCTGGATGGTGTAGCCGAGAGCGCCCACTCCCCGCGGAATGATCGAGACCTTGTGCACTGCGTCGGAGCCTGGCAGCGTAAGCGCGACCAGCGCATGGCCCATCTCATGATAAGCGACCACCTCGCGCTCCTTGGGGTTCAAGAGCCGGTTGCGCTTTTCCAGCCCCGCCACGATGCGCTCGACGGCGTTGTTGAAGTCGTCCATCGTCACAGCGTCCGCCTTGCGGCGGGTGGCCAGGAGCGTGGCCTCGTTGACAAGGTTGGCCAGGTCCGCACCGGTGAAGCCGGGCGTGATGCCTGCGACCTTCTCTGCGTCGACGTCCGGAGCGAGTTTCGCCTTCCTCATGTGGACGTGCAGAATAGCGATCCGGCCGGTCTTGTCGGGCCGGTCGACCAACACCTGGCGGTCGAAGCGGCCGGCGCGCAGGAGCGCGGGGTCGAGGATCTCAGGCCGGTTGGTGGCCGCCAGCAGCACCACGCCGGTCGAGGGGTCGAAGCCGTCCAGCTCGGACAGGAGCTGGTTCAGCGTCTGCTCTTTCTCATCATGGCCGCCCATGACCGGACCAATGCCGCGCGCGCGGCCAAGCGCATCCAGTTCGTCGATGAAGATGATGGCCGGCGCCTTGCCGCGCGCCTGCTCGAAGAGATCACGCACGCGCGCTGCGCCCACGCCGACGAACATCTCCACGAACTCCGAGCCGGAGATGGAGAAGAACGGCACCTTGGCTTCGCCGGCCACGGCGCGCGCGATCAGCGTCTTGCCGGTGCCGGGCGGGCCGACCAGCAGCACGCCTTTGGGCATGCGTCCTCCAAGACGGCCGTATTCCTCGGGGTTCTTGAGGAAATCGACGATTTCCTGCAGTTCCGCCTTGGCTTCGTCGACGCCGGCCACATCGTCGAACGTGACCTTGATGTCGGTCTCGACATAGACCTTGGCCTTGCTCTTGCCTATCTGCATCAAGCCGCCGCCGGCGCCACCCCCCATCCGCCGGATGAGAAACAGCCATACGCCGATGAACAGCGCCATCGGCACGATCCACGACAGGATATCGCGCAGGAAGGTGCTCTCGATCTGACCCGTGACGACGACGTCGTGCTCTCGCAGCAGTTCCGCGATCTCCGGCGTGACGCGGGTGGTGATGAAACGCCTCTGGCCGCCTGTCAGCGGCTGCCTCAGTGTGCCCTGGATGTAATTGTCCGAGACCTGCACCTCAGCGATACGGCCGGCTTGCAGATGGCTCTCGAACTCGCTCCATGGGAGCTGAGCTACCTGGCTCGCGGTCGTGAAGAGTATCTGGAAGATCATCAGGCCAATGAAGGCGGCGATCCAGTACCAGAGATTGAACTGCGTCTTGTCTTTCATAGTCACGAATCTCCGCGCGGGTGAAGCCGCCCGCCCGGACCCGGCTCTCATGTCGACGGACGGCCGGGAACATGGTCGTGCTTGCCGCGACTTGTCGGCTGTTGTCTCCTGATTTCACTACGCGGCAAAAACCTTTGGCGACTTGCGTTGCGTCAATTCGGTGATGAACGACCCGCCCTATCAAGAAGGAGCAAGGGATCGCGTTCGGTGCTCCGCCGTCACGGCTCACGACAATTGCGTCGAGGGAGATTCGCCATGAACGCCATGTCGGAAACGGCCGAGCCGAGGAAGTTCCGCTTCCCCACTGCCTTCACCATCCTGTTCGGGCTGATCGTGCTGGTGGCGGCGTTGACCTGGATCATACCGGCCGGACAGTACGAGCGCGTCCTCAATCCCGCGCTGGATCGGGAGGTTCCGGTCGCAGGCACATACACCGAGACAGAGGCAAACCCGCAAGGGGTATTCGCCGTCATCATGGCGCCCATCGCCGGGCTCTACGATCCGGATACCAACGAGGCCAACGCCATCGACGTGGCGCTTTTCGTGCTCGTCATCGGCGGCTTCATCGGCGTGGTGGCATCCACCGGCGCTATCAATGCCGGCATCGGCAGCGCCATGAAGCGGCTCGAAGGCCGCGAGAAATGGATGATCCCGGTGCTGATGGCGCTGTTCGCCTTCGGAGGCACCACCTACGGCATGGCCGAGGAAACGCTGGCCTTCTACATGCTGCTGATCCCGGTGATGATCGCCGCGCGCTACGACGCGGTGACTGCGGTGGCCATCATCCTTCTTGGCGCGGGCGTCGGTGTGCTCGGCTCTACGGTGAACGCCTTCGCCACCGTGATCGCTTCGGATGCGGCCGGTATTCCCTTCACCCAGGGCATCGTGCTGCGCCTCATCATTCTGGGCCTGTGCTGGCTCGCCTGCGTGATCTACGTCATGCGCTATGCCGAACGGGTGCGGCTCGACCCGTCGCAGTCGCTGGTCTACGACCGGAAGGAAGAGAACGAGGCGCATTTCCTGTCGGCCCATGGGGGCGAGACGCCCAATTTCACCACGCTCCACAAGATCGTGCTTGCAATCTTCGCGCTCACCTTCGTCGTGATGGTCTGGGGAGTGCTCGCCGCCGAGTGGTGGATGGGCGAGATGACCGGGCTGTTCCTGGCGTCGGCCATTCTCGTCGGCCTGATCGCATGGCAGGGCGAGGAGAAATTCGTCGACGCATTCCTCAATGGCGCGCGCGACCTGCTCGGCGTCGCCCTGATAATCGGGCTGGCGCGCGGCATCGTCGTCATCATGGATTCCGGCCGCATCACCGACACCATCCTGCACTGGGCCGAGCTTTCCGTCGCCGGTCTCGGCGAGATCGCCTTCATCAACGTGATGTACTGGCTTCAGGTGCTGATGTCGTTCTTCGTGCCATCCTCTTCGGGGCTGGCGGTGCTGTCGATGCCGATCATGGCCCCTGTAGCCGACTTCGCCGGTGTCGGCCGCGATCTGGTCGTTACCGCCTACCAGTCGGCCAACGGGCTGGTGAACCTCATCAATCCGACCTTCGCCGTGGTGATGGGCGCCTTGGCGATCGGCCGGGTGCCCTATGAGCGCTGGCTGCGTTTCATGTGGCCGCTGCTCCTGATCCTCACCGTCATCATCATGGCGAGCTTGAGCGTCGCCACGCTTTTCGGTTGAGGGAGCGTGCCATGCACATCAACTATGGCGTCCACTCGGAAGTGGGGAAGCTGCGCCGGGTTCTCGTCCACCGGCCGGGTGCTGCCCTTGCCAGGCTGACGCCGTCGAACTGCAAGGAACTGCTGTTTGACGACGTCATCTGGGTAAAGCAGGCGCGCGTGGAGCATATGACCTTCGTCGACGCCATGCGCTATCGCGGCGTGGAGGTTGTGTTCCTGCGCGAGATGCTCGCCGAGACCATGAAGGACATGGAAGCCCGGCGCTGGCTGCTCGAACGCCGCATCAACGACAATACGGTGGGTGTCGGCCTGACCGACGATCTGCGCGCGCTTCTGATGGAGGCGGACGCCGACGCGCTGTCGGCGATCCTGATCGGCGGCATGAGCAAGGCCGAACTGCCCATCCTGGACAAGGGCGTGGTCGCGCCTGTGCTGCGGCCGGAGGATTTCATCGTGCCGCCGCTGCCCAACCATCTCTTCACACGCGACACTTCCTGCTGGATCTCCACGCCCTTAACCCGGCCGTCGCCGTCGCGCAGCAGATGAACGAGCAGCGACCGCGTCCGCGGACGGATGCCGAGCTCGGCAATCTTTTCCAGCTGCGGATTGATGATGCCGGCGCCGGTCGAGGTCGCGTACAGCCGGGGCACGGCGTGCCCGCCCATCTGGATCACCGTCGGCGCATAGACGGTCCCCAGCTCGTCGATCGTCCACTGCACCGTGTTCCAGGATTCCTCGGCCACCAGGCGCGCCAGCTCGATATGATTGATGTCGAGCCCCGCGGCCAGCATGTCCGCGAGCAGCAGCTCGGACGAGTCCTCGATGCCCATCTCCGCCTGCCGTGGCGATCCGGCGGCCGCGATCACGCCGCCGTTAATGATCGAGTTGCCGCCCGGGGTGACCATCTTCTCGAGCAGCACGACCGAGGCGCCGGCCCTCGCGGCCTCGTAGGCGGCGGCCAGCCCGGCGAAGCCGCTGCCGACGACGACCACGTCGAACTCCTC
>JBARWP010000704.1:0-5168 GCA_049646905.1 Pseudaminobacter sp. | reverse complement strand
AATATCGGCACGGTCCAGGACGGCATAAACTCGATCTCGCTGCCGCGCCTGGTGGAAGACAGGCAAGGCGCAGGCGAGATCGTCGTCACCAAGGGCCTGATCGAGTTCGAGCGCATCGGCTTTCACTATGGCAAGGGCAAGGGTGTCATCGAAGATATGTCGCTGACCATCCGGCCGGGCGAGAAGGTGGGCCTCGTCGGGCGGTCCGGTGCCGGCAAGTCGACGCTGGTCAATCTTCTGCTGCGTTTCTACGACCTGGAGCGCGGGCGCATCCTCATCGACGGGCAGGACATCGCCGATGTCGCGCAGGATTCGCTGCGCGCGCAGATCGGCATGGTGACGCAGGACACCTCGCTGCTGCATCGCTCGGTGCGCGACAACATCGTTTACGGCCGGCCCGATGCGGACGAGGCGATGGTGCTGGAGGCGGCGCGGCGGGCCTCCGCGGACGACTTCATTGCGGCGCTCTCCGATGCCAAGGGCCGCAAGGGCCTCGATGCTCATGTCGGCGAGCGTGGCGTGAAGCTGTCCGGCGGCCAGCGGCAGCGTATCGCCATTGCCCGCGTCATGCTGAAGGATGCGCCGATCCTGATCCTGGACGAGGCGACCTCGGCGCTCGATTCTGAGGTCGAGGCGGCCATCCAGGAAAACCTCTATCGGCTGATGGAGGGCAAGACGGTGATCGCCATCGCCCATCGCCTTTCCACCATCGCGGCGATGGATCGGCTGGTCGTCATGGACCAGGGCCGCATCGTGGAAGAGGGCACGCATGACGAACTGGTGGCGCGCGGCGGCCTTTATTCGCAGCTGTGGGCGCGGCAGTCGGGCGGTTTCCTGCAATGCGATACACCGCTCGAGGGCGTGGTCGCTGCCGGGCGGGCGGCCGAATGAGGCAGGGCGCAGCTTTTCTGGGCCGCGCTCGTGTACCATATGGGAATCATCATGGATGTGCGTCTGGAAAGGCAAGTGAGGATGGAGGAGCGCGGCTTGCGCGATAGCCTGTGGCGCAAGGCCGAGGGCTGGGTCGATCCGTTCCAGGATACCGACCGCGAGGTGCTGCCGGCGAATGCCTGGCGCTTCATCCTCTATTTCGCCAGGCAGGCCAAGGGCCCCTTCATCGCGCTTCTCATCGTCGGCGGACTGGCCGGCGCGGTCGATGCCGCGCTCTACTGGTCGATCGGCTGGCTGATCGACCTGCTCGACGGTGCCGATCCGAAAACGCTGCTTGCCGACCATTGGCCGGAACTGGCCGCGCTGCTTGCCCTTCTGGTGGTGGTGCGAACCGTCGTCCTGATCGCTTCTGCGGTGGTGGAGCAACAGGTGGTGGTGCCCGGCTTCTATTCGATGGTGCGCTGGCAGGCGTTCCGGCGGGTCATCGAGCAGCCCTATACCTTCTACCAGAACGACTTTGCCGGCCGCATCGCCACCAAGATCATGCAGGGCGGCGAGGCCGTGGGCGACTTCATCGTCAACGTGCTGCAGACCATGTGGTCGTTCCTGACCTTCATCGTGCTGGCGATCACGATCCTGGCGACGGTCGAGCCGTGGCTGGGCGTGGTGGTGGGTGTCTGGTTCATCGGCTATGCGGCGATTATCCGCTTCCTGCTGCCGGAGATGCGGCGTGCGGGCCGCGCCACCGCCGACGAGCGCTCGATCTTCAACGGGCGGCTGGTGGATGCCTTCACCAATATCGTTGCCGTGAAGCTGTTCGACAGCGGCAGGCGCGAGCATGCCTATGTCCGCGAGGGCTTGGAGCGCTTCCTGGTTGCCGTCATCCGGCTGACGCGGGCAATCACCACGGTTCGCGCTTCGGTCGCCCTGCTCAACGGGTTGATGATGGGGTCGATCGCGGCAATCTGCATCTACAAATGGACCGCTGGCGGCATCTCGACCGGCGCGATCGCCGCCGCGCTCGGCCTGGTGTTCCGGCTCAACCAGATGTCGGGCTGGATGATGTTCAACATCAACGGCCTGGTCCGCAACTACGCGACCGTGCAGGATGCCACCCGCACCATATCGGTGCGCCCCGAAATCCGTGACGCGCCGGACGCCATCGTGCTGCCGCGCGCCCGCGGCGACATACGCTTCGAGAACGTGTCCTTCCACTATGGCAAGGGCAGCGGCATCATCGACAATCTCAACCTGCATGTCAGGCCGGGCGAACGCGTGGCCCTGATCGGGCCGTCCGGTGCCGGCAAGACCACCATCGTCAATCTCGCGCTGCGGCTGTTCGATGTGGAGAAGGGACGCATCCTGATCGACGGTCATGACATACGCACGCTGACCCAGGCCTCGCTGCGGGCGCAGTTCGGCGTGGTCAGCCAGGATGCGATGCTGATGCATCGCTCGATCCGCGACAATATCGGCTATGGCAGGGCAGGCGCGACCCAGGCGGAAATCGAGGATGCGGCCGAAAGGGCGGCCGCGCATGAATTCATCACCGGCGTTTCCGACCCCAACCACAGGCAGGGCTACGATGCCCATGTCGGCGAGCGCGGCGTCAAGCTGTCGGGCGGCCAGCGGCAGCGCGTCGCCATCGCGCGCATGATGCTCAAGGATGCGCCGATCCTTATTCTGGACGAAGCCACCTCCGCGCTCGATTCGGAGGTGGAAGCGGCCATCCAGGACAATCTCTACCGCATGATGGAGGGCAAGACGGTGATCGCCATCGCCCACCGCCTGTCGACCATCGCAGCACTCGACCGGCTGATCGTCATAGATGAAGGCCGGATCGTCGAGGAAGGCACGCATGAGCAATTGATCGCGCGCGATGGCCTTTATGCGCAGCTGTGGAAACGCCAGTCCGGCGGTTTCCTCGGCGACCGGCTGGCGGCCGAGTAGGGAGAGGGCCGTGCCACTGCACCCGCCCAGGAGATATTCGAACGCCTTGGCTCCGGAGAGCGGCGTCAACATGCTCGAGCATGAAATGCTTGCCGAAATGGCGGCATCGCTCGGCCGGGCGGGAGAGCGCGCCGAAATCTGCCTGGCACGGCTGGGGCAGGTGGCGAGAGAATCACCGGAACGCACGCGGCTTTTGAAGGAAGCGGCGGCAGCGGTTCATGCCTATTTCATCCAGCGTGAACTCTGCGGCTTGCGCCGGCATGACGATGTGATCCGCGATCTTCGGATTCCCGGCCAGGTCCTGGCGCGGCTCGGCGCGTTATAGGCGGCTACCGCCCCGGTCCGGCGGGTCGCCGTTGTCCCCGCGACAATCTGCCCTGTCCCATTGTCCAGTCTGGACAAGAGCGGGCTTCACGCATAAACCGATGCCCGAATGCCGGAGGAGTTCGTCAGCCTGTTCCGAGGAGGAGCGGGCTGTCGGCAGTGAGCGGGGACATGGCTCGCCGCCGGCTAGGGGTAAGGCGAAAGGATCATATTCCCGTGAGCGCAAACGATACGATCGATCCAGGCCGTCGTGATTTCCTTTATGTGGCGACGGGCATGGCCGGCGTCGTCGGCGCTGGCGCCGTCGCGTGGCCTTTCATCGACCAGATGAGGCCGGATGCCTCGACGCTTGCCGCCTCGTCGATCGAGGTTGACGTCTCTTCTCTCACGCCGGGCATGTCGCTGACGGTGAAATGGCGCGGCAAGCCGGTGTTCATCCGCAACCGTACGCCCGAGGAGATCCAGGCCGGGCAGGATGTGCAGCTTGCCGAGCTGAAGGATCCGGTTGCCCGCAATGCCAATCTGGCAAGCGATGCGGCAGCGACCGACGTCGATCGCTCGGCGGGCGAGGGCAAGGAAAACTGGATCGTCATGGTCGGCGTGTGCACGCATCTCGGTTGCGTGCCGCTTGGCCAGCAGGGCGATTTCGGCGGCTGGTTCTGCCCCTGCCATGGTTCGCACTACGATACGGCAGGCCGCATCCGCAAAGGCCCGGCACCCGAAAACCTGCCGGTGCCGGCATTCGAATTCATTTCCGACACCACGATCCGGATCGGCTGAGGAAGAGGGGATAAATTTCCATGAGCGGTGGACACTCTACCTATACGCCCAAATCAGGCATCGGACGCTGGGTCGACGCGCGCATGCCGTTGCCGCGCCTCGTCCATGATTCATTCGTTTCCTATCCGGTGCCGCGCAACCTGAACTACGCCTACACCTTCGGCGGCATCCTCTCCATCATGCTGGTGGCGCAGATCCTGACCGGCGTCGTTCTGGCCATGCACTATGCCGCCGATACCGGCCTGGCGTTCGAATCGGTCGAGAAGATCATGCGCGACGTGAATTCGGGCTGGCTCCTGCGCTACCTGCATTCCAACGGCGCATCGTTCTTCTTCATCGCGGTTTACGTCCACATGTCGCGCGGACTCTATTACGGCTCCTACAAGGCACCGCGCGAACTTCTGTGGGTGCTCGGCTGCATCAATTTCCTGTTGCTGATGGCGATCGCCTTCATCGGCTACGTGCTTCCCTGGGGACAGATGAGTTTCTGGGGTGCCACCGTCATCACCAGCTTCTTCACCGCCATTCCGCTGGTCGGCGAATGGATCCAGCAGCTGCTGCTGGGCGGCTTTGCGGTCGACAATCCGACGCTCAACCGCTTCTTCGCGCTGCATTACCTGCTGCCCTTCATGCTTGTCGGCGTGGTGGCACTGCACATCTGGGCGCTGCATGTCGTCGGCCAGAACAACCCGACCGGCATCGAGGTCAAGTCGAAGACCGATGTCGTGGACTTCACCCCCTACGCCACGGTCAAGGACCTGTTCGGGGTCGTTATGTGCATGATCATGCTGGCCTATTTCGTCTTCTACATCCCGAACTATCTCGGCCATCCCGACAATTATACGGCCGCCAATGCGCTGAAGACGCCGGCGCATATCGTGCCGGAATGGTACTTCCTGCCGTTCTACGCGATCCTGCGCGCCATCACCTTCAATATCGGACCGGTCAGTTCCAAGCTCGGTGGCGTGCTGGCCATGTTCGGTTCGGTTGCGGTGCTGTTCTTCGTGCCGTGGCTCGATACGTCGAAGGTGCGCTCGGCCGTCTACCGCCCATGGTACAGGTTTTTCTTCTGGCTCTTCCTCGCCAACGCCGTCTTTCTCGGCTGGCTCGGCTCGCGACCGGCCGAGGGCATCTATGTGGCCCTGGCGCAGCTCTCGACCTTCTACTACTTTGCGTTCTTCCTCATCATCATGCCGGTACTGGGGCTTATCGAGACGCCGCGC
>JBARWP010000703.1:0-5599 GCA_049646905.1 Pseudaminobacter sp. | reverse complement strand
ATACCGTTGATCTTGTAGGCATCGCGCAGGATTGAGGAAAACTGGCCGAACTCGTTCAGCCAATCGGCCTTGCTCCACCCCTTGCCGTCGAAATGGCCGCAGCCATGGCTGGCGATGTCGTGGCCTTCCGCCCGCGCCAGCCAGATCTGGCCAAGCCGCGCCTCCACCTCATCCTTCGACTGGGCAAAGCCGACATTGGACCTGCCGGCAGCCTTGCCTGGTGCGTGATAGTGCCCGCGCGTTTCCCGCGACAGAAGAAAGACGCATGACAGGAAATAGGTGAAGCGTGCGCTGGTGCGGGCGGCAAGGTTGCGGCTGCGCTGCCATTGCGCCAGGTCATGCGCGCCGTCGAAGGAAATGAGCACATATTGCGGCTTTTCCGGCGCCACTTTCGCGTGCTGTTCCGCCCATGCGGGCAGAACCAGCGAAACGGAGAGGCAGGCGGGCAGGAGGGTACGCAGGAGGCAGGGCATGGCGGGATTTCATGAACAGGACGGGGAGGGCGGATCGATAGGCAGCAAATGTGGCGCGGATACGGGCAGGCCGTATGGGCGGCCACGATTTGGCTCACTTCGGCGTGCACCGTGGCGAATTTGGCGCACTGCCCCTTCCATGCCTGCGAATTTCCGCTAAAAGGCTGGCTAACAAAGCCCGCGTGGCAAGTATTGGTATTGAATGGATGTCGGACGACAGTTTCTTTCGTGAAGTCAATGACGAACTGCGCAAGGAGCAGGCCAAGGCGCTGTGGGATCGTTTCGGCCCGCTGGCGATTGGGCTTGCCGTGTTCGTCGTTCTCGCCACCGCCGCATTCGTTGCCTATGAATATTGGGTCGAAAGCCGTGCCAACCATTCCGGCGATGCCTTCTCCCAGGCGCTGACGCTTGCCAATGACGGCAAGAACGACGAGGCGCTGGCAGCACTCAAGACGCTCGAGACCGAGGGCTACGGCGCCTATCCGCTGCTGGCGCGGATGCGGGCGGCAACCGTACTTGCCGAAAAGGGTGACTTCGACGGCGCGGTCAAGGAGTTCGATACCGTTGCCGCCGATGGCTCGATCCCGGCTTCGATCCGCGACATGGCTCGGTTGCGGGCAGCACTGCTGCTGGTCGACCATGGCTCCTATGCGGACGTCTCGGCCCGCGTCGAAGAGTTGACCGCCGACACCGTTACGCTGCGCCATGCCGCGCGCGAGGCACTTGGGCTTGCCGCCTGGAAGGAAGGCAAGTCCGCCGACGCGCTCAAGCTGTTCGAGCAGATTTCCTCCGATGAGGGCGCCCCGCGCAATGCGCGCCAGCGCGCCATCCTGATGTCCGAACTGATTCGCAGTTCGGGCAACGCCTCGTGATGCGCCGCAATGGGCTTCAAGGTTGCCATCATCGGCCGACCCAACGTCGGTAAGTCGACCCTTTTCAACCGTCTCGTCGGCAAGAAGCTGGCCCTGGTCGATGACACGCCCGGCGTCACCCGCGACCGGCGCGTCCATCCGGCGAAACTCTACGACCTTCATTTCGATGTGATCGATACGGCGGGTTTCGAGACGGCGGCTCCGGCGACGCTGCAGGGACGCATGCGCGCCCAGACGGAAATCGCCATCCGCGAAGCCGATCTCATCTTCTTCATGGTCGATTCGAAATCCGGCATGATGCCGGACGACAAGGCGTTTGCCGATGTCGTGCGCCGTTCCGGCAAGCCCGTCGTGCTGGTGGCCAACAAGGCCGAGGCGCGCGGTGCCCAGGGCGGAATGCTGGAAGCCTGGGAGGTCGGTCTCGGCGAGCCGATTCCGATTTCGGCCGAGCATGGCCAGGGCATGCCGGACCTGCGCGACGCGGTCGTCGCGGCACTCGGCGAAGCGCGCGCTCTTGGCGAGGATGAGGCGGAGGCCGAGGACGACCAACTGGAAGTGTTGGTCGGCGAGGACATCGCCGATCCCGATGCCGAGCCCGAATATGACGAAACCAAGCCGATGCGCATTGCCGTGGTCGGCCGCCCCAATGCCGGCAAGTCGACGCTCATCAATGCGCTGATCGACGAGGAACGCCTGCTGACAGGCCCGGAAGCCGGTATCACCCGCGACTCCATCTCGGTCGACTGGCAATGGCGCGGCCGGCATTTGAAGCTCTTCGACACGGCGGGCATGCGCCGCAAGGCCAGGGTGCAGGAAAAGCTGGAGAAGCTGTCGGTCGCCGATGGCTTGCGCGCCATTCGTTTTGCCGAAGTGGTCATCGTCGTCTTCGATGCGACCATTCCCTTCGAGAAGCAGGATCTGCAGATCGCCGACCTCATCGTCCGTGAGGGCCGCGCGCTGGTGCTCGCCTTCAACAAGTGGGACCTGATCGACAATCCGCAGGAGGTTCTGGCCGAACTGCGCGAGAAGACAATGCGGCTTCTGCCGCAGGTGCGCGGGCTTCAGGCGGTGCCGGTGTCGGCCGAGACCGGACGTGGCCTCGACAAGCTCATGGAAGCAGTGCTCAAGACGCATCGCGTATGGAACAGCCGCGTCTCGACGGGAAGGCTCAACCGCTGGCTGGAAACCGTGCTGGCGCAGAATCCGCCGCCGGCGGTAGCGGGCCGGCGCCTGAAAATCAGATACATCACCCAGGCCAAGACCCGCCCGCCGGGCTTCGTGCTGTCATGCTCGCGGCCCGATGCCATGCCGCAATCCTATGTGCGTTATCTCGTCAACAGCCTGCGCGAGGCCTTCGATATGCCGGGCGTTCCCATCCGCATGATGCTGCGCGCCTCCGACAATCCCTTCGCCGGGAGAGCGAAGAAGCGCTGAAGGCCCGTCCCGCTTCGATCGCGGCAGCCGCATTCACACGCAAATATATGCGTAACGTATTGAATCCACACATGATCCACCCTGAGGATCAATTCCGGTTTTCTCTTTGTCGTTAACGCTCCATCAAGGTTAATGCATCATTTTCGACCTCCAGTGGTGTCCTGGTTGCGTTCTGGAGAGTCTCTGTGCATCGACATTTGCCGACGAGCCGGCTGGTTGTCGCCAGCCTGAAGAAAAGCTCGTTCCTGCCTCCCCTTATCGTGGGTTTGTGCATGTGGGTCGGGTTTCCCACCATGACGGCCTATCAGGATATGGGCAGTCTGGTATCTGGTATCGAAGCGCCCGGCACGCGCTGGAATTCCTTCGTCGATAGCGCTGTTGCCGGCTCCGTTCATGTCGCCGAGATGCCCTTTGCTGCCGCGAACATGCCGGCGGGCACCATTTCCGGTTCGGGCGTGGATGCCTCCGGCATCGGCGCCGTGGCTTTCAAGGCAAAGCAGGCGGCCATTTCGGAAGTCCCGGATGAAGACCGCATCACGCGTGGGCAGAAGCGGGGTCGCATTGTCAAGATAGCGCCGGTGGCGCCGCCGAAGGCCTTCAATGCGGGGTCGGTGCTTGACCGCACCAGTTCGCTGCTGCGCCCCGCGCAGGACGGCGACGTCAGGATGACCTTCGCCAAGTCGCCGATCAAGGGCAAGGAAATCGAGATCGCCACCGCCTTCTACCTCAAGAAGGACGACAAGCCGGCAACCCGTGGTGTGCCGACCATGCTGGCCGAGCTGGTCAACAACGACAAGGCCGACATACTGGCGACAGCCTATGCCCCGCCCGAACCCGATTATGCCAAGGCCTCGCCCTTCGCCAGTCTGCTCAAGGATGAGGACGAGGCCGCCGGCCGGTTCATTCCGCCGGTCAAGAAGGGCGACCATGACTGGATGCGAAAGCCGCTGCCGCCAGCCGTATTCTCGAAGGGCGAGCAGAAGTGCCTGGCCACCGCCATTTATTTCGAAGCGCGCGGCGAGAGTCTGAAAGGGCAGGCTGCGGTCGCCCAGGTGATCCTCAACCGCGTGCGCAATCCCGCCTATCCCAGCACCATTTGCGGTGTCGTCTACCAGAACGACCATTGGCGCAACCGCTGCCAGTTCTCCTTTGCCTGCGATGGCATCAAGGATCGCATCACCAGCCGCAAGCACTATGAAATCGCCGAGGAGGTCGCGATGGCCGTCACCGCCGGCAAGATCTTCATTCCAGCGGTCGGGTCGTCCACTCACTACTATGCTGCCTATGTCAGCCCGCGCTGGGCGCGCACCATGGAAAAGATGAAGAGAATCGGCCTTCATATCTTCTATCGGACCTATGGCGGCGGCTGGAGCTAGGGGCTCGTAGCCTCCGTCCGGCCGTCCGGATTCCAGCAGGATTCGCCGGTGGCGAGGCCCGTTACAGTGCGGGCAGGATGTCGCACTTTCGTAACTATATGATTTTGCTGGATAAAGATCGCCCCAAGTCTCCTTACGCCGTGGCTTGACTGGGATAGGCTCGCTAACTATGTTGCCCGCGACTTTGAAGCGGATGGACGGGCACGTTCTGTCTGGGCAGGGGGTTGCGATGGCCGACAACGAAAGGCCAGACGAAACCGGAAAAACCGGGCCTGGGGATCACGACAAACCTGGCCTCCGCGACGACGACCTTGAGCACCGCCGACGCCGGCTCGAAGCATCGCTTGCGACGAGACGACCCGACGGGCCAACAGCAAAAGAGGGCGAAAAGTCGGGCAACTTGGCCGGGTACGGTCAGGCGCTGAAGCTTTCAAGCGAATTTATCGCTGGGATAGCGGTCGGTGCGGGGCTCGGCTGGATGGTGGATCGCTGGGCGGGGACATCGCCATGGGGATTGATCGTCTTCTTCCTGCTGGGGTTCGGCGCTGGCGTTCTGAACGTCCTGCGCTCGGCTGGTGTCGTTGCCGATGCGGGTCTGAGGGCGCGAGACAAGAGCGCCAAAGGGCCGGATGAAACGTAAACTGCGCCTGCGGGTGCGATCTGTCTGAGGGGAGGCCGATTTGGCCAACGATCCGATCCATCAGTTTCACATCACGAAATGGATTCCGATCGAGGTCGGCGGTTACGACCTTTCATTCACGAATTCGTCCGCCTTCATGGTCGCGACGGTCGCCATTGCCGGCGGCTTCCTGTTCCTGACGACGTCCAGCCGCGGCCTGATCCCGGGCCGCCTGCAGTCGATTTCCGAAATGAGCTACGAATTCGTCGCCTCGATGCTTCGGGATGCGGCCGGAACGCAGGGAATGCGGTTCTTCCCGTTCGTGTTTTCGCTGTTCATGTTCGTGTTCGTGGCCAATTTCCTCGGCCTGTTCCCCTATTTCTTCACCGTCACCAGCCACATCATCGTCACCTTCGCGCTGTCGATGCTCGTGATCGGCACGGTGATCGTCTATGGCTTCATGAAGCACGGCCTGGGCTTCCTCAAACTGTTCGTGCCGCAAGGCGTGCCGATCATTCTTGTGCCGCTGGTGGTGATGATCGAGGTCATCTCCTTCCTGTCGCGTCCGCTCAGCCTGTCGGTTCGTCTCTTCGCCAACATGCTGGCCGGGCACATCACGCTCAAGGTTTTCGCGGGCTTCGTGACCGCGCTCAGCGCTTACGGCGCCGTCGGCATTGCGGGGGCTGTCCTGCCGCTGTTCATGACGGTTGCCATCACCGCGCTCGAAGTTCTCGTGGCCGCCCTTCAAGCCTATGTCTTTGCGGTCCTGACCTGCATGTATCTCAACGACGCATTGCATCCGGGCCACTAGGAACACGTCGCCGG
>JBARWP010000702.1:0-11601 GCA_049646905.1 Pseudaminobacter sp. | reverse complement strand
TTGCTGCAGGGTGATGGGCGGCTCACCAATGGCGATCTTTCCGAGCGTGTGAACCTGTCGCCGTCGCAATGCTCGCGACGGCGCCAGAGGCTGGAGGAAGAGGGCTATATTCGCGGTTACCGTGCTGTGCTCGACCGCGACCGGCTCGGCTTTTCGCTGGTCAACGTCATCTCGGTGACGCTTGCCACCCATAACCGCGACAATGCCCAGCGCTTCGCGGATCTTCTTGCGCGCCTGCCCGAGGTTCAGGAGGCGCACGCGCTGACCGGCGAGATGGACTATATATTGAAGGTGGTGACGCCCGACCTGCGCTCGCTTGCCGATTTCGTCAACGGCGTGCTGCTGCCGCATGAATCCGTCCAGCACGTGAAGACGGCGATCGTCCTGCAGACGCTGAAGGAGACCTCGGCGCTGCCGCTATGACCTTCCGGGCCGTTGAGAGGTGCTATGCCTGCTGCACGGCAATGAACAGGTTGGTCGAGCGCGTACCGGAGCGGCAATAGGCAAACACCGGACCTTCCAGCTCCTCCAGCGCGGCGGCCATGGCGGCGACATCATCCGGCGTTGCCGGCTGCCCGCTGATCACCGGAACATGGCGAAAGCCGAGGCCGGCGGCTTCCGCCGCCTTGCGGATTTCTGCGGCCGATGGCTGTCCGGGCTGCTCATTGTCCGGGCGGTTGCAGATGATGCTCTTGAACCCGGCAGCCTTGATGGTGGAGATCTGGTCGGCGCTGATCTGCCCCGACACGGAAAAGTCATCTGAAATCGGACGGTATTCCATGGTGGTCCTCATGGGTTCGTTCGCGCTTGCGGCCGAAATTGTCCGGCCGTTTATTGGGGAGCCTTCTTGCCATGCCGCTGCATCGGCCGCAACGCGGTCAATCGCAGGATGTGGCAAAAGCCCGGGGCGGATCAGTCGTTGCCCAATCTGCCAGTCTGAGCCGCCTTCTTCAGCATTTCGGATGGGCGAAAGACGTCCTTGCCGGTGCGTCCATGCCAGTATTCCAGTCGCTCGAGAATCTTGCCGAAACCTTCCAGCTCAGCCCAGAACATAGGGCCGCCCTTGCCGACCGGAAAGCCATAGCCGTTCACCCAGACGATATCGATATCCGAAGCGCGGGCGGCAATACCTTCCTCGAGGATTTTCGTGCCCTCGTTGATCATCGGGTAGAGCGTGCGCTCGGTGATCTCGTCGGCGGAAATGCTGCGGCGGGTGATGCCGGCGTCCTTGGCTTTCTCTTCGATCAGCGCTGCGACCTCCGGGTCCGGTACAGGCGTGCGCGAGCCGCTTTCGTAGAGATAGACACCACGCCCGGTCTTCTGCCCGAAGCGGCCTTGTTCGCATAGCGCATCGGCAATGACCGCCGTCTTGCCCTGCGCCTTGCGGTTGCGCCAGCCGATGTCCAGCCCGGCAAGGTCCCACATCTGGAACGGCCCCATCGGCCAGCCGAAATCGGTGAACACCTTGTCGATCTGCTTGGGCGAGGCTCCTTCGAGAAGCAGGCTTTCCGTTTCCTGGCCGCGCGCGCCCAGCATGCGGTTGCCGACGAAGCCGTGGCAGACGCCGACGACGACCGGAACCTTGCCGATCTTGCGGGCGACGGCAAGCGCGGTCGCCAGAACGTCCGGCCCCGTGCGCGCGCCACGCACGATCTCCAGGAGCTTCATGACATTGGCAGGCGAGAAGAAATGCAGCCCGAGGAAATTTTCCGGGCGGCTGGTGGAGGCGGCGATCTCGTTGACGTCGAGATAGGATGTGTTGGTGGCAAGGATGGTGCCCGGCTTCACGACCTTGTCGAGCTTGCCGAAGACCTCCTTCTTCACCGCCATGTCCTCGAACACCGCCTCGATCACCAGATCGCAATCGGCGAGGTCGGCATAGTCGGTGGTGGGCTTGAAGGCCGCCATGCGCTTGGCCTTGGCGTCCTCGCTGAGCGAGCCGCGTGAAACCGAGATCGAATAGTTCTTCTCGATCGTGGCGAGGCCACGGTCCAACGCCTCGCGGTTCATTTCCAAAAGGGTGACTGGAATGCCGCCATTGACGAAGGCCATGGCAATGCCGCCGCCCATGGTGCCGGCACCGATGATGCCGACGCGGGCGACCGTGCGAGGCTGGACCTCCTTGCCGACGCCGGGCACTTTCGCCGCCTCGCGCTCGGCGAAGAACAAATGCCGCTGCGCGCGCGACTGGTCGCCGGCAACGAGCCTGGCAAAGAGTTCGCGTTCCTTGGCCAGCGCCTCGTCGGCGGGAAGGGTGATTGCGTTGCGTACCGATTGCGCACAGGCCAGCGGCGCTTCCAGCCCGCGCGCCTTCTTGGCCAGTTCCGCGGCCAAGGTGTCGAACGAAGCGAGGTCGGTGCCGGCAATACGTTCGTTACGGTCGCGCACCGCCACCGGCTTTTCGCCTTCGGCCACTTTCTCGCGCGCAAAGCCGACTGCATTGGCGATCAGGTCGGCATCGAAGACGGCATCGGCGAGGCCGGATGACAGCGCTTCGCTGGCCGGAATGGGCACGCCGGAGACGATGAGTTTCAGCGCCTTCTCCGCGCCGACGAGGTGGGGCAGGCGCACCGTGCCGCCGCCGCCGGGCAGAAGGCCCAGTTTCACCTCGGGCAGGCCAAGCCGGGCCTTCGCGTCGGCAACGCGAAAATGGCAGCCGAGCGCCAGTTCCAGGCCACCGCCCAGCGCAGTGCCGTGGATGGCCGCAACCGTCGGCTTGTCCACGGTTTCGAGCGTCGCGATGATGTCGCGCAGTTCCGGCTGCCGCAGTGGCTTGCCGAACTCGGTGATGTCTGCTCCCGCAACGAAGGTGCGCCCGGCGCAGGCAAGCACGATTGCTGCAACCGTGTCATCGTCGCGCAGTGTCGCGATGGCCCCCTGAAGCGGCTCGCGGACGTGGAAGCTCAGCGCGTTCACCGGCGGATTGTCGATCGTGACAATGGCGATCTCGCCCTCGCGGGTGACGGTTACGGCTTCTGTCATGAAAAACCTCCTCGATGCGCGGATTGGCCATTGCCCCATGTGCCGGCCTCCCGCTCAGCCTGCCCTGTTGGGTAGGAGAAATCGGGAGGCCCGGTCAACAGCCTTGGGAGGCATTCGGTGATTTTAGGAGCCGAGGATCGCGCCCTTGATGGTAGCGATATTGCTGCGCATCAGGTCGATATAGGTCGCGGCCGGGCCACCTTCCGGCGAAAGCGCGTCGGAATAGAGCGTGCCGCCGACCTTCAGGCCGGTTTCCGCGGCGATCTGCTCGATCAGCCGTGCATTGGTGATGCTTTCCACAAAAATGGCGGAAGCCTTGTCTTCCCGGACCTGCTTGATCAGTGCGGCGACATCGGCGGCCGAGGCTTCGGCTTCCGTGGAAATGCCCTCCGGCGCCAGGAAGGTCAGGCCATAGGCGTTTTCGAAATAGCCGAAGGCGTCGTGGGAGGTGATGATCACCCGCTTGTCAGCCGGAATGGAGGCCACCGCAGCCTTGATCTCCTCTTCGGTGGCGGTCAGCTTTTCGCTATAGGTGTCCGCGTTCGCCCGATAGGTGTCGCAGCCGGCTGCATCGGCGGCGCAGAAGGCGTCGGCGATGTTCTTCACATAGATCTTCGCATTGGCGATCGACTGGAATGCATGCGGGTCGGTATCGCCATGATGGTGATGCCCATGCCCGGCTTCATCATGATGCCCTTCCTCATGGCTGTGTCCTTCGCCGGCATGCTCGTGTTCCTCTTTCATGCCGAGGGGTTCGATGCCCTTGGTCAGTTCGACGACAGTGGCCTTCGTTGCGCTGGCATCGACCAGCCGCTGCAGGAAGCCTTCGAAATTGAGGCCGTTGACCAGCACCACATCGGCCGAGGCCATGGCGACGGCATCGGCCGGCTTCGGCTCATAGACATGCGCATCGCCGTCCGGACCCACCAGCGTGGTCAGTTCGATGCGCTCGCCGCCGACATTCTTCGCGAAATCGCCGATGATGGAGAAACTGGCGATGACTTTGAGCGGTTCGGCGGCAGCATCGGGCGCGGCAACTAGGCTTAATATTATAACATTCAAAGCGGTGGCGAAACGAAGGGCTCTGAGCATTGGCGTCTCCTTGATTGGTCAGGCTGTCCGGTGACGGTGATGGCGCACGCGCGTGTTGAAGATGCCGCGCGTGCCGAAAACGGTCGAGAGCAGGTAGATCGCACCTGCCGACAGAATCATCGCCGGACCCGAGGGAAGGGCGGCGTGATAGGACAGCAGCAGGCCCGCCACGCAGGATGCGATGCCGATTGTGACGGCAATGGCACACATGGGCCCGACCCTTGTCGTCCAGAAGCGGCCGGCCGCTGCCGGCAGGATCATCAGGCCGACCGAAAGCAGCGTGCCGAGAGCCTGGAAGCCCCCGACCAGATTGAGCACGACAAGGCCTAGAAAAATGAAATGTACCGGTGGACCGAGGCGGCTGACCGAGCGCAGGAACAGCGGGTCGAGGCATTCGGCGACGATGGCGCGCCAGAAGATCGTCAGCGTCAGAAGCGTTACGGCCGAGATCAGCGAAATCAGGATCAGGGCGTCGTTGCTGAGGGCAAGGACAGTGCCGAACAGCACGTGCATCAGATCGACGCTGGAGCCGCGCAGGGATACGATCAGCACGCCGAGCGCCAGGGAGATGAGGTAGAATGCCGCCATGGAGGCATCCTCCCGCTGCACGGTGAAACGGGAGATCGCGCCCGCGCCGATCGCGACGATCGCGCCCGCCACCAGGCCGCCGATCGTCATCGGCACGATCTGCAGGCCGAACAGGAGGAACCCCGCGGCGGCACCCGGAAGAATGGCATGCGCCATGGCATCGCCGGTCAGGCTCATGCGGCGCAACATCAGGAAAACGCCGACCGGGCAGGCGCCGAGCGACAGCATCAGCGAGCCCGCCAATGCACGCTGCATGAAGCCGAATTCGACGAAGGGGGCGATCAGGAAATCATACATCGCGTGGCTCAAGCCGCCTGTGAAGCAGGTCGCCGGGTGGGCTCGTCGGGGTGATGGCCGTGATGATCGTGCCCGGCATGGTCATGGTCGCCTTCAGGCTCGCACCAAGGCGCATCCTCGTGCCACGCTTCATCGAAGCGGCGTGCCCGTCTCATGTTTTCCGGGCTCAGCACTTCCTGCGTGCTACCCCAGGCGATTGGCCGGCGCGCCAGCAGCAGCGCCTCGGGGAAATGCTGCCGTACCAGGTCGAGATCATGGGCCACGACCATGACGGTGCGGGATTCGCCGTGCCAGCGCTTGATGAGTTCGATCAGGTCGCCCACCGTCCTGGCATCGACGGCATTGAAAGGTTCGTCGAGCAGGATCAGGTCGGCATCCTGCACCAGCACGCGGGCAAAAAGCGTGCGCTGCAACTGCCCGCCCGATAGCGTGTCGAGCGCCCGTTTTTCAAAACCCTCGAGGCCGACCGCCTTGAGCGCGCTGACGACCTTGTCCCGATCTTCCTTGGTATGGCGCCCCAAAAGGCCACGGCGGGGCCACAGGCCCATCGAAACCAGGTCGATGACACGGGCTGGAAAGGAGCGATCCAGTTCCGACTGCTGCGGCAGATAGGCGATGCGGGCGCCGCTAGTGTTGTGGCAGGTGCCGACCATCGGCTTGAGCACGCCGACGATACCTTTCATCAGCGTGGATTTGCCCGAGCCATTGGCACCGACGATCGCGGTAAGCGAGCCGGTCTTCACCGTACCGTTCAGGTGATGCACGGCCGGGTGGCTGTTGTAGCCGAGCGTGAGATCACGAAATGTCAGGCAGGCATCGGCCATCAAGCACGTCCGCAGGATCGAGGATCATTCATTTCTGCTGGATATGTGATGTTATTACATTAGTCAACCATTGCGCTGCACCATCCACGGCGCATTTGCTCGAAATGGATATGTTCGATCCGAGCTTAAACATGGGGAGATGTGCCGCGTTTTGGCGCGATGGCCTTGTCCGCTCACGCTACGAAATCTAAGGGAGTGCCGACAGCAACAGGAAGGGACCTGCCCATGACCATTCGCCGTATCGATGTCGGAACCCGCATGAGCGATATCGTCATCCACAACAACACCGTCTATCTCGCCGGCCAGGTCGGCACGCCGGGCGCTAGCGTGGCAGAGCAGACGAAAGCCGTGCTGGCATCGGTCGATGCCCTGCTTGCCAAGGCCGGCACGGACAAGACGAAAATCCTCCAGGCCATCATCTGGCTGGCCGACATGAGCACATTTGCCGAGATGAACGCCGTCTGGGATAGCTGGGTGCCGCAGGGCAATACGCCGGCGCGCGCAACCGGCGAGGCCAAGCTTGCCGCGCCCGAGTACAAGGTCGAGATCATCATTACTGCCGCCATCTAGGCTGCAATATAGACAGGAGCAGGAAGAGCCTGAGCGGCCTTTCCTGCGCCGGCTGAATTTTGTGAAGTTTTCGCGCCGCCTGGCTTGCCATGGCGGCGCGTTCTATGTGTTTTCACCACAGAACAGGCGGCACATCCGGCCTGGATCCGGCTACAGGTCACAATATGGTCGAGAATGGCCGGTAACACGAAAAAGCCTAATTTGAAGCCTTTTCGTCTCTTTTGATCCACTTCATTTCAGCGGAAACTATAACGGATTTCCACCGATTTGATATTGCGTCGCGAACTTTGTCGCTCATGTTGCGATGCAACCAATCGTGTTCGGAACGGTTCTGGCTACATGGTATTGCGCTGGCTGTGTGGCTGATTGTTGTTGAACGGAAATATTACTGATGAATGTTCAGACCGATCCGGCCAAATTGAAAAGCTCCATTGCAAGTTTCCCCGCGACCCCAGAACAGCCGATCCGCTCGAACTACCTTCCAGAAGAGCGCCTGAGGGCGCTCGGCGCCAGCCTTGCGCGCAACGAGGTGGTCCAATTCCACGGGCTGGAGCCGTTCGATTTCCAGGCGCGGAACCGGGAAAACGCCGAAAAGATACTTGAAGTCTATCGCGCCACCAATGCCGCGCAGGCACGTGGCGATGCCATCACGCCTGCCGCGCAATGGCTTCTGGAAAACAATTATCTGGTCGAAGAAACGATCTTCCAGATCAAGCGCGATCTGCCGCGCCGCTTCTACCATGAGCTCCCGACGATCAAGCTGGCGGATGGCCAGACCGTGCCGCGGGCGCTCGCGCTGGCCTGGATCTATGTCGCCCATTCCGACAGCACGGTGGCGGCCGAACCGTTCAAGGCGCTGGTCGACGGCTACCAGTCCGTGGAGCCGATGCGCATCGGCGAATTGTGGGCGCTGCCCTCGCTGCTGCGTTTCGTGCTGGTCGAGAATCTACGCCGCCTCGCCGTAAGGGTGAAGCGTGCGCATGAGATGCGCCAGATCGCCAATGACGTGGCCGATCGGGTACTGGTCGCAGGCGATGGCGAGGACCGGCACGCCATTCTGGCCGGCTATACCGAACATGCCGGCGACACCACCTTCGCCACGCAACTGCTCTATCGGCTGCGCGACGGCTCGCAGAATTCCGGAAGGGCGCTGGTCTGGCTGGAAAACCAGCTCGAGGACTCCGGCACCGACGCCGAAGAGATCATCATTCGTGAGCATCAGACGCTGTCGAGCGGCAATGTCACGACCGGCAACATCATTCGCGGTCTGCGGCTCATCAACGATGTCGACTGGACGCTGTGGTTCGAGTCCGTCAGTCCGGTGGATGCGCTGCTGCGGCAGGAAACGGACTTCGCCCAGCTTGATTTCCAGTCGCGCGACCAATACCGGACCGCGATCGAGGACCTGGCACGCCGTTCCGATCTCAGCGAATACGAGGTGGCCGAGCGGGCGATACAAATGGTGGAGGAGCCGCGGCCGGCAACTGCCGCCGTCGTCGGCGAGCGCCGGTCCGGCTATGACAATGTCGGCTTCTTTCTCGTTGGCGAAAAGCGGCAGGAGTTCGAGCGGGCGATAGGCTATCGCCCCGGCTTCGGGTTGCGGCTGTGCCGGGCGTCCCGCAGCACCGGCTGGACCGGCATCGTCGTGCCGGTCTTTGCCCTGACGGCCCTCTTGCTCACCATGACGGGCGTGGCCCTGGCCAATATCGGCCTGTCGTCCGCAGCGATCACGCTGATGCTGGTGCTTTTTGCCGTGCCGGCGAGCGAAGGCGCAATGGCGTTCTTCAACACCATCGTGCTGCTCTTTCTCAAGCCGACCCGTCTGGTCGGCTACGAGTACAAGGATGGCATTCCGGCGGAAGCACGCACCCTTGTCGTGGTGCCGTCGCTTATCGGCTCGCGCGACGATGTCGACGAGAATATCCGCCAGCTGGAAATCCATCACCTCGCCAATATGCATGGCGAGATCCACTACGCGCTGCTTTCCGACTGGCCCGACAGCGATATCGAGCAAAGCGCGGGCGACAAGGAAATCCTCGACTATGCACGGGCGGAGATCGCGGCCCTGAACGCCCGCTATCCGGCCGACGGCGCATCACTTTTCCATCTCCTTCATCGGCGCCGGCTCTTTAATCCGGCGCAGGGCAAGTGGATGGGTTGGGAGCGCAAGCGCGGCAAGCTGCATGAACTGAACATGCTTCTGCGCGGCGACGCCGACACCACCTTCTTTCCGCCTGAGCAGCCGCTGCCGGAAGGTATCGTCCATGTTATGACGCTCGATGCCGACACCAGGATGACGCGCGGCGCCGTTGCGCGCCTGGCCGGCAAGCTGCGCCATCCGCTCAACCGCCCCGAATTCGACACACGGCGGCGGCTCGTTACCGCCGGTTACGCGATCCTGCAGCCCCGCGTCACGCCGTCGCTGACGACGGGCGACGAGGCGTCGTTCTTCCAACGCGTGTTCTCGGCAAATCGCGGGCTCGACCCTTATGTCTTCGCCGTCTCCGATCTCTATCAGGACGTGTTCGGCGAAGGGTCCTTCACCGGCAAGGGTCTTTATCACGTCGATGCGATGGAAGCCGCGCTGAAGGGGCGTATCGCGGAAAACACCATTCTCAGCCACGACCTCTTGGAAGGTGCGCTGGCGCGGTCCGCTCTGGTGAC
This sequence comes from Pseudaminobacter sp., assembly GCA_049646905.1. Taxonomy (GTDB): domain Bacteria; phylum Pseudomonadota; class Alphaproteobacteria; order Rhizobiales; family Rhizobiaceae; genus Pseudaminobacter. The sequence continues at coordinate 2,584 of JBARWP010000702.1, read as the reverse complement.
GGATGTGGAAGTGGTCGAGGATTATCCGACGCGCTATTCGGTCGATGCTTCCCGGCAGCATCGCTGGGCGCGGGGCGATTGGCAGCTTCTCGGCTTCATCTTCGACCCGAAATCCGGCGTGCCGGCGCTCTCGCGCTGGAAAATGGTCGATAATCTGCGCCGTTCGCTGACGTCGATCTTCTGGGTGCTTGCGGCGATTGCCGGCTGGACCCTGTTGCCCTTCACGCAGGCTGCCCAGTGGCAGGCGCTTTTGACGCTCAGCCTGTTCATGGCGCCCACCTTCGACATCGTCAATTCGCTTCTGCCGAAGAGCCGGGACATGACCGCGCGCGGCCATTTCAGCGCGCTGACGCGAGACGCCGCCTTCGGCACCGCAATGGTGGCGTTGCGCGTCGTGCTGATAGCGCATCTGGCCTGGATGATGGGCGATGCGGTGGCTCGCACGCTCTACCGGCTGTTCGTCAGCCGGAAAAATTTGCTTGAATGGCGCACCGCATCGGACGCGCATAAAAGCGGCGGCAACGATCTCTTGTCCTATTACCGGCTGATGAAGGGCGCCGTGGTGATCGCCATCGCCGGCCTGGCCATTCCGGTCGCCGCCGACTCGACCGGCAGCTTCGTCGCCTTCTTCTTTGCGATCTTCTGGGCAGGCTCGCCCGCCTTTGCCTGGCTGATCAGCCGCTCGGCCGAAACCGAGGACAGGCTGCGCATTTCCAAGGAAGACGTAAAGAAGCTGCGCATCGTTGCACGGCGCACATGGGCCTATTTCGAGACCTATGTGACGGCCGAAAACAACATGCTGCCGCCGGACAATTTCCAGGAAACGCCGACGCCGGTGGTGGCGCGCCGCACGTCGCCGACCAATATCGGCGTCTACCTGCTTTCGGTGGTGTCGGCGCGTGACTTCGGCTGGATCAGCCTGGCGGAGGCGACGGGCCGCATTGACCAGACGCTCGGCACCATAGAGCGTATGGGCCGCTACAAGGGACATCTCTACAATTGGTACGACACCGCAACCCTGCGGCCGCTCTATCCGCTCTACGTGTCGAGCGTCGATAGCGGCAATCTCGCCGGCCATCTGATTGCGGTTGCCGCCGCCTGCGCCGAATGGGCCGAAGCGCCTTCGGTTCACCTGCAGGGCGACTTTGACGGCTTGCTCGATGCCGTTGCAATTCTTGGCGAAAATCTCGCCGATCTTCCCGACGACCGGCGCCAGTTGCGGCCGTTGCGGCAGCGCTTGCATGACCGCATCGAAGGTATGCGCCGCGCCGTCGATGCCATCAAGGCCCAGCCCGAAATGGCATCGATCCGCACCATCAACCTGGCGGTGCTGTCGGGCGAGATCCGCAAGCTGGCGGGTGCCATCCACACCGAGGTCGGCACGGCGCGCAGCGAGGTGTTGATCGAGTGGGCCGCCAAGCTGGAGGCCGCCTGCGAGGCGCATGTCCATGACGCGCATAGCGACGAAAAGTCGATCGAGGGGCTGAGGGCCAAGCTGGAAGATCTGCAGGAGCGCGCGCGTCGCTTCGCCTTCGAGATGGATTTTTCCTTCCTGATGCGGCGTGAGCGCAAGCTTCTGTCGATCGGCTATCGGGTCGAGGAACACCAGCTCGATGAGAGCTGCTACGACCTGCTGGCGTCGGAAGCTCGCCTGACCAGCCTGTTCGGCATCGCCAAGGGCGATATCCAGACCGAGCACTGGTTCCGGCTTGGCCGGCCGATCGTCGAGATAGGGTTCAAGGGCGCGCTGATGTCGTGGTCCGGCTCGATGTTCGAATATCTGATGCCGCCTCTGGTCATGAAGGAGCCGCAGGGCGGCCTGCTCAACCAGACCAGCAAGCTCATCATCCGCCGGCAGATCCAGTATGGCCGCTCGAAAAAGGTGCCGTGGGGGATTTCGGAAGCCGCCTACAATGGCCGCGACCGTGAAATGACCTACCAGTACACCAATTTCGGTGTACCCGGCCTCGGCCTGAAGCGCGGCCTGGGGCACAATACGGTAATCGCACCCTATGCGACCGCATTGGCTGCACAGTTCATGCCGCATGAGGCGGTGCAGAATCTGGAGACGCTGCGTACGCTCGGTGCCCTGGGGCGCTACGGCTACCACGATGCCGTAGATTTCACGCCGCAGCGCGTGCCGGAAGGGCGTACCCATGCCGTCGTCTACAATTACATGGCCCACCATCAGGGCATGTCGATCGTGGCGATTGCCAATGCGATTTTCGAAGGGCGCATGCGCGACCGCTTCCACAGCGACCCGGTGATCGAGGCGGCCGAGCTGCTGCTGCAGGAAAAGGCGCCGCGCGACATTCCGGTTTCGACCGTTCGCACGGAAGCCGACGAGCGCGGCAAGACTGATCTCATCGAGCAGAGCGCGGACACACGCCTGGTCATCGAGCCGGAAAAGGCGCTGCGCTCGACCAATCTGATGTCGAACGGCCGCTATTCGGTGATGGTGACCGCAACGGGCTCCGGCTACAGCCGCTGGAACGACCTCGCTGTGACCAGATGGCAGCCCGACCCGACCGAGGATCGGCAGGGCACCTATCTGTTCCTGCGCGACACCGACACCGGGGAGTGG
>JBARWP010000701.1:0-5533 GCA_049646905.1 Pseudaminobacter sp. | reverse complement strand
GCCTTCACCGCCGACATGGTCAAGGAAGGCCTGCCGGTGATGAACGAGGACGGCACGCCGAAGTGGCGGTTCGCGCCGTCGCCGCATGGCGTCTACTGGAAGGACGGCATGAAGCTCGGCTACCAGGACGTGGGGTCGTGGACGCTGATGAAATCCACGCCCGACGACCGCGCCAAGGCCGCCTGGCTCTATGCCCAGTTCGTCACCTCCAAGACGGTGGATGTGAAGAAGGCCCATGTCGGCCTGACCTTCATCCGCGAAAGCACCATCCGGCACGAGAGCTTCACCGAGCGCGCACCGAAGCTCGGCGGCCTGATCGAGTTCTACCGTTCGCCGGCCCGCGTGCAGTGGTCGCCGACCGGCACCAACGTGCCGGACTATCCGAAGCTGGCGCAGCTGTGGTGGCAGGCGATCGGCGATGCCTCCTCCGGTGCCAAGACGGCCCAGGAAGCCATGGACTCGCTGTGCGCCGAACAGGAAAGGGTCATGGAACGTCTCGAGCGGGCCGGCATCCAGGGCGACATCGGCCCCAAGCTCGCCGAGGAACACGATCTTGAATACTGGAACAAGGATGCCGTTTCCAAGGGCAACCTTGCCCCGCAGCTCAAGATCGAGGACGAGAAGGAAAAGCCGATCACCGTCAACTACGACGAACTGGTCAAGAGCTGGCAGGAATAGGCTGACACCACAGGTCAATTGACCTGTACAAAAAAGGGGGGACGGCCCTGCCGTCTCCCCTTTTCTTATCCGCGGTACGCGCAGGGTCAGGATGCGAAGCTGAGCTGAACCTTGATCGATCGGCTGCGATCGCCGGCCACCTGGAAGGCCGCCAGCGCATTGTCGAGATCGTGCGTCGAACTGATGATCGGGCGCACATCGATCCGACGCTCGTCGATCAGCCGCACGGCCTGGGCATATTCGCCGGTAAAGCGATGCGTGCCGACGAAGGCGATCTCCTTGCCGACGATGAGGTTGAGCGGCACCGCGACTTCCCCGGCCACGCCCACCATGACCACCGTTCCCTGCGGGCGCGTGGCTGTCACCGCCGACTTTATCGCCGGCGCTGCCGCCGAGCATTCGAACGCGATGTCGAAATGCCCCTTGCCCTCGCTATATGCCTCGATCCGCTCCGGCTGCGTGCGCACATTGATGGTCTCGCTCGCTCCCATGGTGCGTGCCACTTCCAGCGGCAGATCCTGAAGGTCGGTGACCACGATTTGCGCGGCACCGGCATGGCGCAGCGCTGCGACGGCAAGCGCACCGATCGGCCCGGCGCCCGTCACCAGCACCGATTTGCCGGCTATGTTGCCCGCACTTGCGCCGGCCCTATTCAGCGCGTGAAGGCAGACCGCAAGCGGCTCAGCGCAGGCAGCTTCTGCCAGCGTGACATCGGGATTGTCGAAGCGCACGCATTGGTAGGCGTCCACCACCATCAGGTCGCGGAACCCGCCCTGCTCATGCGGGAACCGAAGCGCAGACCCGAAGAAGCGCATCGACAGGCAATGCTGCTGCAGCCCTTCCAGGCAGTAGCGGCATTTGTTGCAGGGCCGGCTGGGGTTGACCGCGACGCGATCGCCGATCGCAACGCCCTCGACACCCGATCCGACAGCTTTCACGGTTCCGGCAACCTCGTGGCCGAGGATGATCGGTTCCCTGACCCGGATGGGACCGAAGCCGCCGTCCTGATAGTAGTGCAGGTCGGACCCGCAGATGCCGCCGGCACCCATGGCGACCAGGACTTCGCCCGCACCCGGCTCCGCGACTTCGCCTTCTTCGATCCGAATGTCGCCCTGGGCATGCAGCCTGCAAATGCGCGTCTTCATGGCCTATTCTCCCATCAGCGTGTTCGGCAGCCAGGTCGCGAAGAACGGGAGATACGACACCAGCAGCAGCACGACGATGTTGGAGATCAGGAACGGAACGATTGCCTTGACCACGGGCATCAGCGGGATGCGCGCGATGTTGCAGGCAACGAACAGGCACACACCCACCGGCGGCGTCGTCAGGCCGATCATCAGGTTCAGCACGGCGAAGGTCGCGAAGTGCAGCGGATCGATGCCGACGCTGGTGGCCAGCGTGAGCAGCGGCACGAACAGGATGATCAGGGCCGCGATCGTCTCCATGAACATGCCGACGATGAGCAGCAGGATATTGATCAGGATGATGACGACATATTTGTTGTCGGTGATCGACAGTACGGCGCCGGCGATCATCTGCGGGATGCGCTCGGCGGCGAGGATCGAGCCGAAGACATTGGCGAAACCGACCAGCGCGAGGATGCCGGCGGACGAGATCGCGCTGTCGATAAGTATCTTCGGAACGGCCGACAGGGGCAGTTCGCGATAGACGAAAGCGCCGACGACGAAAGCGTAGATGCTCGCCACGATGGCGGTTTCCGTCGGCGTGGCGATGCCTGTCAGCAACCCGCCGATGATCAGTGCTGTCATGGCAAGTGCCCAGAAGGCGCTGAAGAAGGCGGCGAAGAGTTCGCGGAACCCCTTCCACTCATGGCGCGGATAGTTATGGCGCACGGCCAGGATATAGCAGGTGATCGCCATGCCGACGCCCATCAGGATGCCTGGCACCGCACCGGCGATAAACAACTTGCCGACGGAAATGCCCGACAGCGCGCCGACGATGATCATCGGGACGCTGGGCGGGATCATCGGCCCCACGGTCGAGGAAGCAGCCGTAATGGCGGCTGAAAAGGCAGGCGGGTAACCGGACTTGACCATGCCGGGGATCATGACGCCGCCGGTTGCCGCCACGTCGGCCACGGCCGTGCCGGAGATACCGCCGAACATCATCGAATCGGCGACGTTGGCCATCGCCAGCCCGCCGCGCATCCAGCCGACCAGCGCATTCGCCAGCCGGATGATGCGTTCGGTGATGCCGCCGAAATTCATCAGGTTGCCGGCGAGGATGAAGCCGGGAATGCACAGCAGGACGAAAACGTCCATGCCGGCATACATGCGCTGTGGGATGATGACCACCGGCATCCCCGCGGCCACGATATAGGCCAGTGACGCGACGCCAAGGCAGACCGCAACCGGCACGCCGAGCGCGAGTGTGCCGGCGAAGGTGGCGAGAAGCAGAAACAGTTCCATTGGTTACAGCTCCTCGACGAATTGGGGGCGCCCATCATCCGTGCCGGCAAGCATGCCGATCACGCGGATGACGGCAAAGAAACAAAGGAGAACCGAAAGAAAGAGGACACTGGCGTGGATATAGTCCATCGGCCAGCGCAGGCTGGGCGAACGCTGGAACGCACCGATCGCCGTGAATTTCCAAGCGGGCAGGATCATGACGGCGCTGAGCACCGCGGTGAAGGCGGCGGCGAGCAGGCGCATCCACCATGACACGCGCTGCGAGACCGCCTCCTGAAGGAGGTCGACATTGACGAGCTCTCCCGTGACCAGTGACAGGCCAACCCCGAAAGCCGTCATGTAGAGAAGCAGGTAGCGCGACAGTTCCTCGGTCCAGACCGGCGAAGGCAGCCCGAAGGTGCGCGTGACAATCTGGATCGTCACCACGACGATCAGCGCGAGAAATGTGATACCCACCGTCGTGCGGCACAGCAGCGTCAGCAACCGGTTCAACACAGCCAAAGTTTGCATCAGGTCCAAACCTTCTCCTGTGGCGACGGCGCGGGCGTGCCCGCGCCGTAGGCTCGCTCGTCTTTGCGACTAGTTGCGGAAGAGACCTTCGACGATCGGCCGGATGCTCTCGTCGACGCTGTTGATGACGGCATCGCGAGCGCCTTCGGCAAACGCCTTCTGGTCGACCTCGACGAATTTCATGCCCTTCGCCTCGAGGTCGGCGCGGATGGCTTCTTCGTCCTTGAGGAACTGCTCGCGCTCAAATGCCTGCGCACGGCGGGCGGCTTCCATCACATGGCCCTGGTCCTCTTCCGAAAGCTGGCTCCAGACCTGCTCGGCGATGGTGAGGTAGATCCAGGAGCGGACATGCTCGGTAAGGTTCACATGCGTCTGCACTTCGTTGAACGAGGCCGACTGGATCAGCGCCAGCGGGTTTTCCTGGCCCGAAATGGTGCCGTTCTGCAGCGAGGTGAAGACTTCCGAGAAGGCCATCGGGGTCGGCTGCGCACCAAGCGCGGTCCACACATCGACGAACAGCGGCACATTCGGCACGCGCATGCGCATGCGGTTCAGGTCCGCCGGCTTGGTGATTTCCTTGTTGGCCGTCAGGTTGCGCGGGCCACGCGCGAAATATGCGATCGGCCGCACCTGCGCGCGCTCGACGATCTGCGCCTCGATCTGCTTGCCGACCTCGCCACTGGCGAAGGCGTCCATGTCCTCAAGCGAGGAATAGCCGTAGGGGATCGCAAGCAGGGCGGCCATCGGCGCCCAGTTCTGCAGGCTCTCGCCGGTGATGGTCATTTCCACCGTGCCGAGCTGCATGCCGTTGATGAGATCCATCTCGCGGCCGAGCGAATCGTTGGGGAACACTTCGACGGCGATGCGGCCATCGGTGAGCGCGGACAGTTCTTCGCCGAACTTCAGCGATGCCTTGTGCCAGGAGTTCTGCTCGTTGGCGAGGTGGCCGAGCTTCAGCGTCAGCTCCTGCGCGATCGAGCCGGTGGACAGCGTGGTTGCGAGCATGATGCCCGCCAGGATCGATTTGATACCCAATCTAGAAATCATGTGACATCTCCCTGTCTTTATTGGTGTTTGTGGAAAAGGAACCGCTATCTTGCGGCGTTGAAGAGTTCCGGACGGGTCTTGGCCACTGCCGGCAGCGTCTTCAGGATTTCGCGCAGGTGCGCGCGCATGGCACTTTCGGCGGCGGCCACGTCGTTGCGGGCAATCGCCGCCACAATCGCCTCGTGCTGGTTGATGAGCAGGCGCACATGTGGCTTCTCAACACTGAGGTAGCGCACCCGGTCCATCTGGGCCTTCACCTCTTCCACCACGCGCCAGGCATAGGCCTTGCCCGCCATCTCCGCGAGCGTGCGATGAAAATGCTCGTCCAGCCGGACGAATGCGTCGGACTCGTCGTCGGCGACGCGCTTCTGCCGTTCGAGCTGTGCGAGCAGTTCGGTTCTTATCGCGTGATCGCTGCGCTCGGCGACGAGCTTGACGACATCGGCCTCTATCGCCTCGCGGACGAAGCGCGCATCCATGACCGCTTCGGTTGAAATGGGCGTGATCATGGTGCCGCGCTGCGGCCGGATCTGCACAAGGCCGGCCTCGGCCAGCTTGATGAATGCCTCGCGAACGGGCTGACGCGACACGTCGTAATTGCGCGCGATCTCGGTTTCCGAGATCGCCTCACCCGGCAGAAGCTCGGTTCTCACGATCCGGTCGCGCAACAGCCTGTATATCTGCGGCGCAATCGCCGCCGAGGCGTCAATCTTGTGGGCAGTCAAAGCTGCGTCCATGGTCGGGTGGTTCCTCCGTTGGACAATCTTATCCTCCATACTTCCCTACTAGTCAACACTTGTGTATAAATTTGCACTTCACGGGCAGCGGCAGGGTGTGCAACCTCCTGTCGACAAGCTACGCATAACGGG
>JBARWP010000700.1:0-1856 GCA_049646905.1 Pseudaminobacter sp. | reverse complement strand
GCAGGATCGGCTGCTCGTAGCGGCCGGCCGCCCATTCGAACGCCGCCAGCGCATCATCGAACGCCGCCGGATGCAGATGCTCGGGCGCAAGGCGATAGTCCACCGACACCACCTCATATCCGGTACGGGCGCAGAGTTCGGCGCAGACATCGTCATGGCTGTCGAGGCCGCCCAGAATGAACCCGCCGCCATGGAAATAGAGCACTACCGCCGCCGCGGGCTCCTTGCCCGCCCGGTAGACACGGATCGGGATGGCGCGATCGCCCGGTTCGATCACCGTCGTCCCGGCAGTCACGCCTTGCGGATAGCCGGCGAAGAACTCACGGCACATCCGGTCATAGATCTCGCGCTGCTGCGCAATCGTATAATCGATCGTATCGGGCGGATAGTAGCTGTTGGTCCTTTCAATGAAGGCCCAGGTTTCGGCGTCGATCAGCTTTGTGTAGTCGGCCATCGGGACTTGTTTCACCACCGCTATCGGCAAACGTGAAGGAACATCACCATCTCGACCGGCGATCTCATCGACCCTTCCACACCGGATCGCGCTTTTCGGCGAAGGCGCGGAACCCTTCCAGATTATCCTCCGAGGCGTAGAGTTCGTCCACCGTGCGGAACTTGCGTTTGGTGATCCAATTCATGGCGTCCTGGAACTCCATGGCTTCGGCCCGGCGCGCGACCTCCTTGATCGCAGCGAACACCAAAGGCGGACCGCCGGCAAGCAGCCGGGCGACATCCCAGACACGTTCATCGAGCTGGCTCACCGGATGCACCTCATTGACCAGCCCCCAGCGATGCGCCTCCAGGGCGTCCATCCAGCGGCCGGTGAGCAGAAGGTCCATTGCCACGTGATAGGGAATGCGCTTGGGCAGCTTGATCGTTGCCGCATCTGCCAGCGTGCCGGCGCGGATTTCGGGCAGCGCGAAGGAGGAGTGGTCGGCGGCATAGATGAGGTCGCAGGACAGCGCCAGTTCGAAGCCGCCGCCCACCGCCATGCCGCTGACGCAGGCAATCACCGGCTTGTTGAGGTCGCGCAGTTCCTGCAAGCCGCCGAAGCCGCCAACCCCATAGTCGCCATCGACCGCATCGCCGCCTGCGGCAGCCTTCAGGTCCCAGCCAGCGCTGAAAAACTTGTCGCCGGCCGTCTTCACGATCGCCACGTGCAACTCCGGATCGTCGCGGAATGCCTTGAAGGTTTCCCCCATCAGACGCGAGGTTTCCAGGTCGATCGCATTGGCCTTCGGGCGATCGAGCGTGACTTCGAGAATGTCGCCTTCGCGGCGGGTTTGTATCACGTCGGACATGGTTCGATCCTTTCAAGACAAGCGAGGCGTCGCGGCAGTCTTTCTTCTCCCCGTTTACGGGGAGAAGATGCCGGCAGGCAGATGAGGGGCGGCACAAACATCTCCAAGCTCGGCACTGCTCCTCATCCGGCCCTTCGGTCCACCCCCTCCCCGTAAACGAGGAGAAGGGAGGGGCGTGGCACCAGCAAGGCGTCGGCGATCCAGGCGCCCTCGCCAAGCCCGCAAACAATCAGCGGATTGATATCCAGTTCCTCGATCATATCGGCCTGATCGGTAACGAAGTGCGAAATGGCCAGGATTGCATCTACGGCAGCAGTGACATCCGCCTTGGGTCGGCCGCGATAGCCGTCGAGCAGCGGATAGAGTTGCAGGCCTTGCAACGCGGCCTCGACCTCGGCAAGCGATGCCGGCAAAAGCAGCGTGGCGCTGTCCTTCAGGAGTTCCACCAGCACCCCGCCGGTGCCGAGCGTCATGACAGGCCCGAACAGCAGGTCGCGGGTGATGCCGACGATCAGTTCGCCGATGCCGCCCTCGACCATGCGCTCGACATAAAGG
>JBARWP010000699.1:0-19877 GCA_049646905.1 Pseudaminobacter sp. | reverse complement strand
TGGAAGGCAGGGCCATGGCTCACCTCCTGGGAAGCCTCGCTTCCTCCTGATCGGGAGCGCTACTTCAGCCACAGTGGGATTGAGCGCAGAACATGGCTGCTCACTGGGCAGGAACCTCGTGATGAGATTGACGAAGATGATGCTGATGATGGCTATGACAATGCGCCGGAAATCGCCGGCAACTTCGTCGCCTGTTGGCCAAACCCGGCCAGGGAGATCGCGCAATCGATCGGCACGACACAGAAAACACTGCAATGGTATCTCGACGGGAAATCGAGCCTCGATCCGTCGAGGCGATATAGCCTTCTCAGCCTGCTTGGCGTCGAGTTCGATGAGCGTCTCGGCTGTTATGCCGCCAGAGGTCCTTGTGTTCTTGTGGCCAACAAGGCGAACCCACTCCAGGATATCTATTCAGACATGACCGGCGGCGGCGATGCGTGGCCGTGCGAGCTCGTCCCGTCAAAGGGACAGGCCGACCCGAGCTGGCGATATGTGCTGATCAATCCCCATAGCCGGCCACCGTCCATCCTCTTAGTCTCGCGTGGGGACCAGATCGCCGACCGGTTGGCCGATCTGTTGTTGAATTTCGACGGCATCCGGCGTGTCGATCCGGTGTTTTACCGCGACGTCGTCTCCACTTGCGCCAGGGCCTGCCAGTCGCCGCGCGCGAACGGACCGACGATGCGGGATTTTTCCGATCGCCACAAAGATCGGTGGGTCGACTGCATGTGGCTGCCGGGTGAGAACTCGGGCAATGGTGTTCTGTGATTTTGACCGATACAGCACCTACCGGCCTAGCCTTCTTGCCCGACTGCTCCCCTCCGGCCGGTGGAAATTGCGGCTCGCAAAGACGACAACGGCGTCTGGCGACCTTCAAACCGACAAACGGTTCGAAGTGCCGTGCCTGGCCGGCCACCGACGAAACATTGATGAACTGCCCGCTTCTCTGCGCCTTGAAATACGGGAGCGCCGCAGCGATGCCCCAAAGCACACCCTTGATATTGACATCGATGCACTGGTCCCACTCATCGAAACGCATCATCTCGAGAGGCGTGAGCGGCATGAAGCCTGCATTGTTGATCATCACGTCGATGCGCCCGAAGGTCTTGACCGCATGACCGACGAACGCCTTGACCTGCTCGCGGTCCGTCACCTCCATTTTGAAGACGGCGCAGTTCTCATTGCCCAACTCCTGGGCCAAAGCTTTGAGCCTATCCAAGCGGCAGGCCCCAAGAGCGACTTTCGCGCCTTCCTTCATCAGATATCGGGCGCCTTCCGCGCCAAGGCCCGAACTGGCACCGTTGATGACAGCTATCCGGCACGCCGTGATGGGCTTCGTCACCTCGACCACGCGGCAGCGGGAACGACGATTCGCGGTTTGAGATCCCTATGCAGATAATGGCGCCATTGCCGAACCGTGAATACGAGTAAAGCGCCAAGTCAGTAATCTGAAATCATCGGCGTGGCTTTCCTACAGCCTTGCGGCTCAGGATCTCGGTGTCAGTTGCCACCAACCGGCTCGGTCTCGGTGAGAATAGCCTTTTTCACCGCCAATTCAGCCATGGCGAGAGCAGCATCGCGGGTCTTGGCGGCGGCGACGAAGCGGCCGTTGTGGCAAAAGCTTGCGCCCTTCACGCCGCATGCCGCCTCCAGATCGCCATTGCTCAGCCCGGCCCAGGCCGCGGGAAAATCGGCCCTCACCTCAAACCCTTCGTCCGCTCGGCGGATTGTGGTCAGGCACCAATCCCTGTCGCGCGGGTGGACCACGAACAGCAGATGATCGGCACCCGCCTTCACGATGGCTGACCGGAAGGGCATTCCCATGGGGAGCTCGAGAACATGTCCCTGCCCTGCAGTCTCGATCGCTCGATGCACAACAGCTTCAGCACGCAATTTTGCGGCGGTGCGGGAGATACCTGCCTCGACAAAACTGCGGGCGATCGTCAGCGCGGCCTGGAACGCGCGATCTTCGGCTGCAGGGTCGGTCTCGTCGAAAGCCGGCTTCAAGGTTTCCAGCAGTGCCGGCAGCGTGAGCCCCGCCAACAGCCCCGAAGGGCTGAGCGCACCATTGTCCACCAGATCGACCGGAAGCACAAAACTTGCATCAAACGAGGCGTGGACCGCTTCAGTATGGGCTTCAGGAACGCTCGAGGCGGCGAGATAGTCACGGCCATAGTGCTTCCAGATTAATCCAAATGAACTGAAGGGTTGACCATCCTGGCGCAACGGCGCGCCGCGCTGGTGGTGGTCGAATATCTGTGCAGTAGCGTCGTAGAGGCCGCCAACATCGTAGACGATACGGTCCAGGCCGGATGTGATCCATTCCGGTGCCCTGCTACGGATCAGACGAGCCTTCGGGAAAAGCTCGGTCAGGATGACGCTGGACAGCAGTTCATCGGCATGGAAGCCACCGGAATGGGTGACGAGGAAATCTGGGATCATGCCGGGATGTGCCTTGCGTTCGCGGAGAACCCGCTTGCGGTTGCCAGATAGCCATTGCCCGATACCAACTCAAGTCGAAGGCGCGCGGCCCAGCTCCACACTGCCCTTTTATGCGACTTTCAATCGACCAGGCTTGAGCATGCGACATGCGCTCATGTGGGATATGGCATTCTTTGATGTGTTGATTGGGCGATGTCATTGCAGCATTGTGCAAAGCTGCTGCCACATCGCCCCTTAATACCCGATTGCGGCACCCCCGGTCGCCCGGCTGTCGATAGCGCCGTAGTAGCGCGCCCCGTCGCCGGCCTCGATCTGCTTCAGGTTCTTGCCCCCGACAAGGATGCCGGCCGCTTCACCCCAGATCGTCCAGTCCGGATCGATGCCGACGTCATACCCCATGTCGGCCAGCAGTCTGAGCGTATCGGGCGATAGCGCATAAGGCTCCATATAGACCTTGTCCGGCAGCCACTGGTGATGAATGCGCGGCGCATCGATCGCCTCCTGTAGGCCCATGCCGTGGTCGATGACGTTCATGATGGCTTCGAGCGTGATGGTGATAATGCGCGAACCGCCAGGGCTGCCGATCACCATGAACGGCTTGCCGTCCCTGGAAACGATGGTCGGGCTCATCGACGACAGCGGCGACTTGCGCGGCTCGATGGCGTTGGCCTCGCCCTGCACCAGCCCGTAGAGGTTCGGCACGCCGGGCTTGATGGTGAAATCGTCCATCTCGTTGTTGAGGAGAATGCCGGTGCCCTCGGCGACCTTGCCGATGCCGAAAGAGCCGTTCAACGTGTAGGTCACGGCAACCGTATTGCCGTCCTTGTCGATGATCGAATAGTGCGTCGTTTCTTTCGACTCCGCGCCGCCGTTGATTGTCAGAGCCTTGCTGACGCCTGCCCGGTACGGATCGATGCGGGAACGGATTTCCTCGGCATAGGCCTTGCTGGTCAGCTTCGTCACCGGATTGTTCACGAAATCCGGATCGCCAAGCGCGGTGTTCCTGTCGACATAGGCATGGCGCATCGCCTCGACCATCAGCCGTGTCGTCTCGGCCGAGCCATAGCCAAGATAGGAGATCGGATAGCCTTCCAGCACGTTGAGGATTTCGCAGATCACCAGTCCGCCGGACGAAGGCGGCGGTGAGGAAACGATGTCATAGCCTCGGTAACTGCACTGCACCGGCTCTAGCTCGCGCACCTTGTATTGTGCAAAATCCTCCTTCGCCAGAATCCCGCCGTTGGCTTCACTGGCCTTGACGATCAGCCCGGCAATCTCGCCCTCGTAGAAGGCGCTGGTGCCCTGTTTTGAAATCGCCTTCAGCGACTTGGCAAGATCGGTCTGCACCAGTTTTGCGCCAAGTTCGAGGGGCTTGCCGTCCTTCAAGAATATCTTCGCCGCTGCCGGGTCCTTGGCCAGCATGGCGTTGCCGTTGGCGAGCGAAGCGATATCGCCAGGTTCAAGTACGAAGCCTTCTGAGGCCAGCTTGATCGCCGGTGCCAGCAATTCCCCGCGCTCCTTTGAGCCGTATTTCTCACGCGCCATCTCCATGCCGGCAACGGAGCCCGGCGTACCGATCGCAAGGTAGCCGTCCGTACTGGCGCCGGGAACGGGATTGCCGTCCTTGTCGAGATACATGGTCTTGGTGGAAGCAAGCGGCGCCCTCTCCCGGAAATCGAGGAAGGTCGTCTTCCCGTCCTTGAGGCGGATGGTCATGAAACCGCCGCCGCCGAGATTGCCGGCTGTCGGATAGACGACGGCCAGCGCATAGCCAACCGCGACGGCGGCATCGACGGCGTTGCCGCCGCTTTTCAACACATCGATGCCGATTTGCGAGGCCAGATGCTGGGCCGTCACCACCATGCCGTTCTGGCCTTTGGCAGGTGCAGGCGAAGCCGCGAACGCGGCAGGCACGAGCACCGTGGTCAGCGTCAGTGTGATGGCTATGGAAAGCGTTCTTGGTCCGAACAGCTGCATGTCCTCCTCCAGTTGTCTCCCGCTCCCAGGTTTGAAAGCGGCACCGACCAAGCTTTGTCGCGTCATCGCGCGAATGCAAGCAGAAGTCTTCTGACGTTCCGCGGCTACCCTGAATGCCCCTAGATCTGTGGGGACCTTCTTCCCTAATTTTGAGGCCAGGAGCCATAATGAAGAGCTGCAATTTCATTGACGATTTCAAACGCGATGCGGTGGCACAGTTCACCGAGCGTGGCTACCCCGTTAACGGAGGTTTCGCAGCGCCCCACTTTTGCTGGCCCTGGTGCTTTCACACCTCAACGCGATCTTACCAGAAATTGCAGTAAGGCCCTTCTCGGATAGCTTCGAGGGACGTTTCTTACGGACTCGGTCATTCGGGGCAGATAGATTGCGCCATCACAGATGACCTTGGACTTGATAACGTCTTTTGTCGAAACGAGCTCGGAGCCTGTTACAGTCGTGTCCCACCGGGACTATGCTTTGTGGATGAATGCCCAGGCTGTTCGCTGCACAATCCTTAAAATGTCATTCGAGTTCCGGGCGTTGGAGCACGTCGCACCTATGCCTGCTGGTACAGTTGCTCGGCATGGCCGTATCGTACCTCTGAGGTGAGTGTGCAACTGCGGCAACGCGGGCGGCTCGGATTGCCATCAAGTACTCGCAGACAACATCTGCCTCTCGCCTGAAGCGACGATGGGGGCTTGAAGCAGTTTGCAGAACTTAATTCCTGCTCGCCTCAATTAGTGACGCAAAGTAGGACGCTCCGAAGGGCAACGCTTCGTCGTTGAAATCGAACCATGCCTGTGAAGGATGCGGCCATCATCGTCTGGACCATTGACAACGCCGAGCAACGATCGTTTTCGCTTCCTGCGCGGAGGAGCTACCTCTATTTTGCCGGTATACCCGTATCAAATCGTATCATTGGCCCGATATATTCCGCAGCCTGCCGGTCGTTTTCATCCTGGTAGCAGAGTTCTCCAGCTTCGGTCCCGACGCAGTCGGCACCCAGCATCTGTCGCGGATTGAGCCAGAGGAGCGCCCGCCATTCCTCCCGGTCGTTAGCGTAGAACGTCATGGTGGGATGGGTTGCACGGGAGCCAGCAGCGGTTTCGTAGAAATATGGTTCGTCAGTCGCCCAGCCAGGTGGCAACGTATAGGTCAGCCCCGCGTCCGGCGCATCGATCACCTGCATCGGTTCGCCATCGCCGGTGTTGGCGATCGTCAGCCGGGTGCCGTCGACACTGGTTATTTCCAGCGTAGTCTGACTTTTCTCGATGGGCTCAAGCCCGTCTTCCTGTAGAAAACGCGCCGCAACCCAACCGGCGCGCGTCAGATCCCCGCTTCGCATCAGGCACCAGCGCGGCGGCAGCGCCTTGATTTGCGCTGGCGTCATCGCCGTATAGTGGGCAGCCGTATAAAACGGCACGCAGGTGATCTGCTGCATTTCCCGCTCGTTGTGGGCGAATGTCTCGATCACCGGATAGCTGGCGCCCGGACCCATGCGGGCGTTGAGAACGTCGTTGGCGGAAACGCCCGTCACGCGCCAGGCATCCGGCCCGTGACCGTCGATTTCGGCATGCGCGGGAAACGCGACGAGGCCAAGCACGATGACGGCAAGCCCCTTTCGGAGAGTGCGAACCATATTTACTTCACCTCGACGATTGCACGTCCGAGAACCTTACGGCCGCTGATATCAAGATAGCGCACCTCATAGGTGCCGGCCTCTTCCGGCATTGTCAGTTGCAGCGTCTTGTCCGCACCGACCTTGTGGGTGGCGATCCAGCTGAAATCGAGCTGGTCGGCGCCGGCGAGCGAAATGCGCTGGTCGGCGCTGTCCGATCCGCCCGTCCATGAGACGGTAATGACATCGCCCGGGCGTGCTGTGGCGGGAACATCGAGCCCCGCACCATCGTCAAGCGGGGCATCGGCTGCGACTACTTCCAGCGGTGCACTGGCCAGCACGCGACCGCCCTTGTTCAGAATGTAGCGGATTTCATAAAGACCGGCCGTGTCGGGCGCCTTCATCCGGGCCTCACTACGCCCGTCAGTGCGTATATAACCAGCTGTAATATTTGCGTCTGCACCGGCCGGGACGATAACGACCATATCGCGCGGATTGATCTCGCCTGGCCAGGTGATG
Organism: Pseudaminobacter sp.; assembly: GCA_049646905.1. Taxonomy (GTDB): domain Bacteria; phylum Pseudomonadota; class Alphaproteobacteria; order Rhizobiales; family Rhizobiaceae; genus Pseudaminobacter. The sequence continues at coordinate 13,321 of JBARWP010000699.1, read as the reverse complement.
TCGACATTCTCGCCGACACGCACGGTCGCGGGGCCACTAATGCCCATTTCTGCTTCAACAATCTCCAGCGGAAGACTGGCCAGGGTGCTCTTGTCCGCATTGAGCACGTAGCGCAGCTCATAAAGCCCCGGCACGCCGGGCGCGGTCAAATGGCTCTTGGTCCGGTTCTCTGCGCGGATATAACTATCGAGCGCGCCTTCATCGGCTCCGGCAGGCACGATGGTGATCATGTCGCGACCATTGATCGAGCCGCTCCAGGTGAAATCAAAATTCGCACCAGCGACGACCTGATCAGGGCCGCTTAACGTGACCCCGGCTTCAACGACCTCCAGCGAAAGACTGGCCAGGGTGCTCTTGTCCGCATTGAGCACATAGCGAAGCTCGTAGAGCCCCGGTGTGCCGGATGCGGTCAAATGGCCGCTGGTCCGGTTCTCGGCGCGGATATAACTGTCGAGCGCGCCCTCATCGGCGCCGGCAGGCACGATGGTGATCATGTCGCGACCATTGATCGAGCCGCTCCAGGTGAAATCAAAATTCGCCCCAGCCACGACCTGATCAGGACCGCTTAACGTGACCCCGGCTTCAACGACCTCCAGCGAAAGACTGGCCAGGGTGCTCTTGTCCGCATTGAGCACATACCGAAGCTCGTAGAGCCCCGGTGTGCCGGGCGCGGTCAAATGGCCGCTGGTCCCGTTCTCTGCACGGATGTAGCTGTCGGTAGCGCCTTCATCGGCGCCGGCAGGCACGATGGTGATCATGTCGCGACCATTGATCGAACCGCTCCAGGTGAAATTAAAATTCGCACCAGCGACCACCTGATCGGGGCCATCAAGCTTCACTTCTGCTTCCACCGCCGGTTCGGGCTCCGGTTCGGCCTGCGCCTGCACCATCGGTTGCAGATCCATCACCGACTGGACATGCGCCAGCGCTTCTTTCAGCTCGGCAGCATTGCCAGCCGGCAAATACCGTCCACCCGTTGTCTCGGCGAGGCACGAAACCTGCTTGCCCTCTTCCTCCGACAGGCCGAAACCCACCACATGCGCGGTAAAGTCCATGCCGCGCTCTTCCAGTTCGGCCGCGATCGCGCAAGGGTCCGCTTCGCAGGTCTCGATACCATCGGTAATGAGGATGACCGTCGCCTTGTCTTCGGTGAAACGCAGCGCATCGGCGGCTTGTCTTACTGCGGCCGAGATCGGCGTCTTACCGAGGAATTTCATGTTGTCGGCAGCGGCGATGATATCCGGACTGGAATTGGCACGAGGCGGAACCAGCAACTCGATATCCGCGCAGTTACCCTTTTCGCGGTGGCCATAGGCCATGAGACCCAGTTCAAGGCCGGCGGGGGCGTTTTCCAACACGTCACGCAGGGCATTACGCGCGATCTCGAGTTTCGGCACACCTTCGATCTGGCCCCACATGGAGCCTGATCCATCGAGAACGATGATTGCTCGCTCGGCGGCCATCGTGGTTGCAGTCAGCATCAACGTCATGGCGACTGCTGCGCCCGCACTCTTGAGAATTTTCATCGTCGTCTCCCGCGACAGAAATGTTAGATCGAGCGAAGGCCTTCGCTGGCTGCGGTGGCTGGCGCCGACTCACCCACCGCGCGCGCCTTCAGTTTGCGGAACTTGGCCGACATCTGCTCAAGCCGCGCTTCCCATTCGGGATCGGGCTGCTGTCCCTCAATGGTTTTGAAAAAGACCTGCATCAGGCAGGCGATGGCAAAGGGCTCCAGAAGCGCTGCCTTGACGCTCCAGGCGAAAAGGAGGGCGAAGACAAAGCCGCCGGCCGCCCATGCGCCGGGCATCACGTAGACGACCAGCGCGGCGGGAGCCAGCATGACCAGGAAAACGAGGAAGCTCAGGAAATAGACGAAGATTGCCAGCCAAGCGGCGTTTTTGAGCATGACCTTGTAATTCTGGCCATAAAGGACGAGGGCCTCCCTGGCCGAGCCCCAGGGATTTGTCGAGCCGGTGCGGATGGCGTGGGCGAGGATGACCTCGTCGATAAAACCGACGGCAACGCGCAGGAACGCGTGCAAAATGCCCGAAAGCTGCCGCGCGCCCGGCAGAGGCAGGATTGTCAGTATCCCGCGCACCAGGCCCGTAATCGCGCTGACTACGCCCTTGATCAACTGGTCGATGGCGAACAGCACGCTGGCCTCGACAAAGCGCTCCTTCACCACCGAGGTAGCATAGGTCACCTGCGATTTGCCGTCCGGCATTGGCTTGCCGTCGATCAGTTCGACCAAAACAGCGATGTGTCCGGCCTTGACGATGTAGAGGATATATTCGCGCGCCCAGTACATGATGACGCCAAACAGGCCGAAGCCCATAATCCCGCCCCAAAGGGTCGTATTGGCCTGGAAGCCATCGTCGCCGAAGCCGCCGAAGCCATAGCCGATGCCGGCTCCCGTTCCGGTCACCAGAATATAGCCAAGCGCTATCCCGAAGTAGACCATCATGCGTAGCACGATGAACGGCATGGTGCGCGCCATCAGTCCCAACGCGCCGCCAATGCTGAAATCCCACATATGCTTCTCCACCGCCGGGACAGGATTCGCACAGTCTAGCGGGACGAAAGTGGAACCGCCCCGTTCGTTTGAAGGGGGACATCTTCGAATTATCCCTTAACGTACAGGTGATGCCTGCTTCCCGGGATTGGCACAAAATCGCGGGAAGATAGTAAAAAGGGAACAATTCCTCATACCCGGAAGCCGCAAGAGCATCCAATTCATTGGCTTTTGATCTGGAAAGAGGCCGGTTTGTTCAAACGATCACCGTTTAGCAGGAGTTATCATGAAGAAGTTCACATCGGCGCTATGCGCCTTGTCTCTCAGCGCGGCGGTCGGCCTCATGCCCCTCGTGTCATCTACCGCCGCCCCGATGCTTACCGCGCCGATGGCGATATCGCCCGAGGGCATTTCAGACCTTCAAAAGGCCCAGCATCGAAAGGATTGGCGGCGGAAAAAGCCGAACAATCATCGCAACTATCGGGGAAAGTCCCACCAGCGGGGCTACTGGAATGGCCATCGCGGCCAAAAGCACCGGCGCTCGGGTTATCGTCGTCATTCGGATGGCTTGTGGTATCCGTTGGCGGCGTTCGGCCTGGGTGCAATCATCGGCGGCGCCATCGCGAGCCAGCCGCAGCCGGCTCCTGCCTATCGTGGCCGCGTGATGTCGAACGCTCATGTCCAGTGGTGCTACGGCAACTATCGGTCCTATCGCGCATCCGATAATACATTCCAGCCCTATAACGGGCCGCGGCAGCAGTGCCATTCGCCGTACTGAGCGGAACCGGTACCGGATTTGACAGACTGGTTTTATGAAGTGATGGTTCCCCCTTTGGGAGGATCGTCACTTCTACGACCGATCTGATGGAAAGCCCGCTCAGGCCGTATCCACCGAATCAAGGACGAAAGGAAAAGAGTGTTTTTTGGTAGAGAACAGGGAAGCGCGCGGCACCGGTACGGCGTTTTCCTGGTCATGTCGCTGTTTTGCACTCCGACGAGTGCGCAGGAGTTTGCCAGCGCAAGCCTGCCGGCGCCCGTGAACCGGGTCATTCTCGACGTTCGCGGCGCCATTGCGAACACCAATATCGATGACGCGGCCTTGTTCGATATGGACATGCTGAAGGCATTGCCGTCCTTTCGACTGGAAACGACGACAGCGGTGACAGACGGAGTACGCCGGTTCGACGGCTTTCTCATGCGCGACCTGCTTGAACGCGTCGGCGCACAAGGCACGACCATCACGGCGACCGCCCTCAACGATTATGTTGTCGACATCGATATCGAGGAATTCGACCGGTTCGACGTTCTTGTCGCCTATGAGATGGATGGCGCGCCGCTCCTGCCCGGCGACAAAGGCCCGCTCTGGATCGTCTACCCGCGCGACCAGCATGCCGAACTGCAGGATATCCGCTACGATTACCGATGGATCTGGCAGTTACGTCGGCTGGACATCAAATGAGCAGATCGGTCCGTAGCCTCGTCGGGATCGCGCTGCCGGTTCTGACGATTGCCGTTTTCGTCCTGCTTCTGACGTTTTCCCTGATGCGCCTTTCCAATATGGAGCGGGATATGCGCATCGAGGTGACCCAGAACATGGTTTGGGTGATCTCTCGCGCGCATGTGGCGAGCCTGCAATTGAGTGAGACGTTGGCCAAGCGTTCCATGGGCGAAGTGGACCCCTCGGACCTGGAGTTGCGCTACAATGTGTTCTTGAGCCGCTTGGCGCTGCTCAATGACGGCCCACAGCACCGCCGGATGGAGGCACTCGGCTTTGCCGGCGCGCTGGATGATTTTCGCCGCAATCTTTCCGAACTGGATGCGATCGTCGCTGGCCGCGAAGAAAACGATATGCAGCGTGTGCAGGCGTTGCTTCAATCCTATAATGCGATGCTCGGTCAGGCTGCCAACAGGGCAATGGTAGCCGAATGGGATGAGCTTGGCGAAACGCTCGACACCTCGCGCGAACAGCTTTGGCAGATCATTGTCTCATTGATCGGGATATCGCTGGCAGGCGCCGCCCTTTGCGGGCATTTTCTCATGGCGCTGCGCGAAGCAAAACGACGCACGCGACTTCTCGACAAGGAGAAGGCATTTTCCGAGCTTCTCATAGGCTCTAGCGGAGAGAGCATCGTTGCCGTCGATCTCAACGGCCGCTGCACCGTCTGGAACGAAGCCGCCGAGCGCCTGTTCGGCCAGCCGGCCGAAACGACAATCGGCCTTGCGCTGGCCGATGTCTCCGGCTTTTTCCAGATCGACAGGATCGAGCAGGCAGTCGACAAAGCCCTCCAGGGACAACCGGCAGCGCTTTTCGACCAACCATTCTTTCCGAGTGGGCAAATCGAGCCTGTGTATGTGGACTTCAGCTGCTTTTCGTTACGCGACGGTGAACGAATTATCGGCTCGATCCTGCTGGTTTCCGATGTCACCGAGCGACGAGCCGCGCAAAAAGAGATCGCCGATCATCGCGATCATCTGGAGCAACTGGTACAGGCACGCACCCAGGAACTCGATGCCGCACTTGAACGCGAGCGGGAGACGGCCGAGCTTTACCGCAATTTCGGAACGATGATCTCCCACCAGTTCCGCACACCGCTCGCCATCGTCGACTCCGCCCTTCAACGCCTGATGCGGCGCAGCGACAGGCTTTCGCCGACGGAGGTTCTGGAGCGAGGCGGCAAGGCCCGTCATGCGATCGCCCGCCTGACAAAGCTGGTGGAGAGCACGCTCGATGCCGCCCGTCTCGATGCCGGTCAGATCGAAGTCCAAAGCCAGCCATGTGACCTCGGCCAACTTGCCGCCGAGATATGCATCCGGCAGAATGAACAGGCGCCCGACAGACGGATCACGATCGCGTTTCCCGAAAATGGGCCTGCCATCGCGCATTGCGATCCCGTTCATGTCGAGAATATTCTCCTGAACCTGCTGTCCAACGCCGTCAAATACTCTCCGGCCGGAACGCCGATCAACGTCGCGCTTATCGTCGGTAGCACGCAGATCGAATGTGCGGTGATCAATGAGGGGACATTGGATGGTCCGGCCGAACGAAAGGCGCTTTTTGAGCGGTATTTTCGTGGACGCAACGCCGAAGGCCGTCAGGGCATCGGTGTAGGACTCTATATGGCAAGAGCGCTCGCGCGCTTACAGGGCGGCGACGTGCATCTCCAGCAGTCAGCGCCCGGCACGATCCGGCTGGCGCTGGTCCTTCCAAGAAGCGAACCGCGTCCCACCGCCGCTCCGACTGTCACCCTCCATCGAGAGCCGGCATGAATTGTCTGCCTCACGACAAGGAAAAGCGTCCCGTCATCCTCTGCGTCGAAGATGAGGATGAACTGCGCAGAGACATCGCCGACGAACTTGCGGAAGCCGGCTATGACGTCGTCGAGGCGCGCAATGGTCACGAAGCGCTTAACGCGCTGGGAAAAACGCGCCCCGACCTGATCCTGTGCGACATCTCCATGCCCGGACTTGACGGCTATGGTGTGCTGAAGGTTGTGCAGGCGGAGAAGCCGGATCATGCCGATATCCCATTTGTCTTCCTGTCCGCGCTTGGCGATCCACGCGAAGTCGTTGCCGGCAAGCGCCTCGGTGCGGACGACTATCTCGTCAAGCCGATCGATTACGACCTGTTGCTGGCCACGATCGATGCCCGCTTACGCCAGATCGCGCGCCTCCGTTCCACTCAAGAGGTCCGTACGATTGCCGATGTTGCGGTCCGGTCAGCAGCATTCAGGCTGACGCCGGCGGAAGTGCGCGTGGCGCGGGCGCTAACAGAAGGCAATGCGCTCGCGCAGATCGCTGATGGGCTGGATGTATCTCGCACGACCATCGCTTTCCACATGCGTAACATCTTCCAGAAAACGGGAACGGAACGGCAGGCTGAACTGGTTGCGCTATTGCTCAAAGTGCCTTGGCGATGAACTCCGGGCGTTGTCGGATCGAATGTGGCCGAGGATGCCGCGCAGGATGAACAGGTCGGACAGAACATCGATCACGTCGACGGCCTTTAGCCGCCGGCTCACCTTGATGGAGATGCATTCTCTTGTGAACTCGTCGATCACGTTGAGCATGCGGATTTTCCTTCCATTGTGGGTCCGGTCCTCGACGAAGTCGTAGGACCAGACATGGTTGGGATACTCCGGTCGCAACCGGATGCAGGAACCGTCGTTCAGCCAAAGACGGCCTCGTTTGGGTTGCTTTTGCGGAACTTTCAACCCCTCGCGCCGCCAGATCCGCTCGACCCGTTTGACGTTCACCACCCAGCCCGCACGGTGCAGCATCGCTGTGATGCGGCGATACCCGTAGCGGCCATATTGGATGGCGAGCGCGATGATGTCGGCGGTCAAGGCCGCTTCATCATCTGGTGTAGTCGGAACCTTGCGCTGTGTGGAACGATGCTGTCCCAGAACTCGGCATGCCCGTCGTTCGGGAACGCCAAGCTCAGCGACAACATGATCCACGCAGGCGCGGCGACGCGCGGGGCTTAGAAGTTTCCCCGTGCAGCTTCCGCCAGGATCATCTTATCCAGAGTCAGGTCGGAAACGGCGCGCCGAAGACGCGTGTTCTCCGTCTCAAGCTCCTTCAGCCGCTTGACCTGGTCGCCCTTGAGGCCGCCGTATTCAGACCGCCAACGATAATATGTTACTTCCGTCACACCTATCGATCGGACCGCTTCCGCGACCGATCTGCCCTGCGAAGTCAGAACGTCAACCTGCCGCAACTTCGTGACGATTTCTTCCGCAGCGTGTCTCTTTCTGGCCATTTCTTAAGTCCCCCATCGGCTCAAAAGCCATACATAAGGGAGGATCACTTTTCAGGGGGCAGACCACCTTCAGATAGCTGACCCTTTTGGCCCAACCCCTTTGTCACGGTATCAAGGTCAAATTTTCGGCACTAGAACCGCATTGCGGTTTGAAACCAGAGCCGCGTTTCGTCCTGTGGGGTGACGCCTTCCGGAAGTGTAAGAACGCGGGTGAGCGCAACCTCACCAAGGAATCGTCCTTGCAGTATCCGCACGCCAAGCGAGAGGCTTGACCAGCGGTCGTGGCCGTCCGACACAAAGGCGCTGGCATTGTCCCAGACATATCCGCCGTCAATGCCCACAAACATCTGTGTCCTCCGGATTTTCCGATCTCCGGGTGCGGGCCGTTGGAAATCATAGGCCAATTCCACCCGCCCGCCGAGGCAGTTGTCGCCGTTGACATAGCCCTGATCGAAGCCGCGCGAATAGTTATTCGTGCCGTAGCCGCATCGCTGCGACAATGGGAGGCTGTCATCGCTCCACTGGCCGATGATCCCGGCATTCATCAGGAAATTGCCGTGTAGCGGAACCGATGCTTCGGCACTGAATGCGACCCGGAAAAAATCGCTGGTGACGCCCGGGGCGGAGGATTTTGGGTTCGCGATCGGCGAAGACCCAAGGTCTGGCAATCCCTTGGTCATCGACAGGGCGAAGCGGCGCTGAAATCCGAACGGCCTACCCTGCGAGTGCACCATCGCCAGACGAATGAAGCGCAGGTCTTCATGCACGACCTCGGTTCCGGCGCTTTCGGCTCTCTCGCTGCGAGCAGTGAATTCCAGGCTGCCGGTGAGAGAACCGCCGACCACGGGCCATGTCTGTCTGGCCCCGAATGAGGCATTCGCGATCATGCCATTGGCTTGCAGCGGCAGCAGGTTCTCCGTTCCCAGTTCGAACCTGCCGAAGTCGGCGTTGGCGTAAAGCGTAGGTCCGGCATCGCCAAGTGCCAGCCGATAGCCGATGCCGCCGGCCGCCAACTCCAGTCCCTCCGCCGCCGAGGGCCCGCCGAGTACTGCCACGGCATCCAGTTGGTCCCCTCGGAGCGCGAGGTCCGGCAAAGAATAACCGATCGAGCCGATATAAGGACCTATTGCCTCGGCGCCGATGGACGAAAAGGTCATGAAGCCGGTCGGTTCGTCAAGAGACCGGATAAGGGACGTGGAGCCCCGGTCAACGCCCGTCGCGGGATCGGTCACCAGTGTCGCGAAGAAGGATTGAGCCTGCGAAATCCCGGCGCTCAAGCACCAGAACAGCGCTGTGAAAACCGCCGATAGCCGCAGAGTTTGCAACGATTTCTTCCCCCAATGACCACACTGGATGGGAAGCAACCATGAGTCAATCAGCCGACGCGTCCGCCTTTCTGATAGAATCGGCGAATGGTCGGGAGCGCGATGCCACCGACGCGCCATGGACTGCCGAAACGATTCTGCTATCGTGAATCGGGTAGCGATATCGGGGGGGCCAACCAATAGGCGGGACCGAGAAACTTGTCGGCGTGAGATTGGCGCCGGATTTCTCATTCGCCGAGATACCCGGCGGCGAAAGGGTTCCATTTACGCGCTCGGAGAGACTGGCTCTTGCAGTGCTGGCGCAGCATCCCAACCGTCTGCTGACCCGCGACCAGATCCTCGATGCGCCCACCGGACCGGGATCGGACAAGAGCGACCGGAACATCGATTTCCTGATCAACCGGTTACGCCGCAAGCTGTCGGACGACGCGCGCAACCCTCGCTACATCGCGACCCGCTACGGAGAGGGCTATGTCTGGATCGGCCGCGCCGCAGGCGTCGACGCCGACTATGCCAATGCCTACCTGATCGTCGGCCCGCTGCGAGGGCTCGACAATCTTGCCGGCGGCCGTGGCCTCGCCGAACGGTTTGCGATTGATCTGCACGGATCGCTGCGGTCGGAACTGTCGCCCGAGCAGCGCGTGGTGCTGGCACCGGACTGTCCGCCCGCGATTGTCTTCGCCGAGAAAATGCCGACCCTTTCCGTCGAGCTGACGTTCTTCGAGGAATGCGGCGTGGTGCACTGCGTGGCGACGGCGCGTGAATTCCGCTCGGGCAGAATATTGTCGGTCCGACGCGTTGCTGTGTGCGGAGACGGGTCAGTCGATGCGATGCGATCCGCCGCTGAGGTCGCAAGAGTCCTTCTGGACGGAACATGGCGGATGTTGGCCGCGCAGACCGAGGCTGGCGTACCGCTGCCGGTGCTGATGCATCTGGCCTCGACGCAACCGGACCATGAGCACGGCTCGCTGGCGGACAGCGACAGGCGCCTGGGAAAGCTCAAAGCGATTCATGAAAGCAGGTACGTGGCCGCATGGAAAGAGAATGAGGCGCGACTGAGGGGGCTCTTGAAGGCGAGCCCGGACGATGCCGCCCTCAAGATCATGTATGCCACGCAGATACATTCCAAATACATCAGTTTCGGTCATGTCCTGTTCCAGAACGGCATCGACGATCGGGCCGGGGACGAGACCGAAATCGAGGCGCTGATCCTTGCCGCACTGCCGCACGTCCAGTCCCAGCCGGAATATGCGATCATGGCGGCCAAGCTGTTGCATTTCCTGGATCGCGGATATTACGGCCTCGCCCGCGACCTGGCCGAGGAGGCCTATGGTTCCAGCGTTTCGGCGGCAAGTTCGCTTGCCATCATCGGCCAGCTCCGAGCCTTCGCGGGCGAAACCGAGGCCGCGCTGCGCTGCATCGATCAGGCTCTGAACCTCGTCACGCGCGGCTCAAAGGCGCATCTCTATACCCTCACCATCAAGATGCAGGCCCTGCGCGCAGTGGCGGATTTCGATCGCCTCAGCGAGGCCAAACGGGAATTGTACGGCGTATCGGGCGCTGCCATGCTCATCTACGAACCGTTGTTTGCCGACCCCGACAGGCTGTCGATCCGGGCCAAGGCGGTGGTGATGATGCTTTCACGCGAGAAGGCCGCGGCACTGCTCAAGATGAACAATTACGTGTCCGCCCGGCTGTTTCGCGACCCGCAGCATCGGGCGAATGCCATTCTGACGCCGCTAACGCTGGTCGTCAGGCGCTTCGGAAAAGTGGCTGTGCCCGAAGAGGTCGCGGCGATGCATCCGGGACTGCTCGACCGGTTTGCCTGAAGCGGGCAGAGCCGGCCGCCCGCTCCCGAGATTCCGGCGAAGACGCGAGCGTTTCAAACAATCCCAAAAGAATCCGTTGCCATCCTTTGTGCATACCGCTCCGGAGGCCGCTGAGTTGCGGACCCTGGCGACGGCAACGAAAGGGGAGATCTCCATGTCAGATCGGCATTTGCATCCCGACCCAGCCTATCTGCGAGCGATCGGGCCGCGCGATCCGCTTGCAGCCAATCTGTACGCGCGTAGCTTACGGAGTGCATATTTCAGAGCAATGACGTCCACACTCCTGCGGTTCGTCTGGCGGCATATCAAGCAGCGGTTCAAATCTTCACCGCAGAGCAAAAGCGGCGGAGAGCCCTTTGAGCCTTTCCTTCCTCTCATATCAGCCAGCGAGCAGAAGGAGGGCAAGGGATGAGCACCCAGGAGACTCCCCTCGCATTCGCCGCGCAGCGAGCGACCGAAGAGACAAAGCCCGCATTCATCGCGTGGCTTGCGAGTATGTTCAGACGAAAGCGAACACCCGTCGAACGCAATCCGCTCACATCCGCGACCAAAGCTCTGATTGCCAACCTCATGGCGATGCGTTGACAGCGTAACTTGCCGCCCAACATCGGCATTCGTTGGTCTTCCTGCGCAAATGTCAGCTGACGGCGGGAGCCGGGACCCGTCTGAGCGGACCTTCGAAAGACTGGATGGCAATGAGACTCTGGGAGCCTGTCATCGGGCGACACCCTATATTCGAGACTTTTTTCGCCGAATTCGGACGAGCCTTGCTGCGGCGCAGCACTACTAAAGCCTGAGATGCGGTCGCGCCGGCCGCGACGGCGGTGAACCCGCTGACATCCCACGGAGGATATTCGAAGAATTCTACGCCCGTCAATGGAACGGTCGCTCGCCGCACATGTCTCGAATAGTATGGTCGCGGAATATCCGCTTATGAGAACCGCCACGAATATCGGCTCCTTGGCGTGACCATGACCTGAGGCATGGTCACCCGCGATGTCTGCTTCTGGGTGGAGGCAAGTTTGCCTCTATGGCCGAGATGCGGCGCAAAGCTGGCGGTCACGTCGGCTGACCCAACCTCTGTTTACCTCACTTAGCAATTGCGGAAATTGGGCATCTGCCAATGTTTGGTAGGCTCTTTTGGCTAAGGCCTGATCACAGGCTCGCTTTCATGTCGGCCAGCGTGACCATCAGCGTCATTGGATCAAGCGGTGAAGGTTCGAAGCCGATCCGCTCGTAGAATGCCTTCGCTTCTGCCGAAAGGGCATGCACGATCATCCCTCTGATCCCTGCAACAAGGTCCGCCCATACCGAGTTTCCCGGCACGGTTTCCTATTTTGGCTCTTGATCGCGTTCTTGGTTCTCCACACAATCTCATTTCGAGCGTGAACTTGCATGATACGCCGCTGGCACGGGTCGCGTCCGATCATTTGCCGCTCAAGGCCATGATCGATCTCTCGGCCACGGGCTCGGATCAAGCTTCGAAACCGGACAGGCTAGCTGCCGCTTAGGCGGTGATCGCAGGGACAGGACGAGAAGAATGATTACCAGTGCTCAATGCCGGGCAGCGCGCGCCCTTGTCGAAATATCCCGCGACACGCTCGCCAGACTTGCCGGTACGGAGGTTTCAGTCGTCGAACAGTTCGAGCGAAAGCTGGCAAAGCCGGACGCACAAACCATTTCCCGCATCCGGGAGGCCCTCGAATCGGTTGGTGCCGTGTTCATTCCCGAAAGCGGGGATGGCAGCGGCGCTGGAGTTCACCTGAAGTTCAACAGCTCATCGACCAGGCGCCTCGCCATTCTCGAAGGCGAAGGCGGTATCGTCCGACCAGATGACGTTCCATGACCGGGTTTGGTGGAGCTTGGCCCGTTCAACCGCCCCAGCGGCAATATGATGTCAGGCTGGCCTTTCTGCCAAGCCCCGACGAGATCGTCTGGGCGCAACGTATTCTCTCGGCTGGTGGGGAATGCGCTCGACGAACGTTCACCGACCGACTGCCGACGGTAGCTGATCCATACGCGCGACGGACGAGAAGGGTCGGAGAGATTGTCGGCCTGCTCGGCCACAGCGCCGGCGGCCGTCCGGGCGAGCGGTTGATGCAGCGGCTCGGCATGCCGGTCAGCGACGACCCCATCCTGCGGCAGTTGAAGCGGGATGCTGCGGTTGCTCAACGCAATTCCGAGATACGGGTGGTCGGTATCGATGATTGGAGCTGGCGGCGGGCGACGAGCTACGGAACCATCATGGTCGACCTCGAGCGCCGCTCGGTCATCGACATACTGGACGACCGCAGCGTCGAGAGTGCGGCCAAGTGGCTGCGTGACCATCCCTCCATCGAAGTCGTCAGCCGGGACCGCTGCGGCCTGTATGCGCAGGCCATTCTCGCGTTCCTCCGGTAGATTGGCCGCCAGTTCGACATCTCCCCGGTTCTGAGCGGGGAGGTCGCCGTCTACGACTTCGTCAACGCCACCAGCGAGATGGTGAGCCGCTTCGACCTCTACGCCGTGCCGAGATGGCAGTATGGCGAGGAATTCCTCACTTTGCTCGACAGCCTCGAAGGCGCGAGCCTCTCGCCCGTGCCTCCGATCTTTCAGACGAACATCTGGCCCGAACGACCTTCCAGCTTTCCGAGGGCTTGATCGGCGAGATCGTGGCAATCGTCTTCGCAGCGGCCATGACCGCGGCAAAGTCTGGTGCAGAACGGATCACGAAATCAGGCATCGAGGTACTGCGCTACGTCCCCGTCTCGAACCGTCGACGGGCGCCGGTGCGCTACGAATCCCTCTCCGCAGTTTCCAATATTCCGACCGACCGATAAGGCGTGGGCAGGCCTTCAGTCCATCCTCCCATTCCAAACAAACAACTCAGGATCGCGCTATTTTGAGACGGCCGGGT
>JBARWP010000698.1:0-15798 GCA_049646905.1 Pseudaminobacter sp. | reverse complement strand
GGCCGAAGAACTGCTCGAAGAACGGGTCGCCTGCAAAGGGCGAGCGCATACGCACCTGCTGCGAAGCGTAGACGTTCACCACCGCCGGTGCCGTCTCCTTGACCAGCGGCGCGAATGAGAGCTGGATTTCAGTGCGCCCGAAAGGCAGCCTGCGCCCCTGCGGTACCGGCGCCGGAGCCGCGTCATCACCGCCCCTCAGGAGCTCGTTCAGCACTTCCTTGAGGCCGGGATCTTCTTTCGGCGCAGGCTGCTCAGCCGGTGCCTGCTGGGAGGGTTCGCTGTCCTGCGCGGCAGAAGGCGCGGCCAGGAAAGCACAGGCTGCAACGAAGAGAGCGACAACAAGAAAAAATGGCAGTTGTTTCGCGACCATGCGAATCCTCCGGAACAAACGGCGCCATTGTCGTCACGATTGTGCAAAATGAAAGGCTGCACGAACCGAAATCAAGCCGGTTACGCTATTTGCGCGGGCCAGCTTCGAGGCGAGCCGCGATTTCTTTGAACCCACGGGCAATGGCGTGGTCGAGCGGGGTTTTCCCGTCATTGTCGGCAATGTCGCGGGCGCCGGCCTCCACCAGAAAGCCGACGATTTCCTGATAGATGGGGCCGCCATCGCCAAGGATCACCGCTTCCAGCAGCGCAGTCCAGCCAAGCTTGTTGACATGATCGATGTCGATGTCTGTGTTGAGCAGGATGCGTACGGTCGTGGGGTGGCCGTGATGCGCGGCCGGGATGAGCGCCGTACCGCCGTAGCGGTTGGTATCCCTCAGATCGGCCTTGCCCGTGGCAAGTATCGCTTGAAGGATCGCATCGCGCCCTTCCGCGCCGGCATAGAGAAGGGGCGTGTCCTGGATATCGTCCTTGGCGTTGACGTCAGCACCGGCATCGATGAGCGCTTTCGCAACCTCGACATGGTCGGCTCGGGTCGCCAACAGCAAGGGCGTCCTGCCGCTACGGTCACGGCTATCGACTGCCGCTCCATCCGCAATCAGGGTGCGAACCACTTCCAGCCGTCCGGCATTTGCGGCTTCCAGAAGCATGGCGTGGTCCTCCTGTGCATTCGCGCTCGCTGACCATACCAGCCCCAGCACCAAAGCGGCGAGCCAATTGAATATCGGCTGGAAAACGAGCGAACCAGCCCGATGGGCCATCGGCTTTGGCATGAGGAACTCCTGGCTTGAAAAACAAAAAGGGGCCGCGTGGCCCCTTCCCGCCAGCCCAAACGGGCCCATGAATGCCGAGGCGAATTACGCGGCTTCGGCTTCCGAAGTCGCTTCCTCGGCCTCGATCCGCGCACGATCGGCTGCACCCTTGGCTTCGGTATCGCGATCGACAAATTCGATCACGGCCATCGGCGCATTATCACCATGGCGGAAACCAGCCTTCATGATGCGCAGATAGCCACCGTTGCGCGTCGCGTAGCGCGGGGCGATCGTGTCGAACAGGCGCTTGACGACACCTTCGTTGCCGATCTGTGCGATGACCTGGCGACGGGCGTGCAGGTCGCCGCGCTTGCCCAGCGTCACCAGCTTCTCGACGATCGGACGCAGGTCCTTCGCCTTGGGAAGCGTCGTTGTAATCTGCTCGTGCTCGATCAGCGAAACTGCCAGATTGGCAAACATCGCTTTGCGGTGGCTTGAGCTGCGGCCCAGCCGGCGGCCGGCAAATCCATGGCGCATGGCCCTACTCCTTCAAATCCTGGTTCGAGAGGCCCTGGCCTCAATATTGGTCTTCGTAGCGCTTGGCGAGATCTTCGATGTTCTCCGGCGGCCAATCGGCCACTTCCATGCCAAGGTGCAGACCCATGGCGGCGAGAACTTCCTTGATCTCGTTCAGCGACTTGCGGCCGAAATTCGGAGTACGCAGCATCTCCGCCTCGGTCTTCTGAATCAGGTCGCCGATATAGACGATGTTGTCGTTCTTCAGGCAGTTGGCCGAACGCACCGAAAGCTCCAGTTCGTCGACCTTCTTGAGAAGCGCCGGGTTGAACGCCAGCTCGGTCACCTGCTCGGCTGCAGCTTCCTTCTGCGGCTCTTCGAAATTGACGAAGAGGCTGAGCTGGTCCTGCAGGATGCGCGCTGCGAAGGCGACGGCATCTTCACCCGAGATCGAGCCGTTGGTCTCGATCGTCATGGTCAGCTTGTCATAGTCGAGAACCTGGCCCTCGCGGGTATTCTCGACCTTGTAGGAGACCTTCTTGACCGGCGAATAGAGGCTGTCGACCGGGATAAGCCCGATCGGCGCGTCTTCGGCGCGGTTGCGGTCGGCCGGCACATAGCCCTTGCCAGTATCGACGGTGAACTCCATGCGAATCTCGGCGCCCTCATCGAGGGTGCAGATTACGTGGTCGGGGTTGAGGATCTCGACATCGCCGACAGTCTGGATATCACCCGCATGGACGGCACCGGGCCCCTGCTTGCGCACGACCATGCGCTTGGGACCATCGCCTTCCATGCGGATGGCGATTTCCTTGATGTTGAGCACGATGTCGGTGACGTCCTCACGCACGCCAGCGATCGAGGAGAACTCATGCAGCACGCCATCGATCTGGACGGCAGTGACGGCCGCTCCGCGCAGCGACGACAAAAGCACGCGGCGCAGCGCGTTGCCAAGCGTCAGGCCAAATCCGCGCTCGAGCGGTTCTGCCACCAACGTCGTCAGCGTCTTGTTCTTGGAAGAGAACTCGATCTTGTTGGGCTTGATCAGTTCCTGCCAGTTCTTTTGGATCATTTTGTCTTCCTTCCGGTTCCCTGCCACCATCCAATCGTGGCAGGCGATCTGGAAAAGCAGCAAGGGCGCCTGAATGCGCCCATGCGGCCGGTGAATGCTTGGACTAGACCCGACGCTTCTTGCGCGGACGGCACCCATTGTGCGGGATCGGCGTCACATCGCGGATCGAGGTGATGGTGAAACCACCCGCCTGCAGCGCGCGCAGCGCTGACTCACGGCCGGAGCCGGGGCCGCAGACCTCGACTTCCAGCGTGCGCATGCCGTGTTCCTGCGCCTTCTTGGCAACATCCTCGGCAGCCATCTGGGCGGCAAACGGGGTGGACTTGCGCGAGCCCTTGAAGCCCTGGGCACCGGCCGACGACCAGGCAATCGCATTGCCCTGCGCATCGGTGATGGTGATCATCGTGTTGTTGAAGGTCGAATTGACGTGGGCAACGCCCGACGAAATGTTCTTACGTTCGCGACGGCGAACCCTTACGGCTTCCTTGGCCATGATTTTCCTTTCAACGATATCTGCGCCGCCGTAACGCCAGCGGCTACACCTGCGGCAGTCGGGGCTGGGCAGTCGGCAATCGGTTCACGCCCGAATGCCTACTGCCGATTGCCGGCTGCCTTACTTCTTCTTACCGGCAATTGCCTTGGCCGGGCCCTTGCGGGTGCGCGCATTGGTATGCGTGCGCTGGCCGCGGACAGGCAGCGAACGACGATGACGCAGGCCGCGATAGCAGCCCAGATCCATCAGGCGCTTGATGTTCATCGAAACTTCGCGGCGCAGGTCGCCCTCGACCTGATAGTCACGATCGATGGCCTCGCGGATCGCCAGGACCTCCGCATCGGTCAACTGATTGACGCGGCGATCGGCCGGAATGCCGACCTTTTCGATGATCTCGGAGGCAAATTTCTTGCCAATGCCGTGAATATACTGGAGCGCGATAATCACGCGCTTGTTGGTCGGGATATTGACGCCGGCTATACGAGCCATTTTCTTCTCCATGTAGGCCGGTCAAGCCGGCGAGTGTGTTGACCCGCGTCCGGTGGAGGCCGGCCCTTGCGGGTGTTCCTGGTTCAATGCGACTGCCTTGCCCTCACGGGCACGCAGAACTGACGCCTGAATGGGAGACGGGTCGCCATAGTCCAGACAGAGCGGATTGTCAACTGGAGCGGCCTACTTCGCCGCCGTTTCCTTGAGGAGCGCCTCTATCGCTTCCGTGACGGTGTCTATCGGCGCCATGCCGTCGACACCTTTCAGTAGCCCCTTGGCATAATAGTAGCCGATCAGCGGAGCCGTCTTCTTGTAGTATTCACGCAGGCGTTCCTCGAACACCTCCGGGTTGTCGTCCTTGCGAACGGGCTGGCCAGCCGCCTCTGCCTCTTGCGCCCGCTTCACGATGCGCCCGACCAGCGCCTTGTCGTCCACGACAAGCTCGGTCACCGAGTCGAGGGCCAACCCGCGCTCGGCAAGCATCGACTGCACGGCATCGGCCTGGGCAAGGGTGCGGGGATAGCCGTCCAGAATGAAGCCCTTCGCACAATCCGGCTGATCGATGCGCTCGGCAACGATCGCGTTCACGATGGCATCGGACACGAGTTCGCCCGCATCCATCACAGCCTTTGCCTTGAGGCCGACCGGCGTCTTCGCGGCAACGGCAGCACGCAGCATATCGCCGGTTGAAAGTTGAGGTATGCCGTACCGCTCTACCAGCCTCTGCGCCTGTGTTCCCTTGCCCGCTCCGGGCGGTCCCAGCAGTATCAGCCTCATTTACCTCTCTTGCCCCCGCGCAACTTCGACTTCTTGATCAATCCCTCATACTGGTGGGCGATCAGGTGTCCCTGGATCTGCGCTACCGTATCCAGCGTTACACTGACAACGATCAGAAGCGAAGTGCCACCAAGGTAGAAGGGAATGCCAGTCGCCGAAATCAGGAACTCGGGCAGGAGGCACACGGCAACCAGATAGATGGCGCCGACCGCAGTGATGCGCGTAAGCACATAGTCGATATATTCGGCGGTCCGCTCTCCGGGTCGATAGCCGGGGATGAAGCCTGAATGCTTCTTGAGCTGATCGGCCGTATCCTTGGGATTGAAGACGATCGCGGTATAGAAGAAGGCGAAGAACGCCACCATCGCGCCGTACAGGAACATGTAAAGCGGCTGCCCATGGCCGACAGCCGCAAGCGCGCTGGCTGCCCAGGGAGGCATATTGGCAGTATTGGAGAAGCCGGCGATCGTTGCCGGCAAGAGCAGCAGCGAGGAGGCAAAGATCGGCGGGATGACGCCGGAGGTATTGAGCTTCAGCGGCAGGTGCGACGTATCGCCCTGGAACATGCGGTTGCCCACCTGGCGCTTCGGATACTGGATCAGAAGGCGGCGCTGGGCGCGCTCGACGAAAACGATGAGCGCGGTGACGGCGATCGCCAGCACGATGATCGCCAGGATGAGGCCTGTCGAGAGCGCGCCTGTACGGCCGAGTTCGAGAGTGCCTCCGATGGCGCTCGGCATGCCGGCGACGATGCCGGCAAAGATGATCAGCGAAACGCCGTTACCGATGCCCCGCTCGGTGATCTGCTCGCCAAGCCACATCAGGAACATGGTGCCACCGGTCAGGGTGATCACGGTGGACAGGCGGAAGAACAGGCCCGGATCGGCGACGATGCCGCTGCCGCTTTCAAGCCCCACCGCTATTCCGTAGGACTGGACGACGCCGAGAAGCACCGTGCCGTAGCGCGTATACTGGTTGATGATCTTGCGGCCCTGCTCGCCTTCCTTCTTCAGCGCTTCCAGCGTCGGCACCACCGACGTCATGAGTTGCATGATGATGGAGGCCGAGATGTAAGGCATCACACCGAGCGCGAAGATCGCCATGCGCTCGACGGCACCGCCGGCGAACATGTTGAACATGCCGAGCACGCCGCCGCTCTGCTGCTGGAAGGCCTGCGCGAAAGCGTCGGGATTGATGCCGGGAACCGGAATATAGGTGCCGAGCCGATAGATGAACAGCGCACCCAGGGTAAACCAGATGCGCTTCTTGAGATCTTCGGCCTTGGCAAAGGCTGCGAAATTAAGATTGGAGGCTAATTGTTCAGCAGCCGATGCCATGGATTATGTCTCCGCTTGGTCACGCTCGAAGGCCCGCGCCGGGCGGTACGTGTCGACGAAGCCACGAGATAGGCTTCGGACGCTAAAGATGCAAGCGGCCACCGGGTGCCGGCAGCCGCTTGATCAAAGTTCTTACTCGGCTGCCTCGGCCTTCTCTGGCAGCTTGACTGAGCCGCCGGCCTTTTCGACCTTCTCGACCGCCGCCTTCGATGCACCGGCGAGATCGAACGACACCTTGCCCTTCAGTTCGCCGTCGCTGAGAAGGCGAACGCCATCCTTCACGCGGCGGATGACACCGGCCTTGACCAGAGCCTCGGCTGTCACGACTTCCTTGGCATCGAGCTTCTTGGCATCGATTGCCGCCTGGACGCGTGCGAGCGATACGGTTGCATAGCTCTTGGCGAACAGATTGTTGAAGCCGCGCTTGGGCAGGCGCCGGTAAAGCGGCATCTGGCCGCCCTCGAAGCCGTTGATCGACACGCCGGAGCGCGATTTCTGACCCTTGACGCCGCGACCGCCGGTCTTGCCGGAGCCCGAGCCGATGCCGCGACCGACGCGCTTCTTGGCATGCGTCGCGCCGTCCTTGTCACGCAGATCGTTGAGTTTCATCATGCTTCTCCTGCACCCGGTCTTACTTCTCGTCCACAATGCGGACGAGGTGGCCGACCGACGCGATCATGCCGCGCACCGACGGCGTATCCTCAAGGGTGCGCTGCCTGTGCATCTTGTTGAGGCCAAGGCCGACCAGCGTCGCGCGCTGTTCCTTGGGCCGGCGGATCGGGCTGCCGATCTGCTCAACGGTGATGGTCTTTACTGCTTTCTTGGCCATGGTTCTGGTCCTTGGTCAGCGCCGACTATTCTTCAGTCGCAACGGCAGCGCCGCGGCGGGACTGAAGGGTCGAGTATTTGATGCCGCGCGCAGCCGCCACATCCTTCGGATGCATCTGGCTCTTCAGCGCGTCGAACGTCGCGCGAACCATGTTGTAGGGGTTCGACGATCCCATCGACTTGGCAACGACATCCTGCATGCCAACCGATTCGAACACGGCGCGCATCGGGCCACCGGCGATGATTCCAGTACCCTGCTTGGCAGCGCGCAGCAGAACGCGGCCAGCACCCCAACGCCCTTCGACGTCGTGATGCAGCGTGCGGCCCGAACGCAGCGGCACGAAGATCATGTCGCGCTTGGCCGATTCAGTTGCCTTGCGGATGGCCTCAGGCACCTCACGCGCCTTGCCATGGCCGAAACCGACGCGGCCCTTCTGGTCGCCGACGACCACCAGCGCGGCAAAGCCGAAGCGCCGGCCGCCCTTGACGACCTTGGCCACGCGATTGATGTGGACGAGCTTGTCGATAATGCCGTCGTCGCGCTCTTCGCGGTCACGACCACGCTCGCGGCCGCCTTCCCTGCGTTCTTGTGCCATATCCTGATTCCTTGTTCTTTTCCGGAAGCACGGTTGCTAGAAATACCGGCGCCGCTTTTGGAGCGCCGAGGGTGAATTAGAAGTTAAGGCCTGCCTCGCGAGCGGCATCGGCGAGTGCCTTGACGCGGCCGTGATAGATATACGGCCCACGGTCGAAAACGACTTCCTTGACGCCGGCCTTGACGGCGCGCTCGGCAAGGAGCTTGCCGACTGCAGCCGCAGCAGCCGTATCGGCCCCCGTTTTCAACGAACCCTTCAAATCCTTCTCAAGGGTCGATGCAGCGGCAATGGTGTGCCCTTTGCTGTCATCGATGATCTGGGCATGAATGTTCTTTGACGAGCGATGCACCGAAAGACGCAGCCGGTCTCCCGAAACCTTCTTGAGCTGACGGCGCACGCGCGCGGCGCGGCGCTGGGTGGATTCCTTGGAAGCCATGATGTCTGTTCCTTGCCTTCTAAAACGGGAGCGGCCATCTGCGGTAGGCTATAGCGCCTCCCGCGACCGCGCACCGCGGCGTTATTTCTTCTTGCCTTCTTTGCGGACGATGACTTCGCCCGCATATTTCACGCCCTTGCCCTTGTACGGCTCGGGGCCGCGATATTCGCGGATCTCGGCTGCAACTTGGCCGACCACCTGCTTGTCGATGCCGGCGACCACGATCTCGGTCGGCTTCGGAACGGTGATGGTGACCCCTTCCGGAGCGCGGTAGATCACGTCATGGCTGAAGCCCAGCGCCAACTGCAGGTCCTTGCCCTGGAGAGCTGCGCGATAACCGACGCCGTTGATCTCAAGCTTCTTCTCGAAACCGTCCTTGACGCCCTGGAGGATATTGACGATCTGGCTGCGCGACATGCCCCACTTGGAACGTGCATCCTTCGACTCGTCACGCGGCTGGACGGAAATCTCGCCGTCCTCCAGCTTGACCAGCACTTCGTCATTGACCACGAACTTCAGTTCGCCCTTCGGGCCCTTGGCCGTAACGGTCTGGCCATCCACGGCGGCGGTGACGCCCTGGGGCACCGGAACGGGTTTCTTGCCAATACGAGACATAATGTTGTCCTCGCTCTTTCTGTCTTATGCGCGGCTGATCAGAATACCTGGCAGAGGACTTCTCCGCCGACATTCTGTTCGCGCGCTTCGTGGTCGGCCATGACACCCTTCGGCGTCGACAGGATCGAAATACCGAGGCCGTTTGCTACCTGCGGGATCGACTTGACCGAAACATAGACGCGGCGGCCGGGCTTGGAGACGCGAGCGATTTCGCGAATGACCGGAACGCCGTCGAAATATTTCAACTCGATCTCGATTTCGGACTTGCCGTCGCCAAAGTCGGTCTGGCTGTAGTCGCGGATATAGCCTTCCGCCTTGAGAACGTCGAGCACGCGAGCACGCAGACGCGAGGCCGGCGTGGAGACCTTGGTCTTCCTGCGGCCATAGGCGTTGCGGATACGTGTCAGCATATCGCCGAGAGGATCACTCAATGACATGACGTGTGCTCCTTACCAGCTCGACTTGACCAGGCCGGGAATAGCACCCAGCGATCCAAGTTCACGAAGCGCAATGCGCGACATCTTCAGTTTGCGATAATAGGCGCGCGGACGGCCGGTGACCTCGCAACGGTTGCGGATACGAGTCTTGGCCGAGTTGCGCGGCATCGCCGCAAGCTTCAACTGCGCCCGGAAACGCTCCTCGATCGGCAGGCTCTTGTCCATGATCGTCGC
This sequence comes from Pseudaminobacter sp., assembly GCA_049646905.1. Taxonomy (GTDB): domain Bacteria; phylum Pseudomonadota; class Alphaproteobacteria; order Rhizobiales; family Rhizobiaceae; genus Pseudaminobacter. The sequence goes on along the minus strand of JBARWP010000698.1, from coordinate 6,829 downwards.
CTTCAGCGCCTTGCGCTTGGCAGCGTTCAGTTGCACGAGCCGGCGGCGCCGGTTGTTCTTCTCGACTGAGCTGGTCTTTGCCATTTCAGATTTTTCCTTTGCTCGCTGCCGTTACTGGCGGAAGGGGAAGTTGAAAGCCTTGAGCAGCGCCCGGGCTTCGTCGTCCGTCTTCGCAGTCGTACAAACGATGATGTCCATACCCCAGATCTGGTCGACCTTATCGTAGTTGATCTCGGGGAACACGATGTGTTCCTTGATGCCCATGGCATAGTTGCCACGGCCGTCAAAGCTCTTTGGGTTCAGGCCGCGGAAGTCGCGAACACGCGGCAGCGCGATGTTCACCAGACGGTCCAGGAACTCGTACATGCGGTCCTTGCGCAGCGTCACCTTGGTGCCGATCGGCATCTGCTCGCGGACCTTGAAGCCGGCAATCGACTTGCGGGCATAGGTGATGACCGGCTTCTGGCCGGAAATCAGCGCAAGATCCGCTGCCGCCACCGAAGGCTTCTTGGAATCGCCCGTGGCCTCGCCGACGCCCATGTTCAGAACGATCTTGTCGAGGCGCGGAACCTCCATCTCGTTCTCATACTTGAACTGTTCCAACAGCGCCTTGCGGATGGTCTCGTCATAGACCTTCTTCAGTCGGGCCTGATATTCTGCCTTAGCCATTGATCACTTCTCCCGAGCGCTTTGCCACGCGCACTTTCTTGCCGTCCTTCTGGACCTGGAAACCGACACGGGTCGGCTTGCCATCCTTGGGGTCGGCCAGCGCGATATTGGACAAATGGATCGGCGCTTCCTTGGTAATGATCCCGCCCTCTTGGGACTGGGTCTGCTTCTGGTGACGGCGGATCAGGTTCACGCCGCGAACGATGGCCTTGTCGTCCTTGGGCATGACCCGGACAACCTCGCCCGAGCGACCCTTGTCCTTGCCGGCCAGAACGACGACCTTGTCGCCTTTGCGAATCTTCTGCATTTTTCCGGCTCCTTACAGCACTTCAGGCGCGAGCGAGATGATCTTCATGTGGTTCTTCGCGCGCAGTTCGCGAGGAACCGGCCCGAAGATACGCGTGCCGATCGGCTCTTTCTTGTTGTCGACGAGAACGGCTGCGTTCTTGTCGAAACGGATCACGCTGCCGTCCGGGCGGCGGATGTCCTTGGCCGTGCGAACCACGACCGCCTTCATCACATCGCCCTTCTTCACGCGGCCGCGCGGAATGGCTTCCTTGATCGACACAACGATGATGTCGCCCACGGAGGCATACTTCCGCTTCGAACCGCCCAGCACCTTGATGCACATGACACGACGAGCGCCGGAATTATCCGCCACGTCGAGGTTTGTTTGCATCTGAATCATGACTGGCCGCCTTCTTCATTCATGGGCATTGGCATTGGCGCCCTGCCCGGCTTGTCCAAAATTTCGTTACTGCGATGCCTGGGCATCGGTGATGACGACCCAGCGCTTATCCCTGGAAATCGGGGCCGATTCCTGGATGAAGACCTGATCGCCCACCTTGCAGGCATTGTTCTCGTCGTGCGCCTTGTACTTCTTCGACGAACGCACGACCTTCTTCATGACCGGGTGCGTGAAGCGCCGCTCGACCTTGACGACAACCGTCTTCTCGTTCTTGTCGCTGACGACAGTGCCCTGCAGACTGCGCTTTGGCATGTTTTTCGTCCTTAAGCCTTCTTGCCGGCCGATTTCTCGGCGGCGATGGTCTTGATGCGCGCGATGTCCCTGCGGACCTGCTTCACGCGGGCTGTCTTTTCGAGCTGGCCGGTCGCTTTCTGGAAGCGCAGGTTGAACTGCTCCTTCTTCAGCGAGGCCAATTCATCGTTCAACTGGTCCGGGGTCTTCGACCGAACGTCTGCGGCTTTCATGACTCTTGACCTTTCTATTCAGCGATACGCTGCACGAAGCGCGTTCTGACTGAGAGCTTGGCGGCGCCGAGACGCAGCGCCGAGCGCGCCACTTCCTCCGAGACACCGTCGATTTCGAACATCACACGGCCCGGCTTGATACGGCAGGCCCAGTAGTCCACCGCGCCCTTGCCCTTGCCCATGCGGACTTCAGTCGGCTTGCCGGTCACCGGCACGTCAGGGAAAATGCGGATCCACACGCGGCCCTGGCGCTTCATCTCACGCGTGATCGCGCGGCGGGCCGCCTCGATCTCGCGCGCAGTCACGCGGTTAGGCTCGAGCGCCTTCAGCCCAAAGCCGCCGAAATCCAGATTGGTGCCGCCCTTGGCAGCGCCGTGGATGCGGCCCTTGAACTGCTTGCGGAACTTTGTGCGCTTTGGCTGCAGCATAGTTCTTACTCCAAATTCTCAAATGTCTCAGGCGTTCTCGCGGCGGCGGCCACGATCACCACGCTCGCCGGCATGCGCCTCGCCCTCGGTCGCACGACGCTCCGAAGCCATCGGATCGTGCTCGAGGATCTCGCCCTTGAAGACCCAAACCTTGACGCCGCAGATGCCATAGGCGGTCTGGGCTTCGGCGGTGCCGTAATCGACATCGGCGCGCAGCGTATGCAGCGGCACACGGCCTTCGCGATACCACTCCATGCGCGCGATTTCCGCGCCGCCCAGGCGACCCGAGCAGTTGATGCGGATGCCTTCCGCGCCCAGGCGCATCGCCGACTGCACCGCACGTTTCATGGCGCGGCGGAAGGCGATACGACGCTCGAGCTGCTGCGCGATCGACTGTGCGACCAACGTGGCGTCCGTCTCGGGCTTGCGCACCTCGACGATGTTGAGATGCGTTTCCGACTTGGTCATCTCGGTCAGCTTGCGGCGCAGCTTCTCGATGTCCGCACCCTTCTTGCCGATGATCAGGCCCGGACGCGCGGCATGGATCGTCACGCGGCACTTCTTGTGCGGGCGCTCGATCACCACCTTCGAGATCGCTGCCTGCTTCAACTCCTTCTCAAGATACTCACGGATCTTGATGTCTTCGTGCAGCAGCTTGCCGTAATCGCCGGTGTTGGCATACCAGCGCGAATCCCAGGTGCGGTTGATGCCGAGGCGCAGGCCGATCGGATTGATTTTCTGGCCCATTATGCGGCCTCCACTTTTTCTTCGACTTCGCGGACCACGATCGTGAGATGCGAGAATGGCTTCTCGATCCGGCTGGCGCGGCCACGGCCACGGGCATGGAAGCGCTTCATGACGATCGACTTGCCGACATAGGCTTCGGCCACCACGAGGGCGTCGACATCGAGGTCGTGATTGTTCTCCGCATTGGCAATAGCCGATTCCAGCGTCTTGCGAACGGTGCCGGCGATGCGCTTGCGCGAAAATTCCAGATCCGAAAGCGCGGTAGCGACCTTCTTGCCGCGGATCAGAGCGGCAACCAGGTTGAGCTTCTGCGGGCTGACGCGAATGGTGCGCAGAACCGCACGCGCCTCGTTGTCAGCAAGCCTGCGCGGAGCTTTGGCCTTGCCCATGTTACTTCCTCTTCGCTTTCTTGTCGGCGCCATGACCGAAATAGGTCCGGGTCGGGGCGAATTCGCCGAACTTGTGGCCGACCATGTCTTCCGACACGCTGACCGGGATATGCTTCTGGCCGTTGTAGACGCCGAAGGTCAGGCCGACGAACTGCGGCAGGATCGTGGAGCGGCGGCTCCACATCTTGATCACTTCGTTGCGGCCGCCTTCGCGCACCTTCTCGGCTTTCTTGAGAAGAAAGCCGTCGATGAACGGGCCTTTCCAAACTGAACGGGTCACGTCAGACTACCTCTCTTTAGCTCTTGCGCTGATGACGCGAGCGCAGGATGAACTTGTCGGTCGCCTTGTTGGACCGCGTCTTCTTGCCCTTGGTCGGTTTGCCCCATGGCGTCACCGGATTGCGGCCACCGGAGGTACGGCCTTCACCACCACCATGCGGGTGATCGACCGGGTTCATGGTCACGCCGCGATTGTGCGGACGCTTGCCGAGCCAAACCCGACGGCCGGCCTTGCCCAGATTGACGTTGGCGTGGTCCGGGTTCGAGACCGCACCGACAGTGGCAAGGCAGGCGCCGTTCACGGCACGCTGTTCACCCGAATTGAGCCGCAGGATCGCCATGCCCTGGTCGCGGCCGACGAGCTGGGCGTAAGACCCGGCCGAACGGGCGATCTGACCGCCCTTGCCCGGCTTGAGCTCCACATTGTGCACGATCGTGCCGACCGGCATCGAGCCGAGCGGCATCGCATTGCCCGGCTTCACGTCGACATTGTTACCGGCCACGACCTTGTCGCCGACCGCCAGGCGCTGCGGCGCAAGGATATAGTTCAGCTCGCCGTCTTCATATTTGAGCAGCGCGATGAAGGCCGTGCGGTTGGGATCGTATTCGATCCGCTCGACGGTGGCCGACACATCGAACTTGCGACGCTTGAAGTCGATGATGCGATAGCTGCGCTTGTGACCGCCGCCGATGAAGCGAGCCGTGATGCGACCATAATTGTTGCGGCCGCCGGACTTCGTCAGGCCTTCGGTCAGCCCCTTGACGGGCTTGCCCTTGTACAGTGCCGAACGGTCGACGATCACCAGCTGACGAAGGCCAGGCGTTATCGGTTTGAAGTGTTTCAATGCCATTTTCTTGTCCTCGCGTCCGTCAGAGGCCCGTCGCGACGTCGATCGACTGGCCATCAGCCAGCGTCACGACCGCCTTCTTCACGTCGCCCTGACGGCCGATCGTGCCACGGAAACGCTTCACCTTGCCCTTGCGGACCAGCGTGTTGACCGCCGTCACCTTGACGCTGAACAGCGCCTCGACCGCAGCCTTGATTTCCGGCTTGGTCGCCTTGCGGGCGACGTTGAAGACAACCTGGTTCTGCTCGGAAGCCATGGTCGACTTTTCGGTGATCGCCGGGCTGACGATCACATCGTAGTGGCGGAGATCCGTCATTTGAAGCGCTCCTCGAGAGCCTCGACGGCTGCCTTTGAAAGAACCAGCGTGCCGCGGCGCAGAATGTCGTAGACGTTGATGCCCTGGATCGGCAGCACGTCGATGTTGGGAATGTTGGCGGCGGCGCGCTTGAAATTCTCGTCAAGCTGCGCACCACCGATCAGCAATGCGTTGGTTAGGCCGAGCTTGGCAAAATTCGCCAGCAGCGCCTTGGTCTTGGCATCGGCCACCGCCAGATCATCCACGATGATCAGGCTGGATGCCTTGGCCTTGGCCGACAGCGCATGCTTGAGGCCGAGCACGCGCACCTTCTTGGGCAGGTCATGCTCATGGCTGCGGGCGACCGGGCCATGCGCCTTGCCACCGCCGCGGAACTGCGGTGCACGCGCCGAAGAGTGACGGGCGCGGCCCGTTCCCTTCTGCTTGTACATCTTGGCACCGGTGCGCGCGATGTCGGCACGGCCCTTGGCCTGATGCGTGCCCTGCTGCTTCTTGGCAAGCTGCCAGCGCACGACGCGCTGCAGGATGTCCTCGCGCGGGTCAAGGCCGAAAATCTCCTCGGAGAGTTTGACCTTGCCGACGTCGCCGCCGGCCAGCGTTGAAATCTTGAGATCCATTATTCCGCTCCCTCAGTGGCCGGAGCTTCGTTCTTCTGCACCATGCGAATACCGGCCGGCTTCGGCGCATTCTCCGGGAGCGCTTCCTTGACGGCATCACGAACCAGGATCCACGCACCCTTGGAGCCGGGGACGGCGCCACGGATCAGGATCAGGCCACGATCGCTATCGGTCGAGACGACCTCGACATTCTGTGTCGTTACGCGGGTCGCGCCCATGTGGCCGGCCATCTTCTTGCCCTTGAACACCTTGCCAGGGTCCTGGCGCTGGCCGGTCGAACCATGCGAGCGGTGAGAAACCGAGTTACCGTGGGTGGCACGGCCGCCGCCGAAATTGTGGCGCTTCATGACACCCTGGAAGCCCTTGCCCACCGAAGTGCCGGTCACATCGACACGCTGGCCGGGGACGTAGTGATCGACGGTGATCTCGGCACCGACATCCAGCATGTTCTCGTCCGAGACGCGGAATTCGGCAAGCTTGGCCTTGGGCTCGACCGAGGCGGCGGCGAAATGGCCGCGCAGCGCCTTGGACGTGTTCTTGACCTTGGCAAGGCCAACGCCGAGCTGAACGGCAGTGTAACCGTTCTTTTCTTTCGTGCGCTGCGCCACGACCTGGCAATTCTCCATGCGGAGAACGGTGACGGGAACATGCTCGCCGGCATCGTTATAGATGCGGGTCATGCCCAACTTCTGTGCGATAACACCTGAACGCATCGGTTCATCTTCCTTCAGAGTTCGCTGTCGGGGAAAACCCCTCCAGGCCTCTTGTTCCTCTGGAGTTTCCGTCCGGGCTTGCGCCCTTCAGGCCTCCCGTTCCAAGCCTTACAGCTTGATCTCGACATCGACACCAGCAGCCAGATCGAGCTTCATCAAAGCATCGACCGTCTGCGGGGTCGGGTCCACGATATCAAGCAGCCGCTTGTGCGTGCGCATCTCGAACTGCTCACGGCTCTTCTTGTCGACATGCGGCGAGCGGTTGACCGTGAATTTTTCGATCCGCGTCGGCAGCGGAATGGGCCCGCGAACATTGGCGCCGGTGCGTTTGGCCGTCGATACGATTTCGCGCGTCGAGGCGTCGAGCACCCGGTGATCAAACGCCTTCAGGCGGATGCGGATATTCTGACCGTTCATGCGTCACTTCCTTGTTCTGGCGCGGCGCGGGCATGTCCAGCGCCCGCGACAGATCGATTAATTCTGGTTACTCGGTGATCGAGACGACGACGCCGGCGCCGACGGTGCGGCCGCCTTCGCGGATGGCGAAGCGCAGCTTCTCTTCCATGGCGATCGGCACGATCAGTTCCACGTCCACCGTCACATTGTCGCCC
>JBARWP010000697.1:0-1524 GCA_049646905.1 Pseudaminobacter sp. | reverse complement strand
ACTCCGTGCTGTCGGACAGCGCCGCAGCGCGGCACCAGCACACACTTGAAGAAGGCGCGCCAACCTTATCCATGGCCACCAAAGAAAGCGGAGACGAAAAATGAAAATTCGCGCTCAGATCGGCATGGTCATGAACCTGGATAAATGCATAGGCTGTCATACCTGTTCAGTGACCTGTAAAAACGTGTGGACGTCGCGCGAGGGCATGGAGTACGCATGGTTTAACAACGTCGAAACCAAGCCCGGCGTAGGCTATCCGAAAGATTGGGAAAACCAGAAACGCTGGCACGGCGGCTGGAAGCGCAAGGCAAACGGCAAGATTGAACTGGCCGCAGGCAGTAAATGGCGAGTGTTATCCAAAATTTTTGGCAACCCCGATCTGCCTGAAATTGACGACTACTACGAACCGTTCACCTTCGATTATGCTCACTTGCACGACGCGCCCGACGTAAAGGTCGGGCCGGTTGCTCGACCGCGCTCATTGATTACGGGCGAGCGTATGGAAAAAATAGAATGGGGCCCTAACTGGGAAGAGATTCTTGGCGGTGAATTTGAAAAGCGCAAGGCCGACTGCAACTTTGACCAGGTGCAAACCGATATTTACGGTGAGTTTGAAAACACCTTCATGATGTACTTGCCGCGTCTTTGCGAGCATTGCCTTAACCCTGCCTGCGTTGCCTCCTGCCCTTCAGGTTCTATTTACAAGCGCGAAGAAGACGGCATCGTGCTCATTGATCAGGACAAGTGTCGTGGCTGGCGCATGTGTGTATCAGGCTGTCCCTACAAAAAAATCTACTACAACTGGCAAAGCGGCAAGTCTGAAAAATGCATTTTCTGCTACCCCCGGATTGAAGCGGGGCAGCCCACCGTCTGTTCAGAGACCTGTGTTGGGCGCATACGCTATCTTGGCGTGGTGCTGTATGACGCCGACCGCATTCAGGAAGCTGCATCCGTCGAAAATCCTGAAGACCTTTACGAAGCCCAGTTATCCATTTTTCTGGACCCGCATGATCCGGCAATCATCGAACAGGCCAGACGCGATGGTGTGCCCGATAACTGGATTCAAGGCGCGCAAAGATCGCCGGTTTACATGATGGCCATGGAGTGGAAGATCGCCTTTCCGCTTCACCCGGAGTACAGAACCCTGCCCATGGTCTGGTATGTGCCACCTCTGTCGCCCATTAGCACTGCCGCCAATGACGGCAGGCTGGCTTCGAATGGGTTAATACCTGATGTGGACTCCCTGCGTATCCCCCTGCGTTACCTCGCCAATCTTCTTACCGCCGGCAAAGAAGAACCTGTAAGGCTTGCGCTCAAGAGAATGCTGGCCATGCGTGCATTTATGCGTGGTCGTCATGTAGACAGACATGACGATGTGGCGTTGCTTGAAGAGGTCGGCCTGAGTCTGGCGCAAGTTGAAGCCATGTACCGGTACATGGCCATTGCCAACTATGAAGATCGCTTCGTCATCCCGACCACGCATCGCGAATATGCCGAAGACGCATTCGACTTGCGCGCATCTTG
>JBARWP010000696.1:0-2215 GCA_049646905.1 Pseudaminobacter sp. | reverse complement strand
ATGCAGGATGGTCTCGGTATCGGAGGTGGAGGAGAAGATCGCGCCCTGCTTCTGCAAGGTGCGCTGCACCGTCATGGCATTGGTGATGTTGCCGTTGTGGGCGATGGCAAAGCCGCCGTCGGCCAGTTCGGCAAAGAGCGGCTGCACGTTGCGCAGGCCCGAGCCGCCGGTCGTGGCATAGCGCGTATGGCCGATGGCGCGGTTGCCCTTGAGGCTTTCAATGACGCGCGGCTTGGTGAAGGTGTCGCCGATCAGGCCGACATGGCGCTCGACGTGGAACTGGCTGCCATCGTAGGAAACGATGCCCGCCGCTTCCTGGCCGCGATGCTGCAAGGCGTGCAGGCCGAGCGTGACGATTGCCGCGGCGTCCTGCCGGCCGAAAATACCGAACACACCGCATTCGTCGTGGAAATGATCGTCGGCCTCGTCTTGGAGGACGTCTGCATGTGCCATGGGGCGCACTCTCGTCAGAAAGCCATCATATAGGGCAGCCGAAGGCCATGCGCCACATCAATTGTCGGCCGGAGCATCTTCTGATGGTGCTTCATCGGCAGGCGATGTTTCGGCTGGCGGTGTCGTGGTCTCGGCCGGCGGTGCGGCACCTGCCTCGGGCGCCTGATCCGGCTGCAGCCGCCTCAGGATCGAATTTTCCGGATCGTCGGGCAGCATGCTTTCAAGCTTTGCGCCGATGCTTTCCAGCAGCGGCTTGGATTTGGCTTCGGCGATCCATGCCGGCGGATTGGTGCCCACCAGCCAGTTGAAGAACAGGAGGCCGACGGCCACGACCAGGATGCCGCGCGCTGCGCCATAAAGGAAGCCAAGCGTACGGTCGAGCGCGCCGACCCTGGAATCGATGATGAAATCGGCGATCTTCATGGTGATCACCGTCACCACGATGAGCGCGACGATGAAGACGATGGCCGCCGCCGCACCCATCGCCAGCTTCTCGTTGTCGACATAGGGCTGCACGTAAGGCAGCACGGCCGGGTAGAAGAAATAGGCGGCAACCGCTGCTGCCACCCATGAGGCGATCGAAAGGACCTCGCGCGAGAAGCCGCGCACCATGGCAAGCATTGCCGAAACGAGGGTGAAGCCGACGAGAATTCCGTCAAGCAGCGTAATCGGCATGTCGTTCCCACTCCATCATGACGCCTGCGATGGTCCGGTCAGTCGTCTGCGTTCCGGCGCAGCGACCCCGCAATCCGCACCACAAGATCGGTGAGCGTCGCCGGCTGAAACGCACGGGACCCGATGCCCCCGGATATTTCCTCGCTGCCCTTGGGCAGAACCGCCTCTCCAAAGCCCAGCTTTTCGGCTTCCTTGAGGCGCTGTTGCGCATGCGCGACAGGCCTGATGGCGCCCGAAAGGCTGATTTCGCCGAAATAGACGCAATCTGCCGGAAGGGCAAGACCGGTGAGCGAGGAAACCAGGGCCGCAGCGACCGCGAGATCGGCCGCCGGTTCGGAGATGCGGTAGCCGCCCGCCACATTGAGATAGACGTCATGGGTGGCAAAACGCACGCCGCAATGGGCTTCCAGCACCGCAAGCACCATGGCAAGGCGCGGGCTGTCCCATCCCACCACTGCGCGGCGCGGCGTGCCGAGGGGCGAGGGCGCGACCAGCGCCTGTATTTCCACCAGTACGGGGCGCGTGCCTTCCATGCCGGCAAAGACCGCAGCTCCGGGCGATTTGGCATGGCGCTCGCCGAGAAACAGTTCAGACGGGTTGGAGACTTCGCGCAAGCCCTTGTCCGACATCTCGAACACGCCGATTTCGTCGGTCGGGCCGAAGCGGTTCTTGACCGTGCGCAGGATGCGATAGTGGTGGCCGCCTTCGCCTTCGAAATAGAGCACGCCGTCGACCATGTGCTCGACAACGCGCGGCCCTGCGATCTGCCCTTCCTTGGTGACGTGGCCGACCAGCACGATCGCAGCGCCGGTGGATTTGGCGTAGCGGATCAATGCCTGTGCCGACGAGCGGACCTGGGTGACGGTGCCCGGTGCCGATTCGGCCATGTCGGTCCACAGCGTCTGGATCGAATCGAGGATGACGAGGTCCGGCCGCCGACCCTCTGCGATGGTTGCCAGGATGTCCTCGACATTGGTTTCGGCCGCAAGCTCCACCGCCGAATCGGCAACGCCAAGCCGTTGCGCGCGCAGTCTGATCTGCGCGACCGCCTCTTCGCCCGAGACATAGACGATGCGGTGGCCCTGGC
>JBARWP010000695.1:0-6600 GCA_049646905.1 Pseudaminobacter sp. | reverse complement strand
CTGCCGCACGGCGTGCTGCGCGTTCGGGGGGCGGTCCGGGCATTCAGCAGACCTACATCAATCGCAGGATCAACGTCTACGAGGTGCTGGACGAAGAAGGCCTTGCGCTTATCGAAGCCAATGCCGACACCGTGCTGGAGGAAACCGGCATAGAATTCCGCGACGACGCCGAGGCGCTCGCACTGTGGAAGGAAGCCGGCGCGGACGTGAAGGGCGAGCGCGTGCATTTCCCCAAGGGCCTGCCGCGCTCGTTGCTCAAGACGGCGCCGTCCACCTATATCCAGCATGCGCGCAATCCGGGGCGCTCGGTCCAGGTCGGTGGCAAGGCGACCGTCTTTGCCCCCGTCTACGGCCCGCCCTTCGTGCGCGATCTCGACGGCAACCGCCGCTACGCCACGATCGAGGATTTCCGCAATTTCGTGAAGCTCGCCTATATGGCGCCGTCGATCCACCATTCCGGCGGTACTGTATGCGAACCGGTCGACGTGCCGGTCAACAAGCGCCACCTCGACATGGTCTATTCGCATATCCGCTATTCCGACAAGCCGTTCATGGGCTCCGTCACCGCGCCGGAGCGTGCGGAAGACACGGTTGCGATGGCCAAGATCGTGTTCGGTGACGATTTCGTCGAGAACAACACGGTCCTGACCAGCCTGATCAACGCCAATTCGCCGATGGTGTTCGACGAGACCATGCTTGGCGCACTCAAGGTCTATGCGCGCCACAACCAGGCCTGCATCGTCACGCCGTTCATCCTGGCCGGTGCGATGAGCCCGGTGACGGTCGCCGGCACGCTGACGCAGGTTCTGGCCGAGGTGCTGGCCGGCGCGTCCTTCACGCAATTGATCCGGCCGGGTGCGCCGGTGCTGTTCGGCACCTTCGCCTCGTCGATCTCGATGCAGTCGGGCGCACCGACTTTCGGCACGCCGGAGCCATCGCTAGTGTCTTACGGTGCCGCCCAGCTTGCCCGCCGTCTCAGCCTGCCTTTCCGTACCGGCGGCTCGCTTTGCGCCTCCAAGGTCCCGGATGCGCAGGCCGCCTATGAAAGCGCCAACACACTGAACTCGACCATTCTTGCCGGCGCCAACTTCGTGTTGCACGCGGCCGGCTGGCTCGAAGGGGGGCTCGCCTCCTGCTACGAGAAGTTCATGATGGACATCGACCAACTCGGCATGCAGCAGAAATTCGCCGAAGGCGTCGACCTGTCGGAAAACGGTCAGGCGATGGACGCCATCAGGCAGGTCGGGCCGGGCAGCCATTATCTGGGCTGCGACCACACCCAGGCGAATTTCCAGACCGCCTTCTATCGCTCCTCGATTGCCGACAACAATTCCTATGAGCAGTGGCTTGCCGAAGGCCAGAAGACTGCACCGCAGCGTGCCAACGAGTTGGCGCGACGCTGGCTGGAGAGCTACGAGGCGCCCGATCTCGATCAGGGCATTGATGACGGGTTGAAGGACTTCATCGCCAAAAAGAAGGAGTCCATGCCCGACGCCTTCACTTGAAAGGAGCCCGATACAGGCCGGGCTAAAGTGGCCAACATCATTCACAAGGAAGTCTGGCGGAGCGCCTTCTCCGACCCGGGCCGGAAGCGCTGATGGACAAGGCCCTTGCCGCTCATGGTCTTATCCTGCGTGGCGGCTTTGTTTTTTCCAGCGACGAGAATGCACCGCCCTGTCCCTCAGGTGCACCCGCGCGGTCGGTCCTGCTGGTCGGGCAGGCGGGGGCCGCACCATGGCCGCATTTCCGTAAATGGTTGCGGGTTCAACCTGATGGTATCGCAAATCCGCTCGATACCTGGGCGCGCAAAGTCATCGGTGCGGTAGCCGAGCAGGTCGGCGCCCACGCCGTTTCGCCCTCCGACAAGCCATGGCTGCCGTTCCAGCAATGGGCAATGCGCGCCGAGGGCCTGAAGCCGTCGCCCTTGGGCATTCTCATACATCCGAAATACGGGCTGTGGCATGCCTATCGCGGTGCGCTGCTGTTCGAGCGGGAAATCGAGGTTCAGCAGCCTCGGAACCCGATTCATCTTTGCGATCTATGTGTCGGAAAACCCTGCCTGAATTCCTGCCCGGTCGAGGCCTATTCCCTGTCCGGATTCGCCTATGAAAGCTGCCTGTCGCATGTGCGTGGCCCCGCAGGCGCACAGTGCCGGGAGGAGGGCTGTCTTGCCCGCAACGCCTGCCCATACGGGACCGAGTATCGCTATCCGGCCGATGAGCAGGCTTTCCACATGGCGAGTTTCGCCGGCCTTTGAACTAGGTATTTTGTCAGCCGCGGCGGCGTCTTTCCCGGCGGGGTTCGGCGCCTTCCGCGCTGTCGCCGCTCTGGTTGGCCGTCTTGTTGCGCAACGGACCGATGCGCTCCACGATCGTCTCGATGGTCGGGCGTGGCCCTTTCTCATGCGTGTCCAGTGCCTTGCGCATGGCCGCAAGGTGCTCGAATGAGGTGCCGCAGCAGCCGCCGATGATCCTGGCGCCACTGTCGACGGCAAGCCGCACATAATCGGCCATCAGTTCCGGCGTGCCGGAATAGCGGATCTCCGTGCCGTGAAACTGCGGGATGCCGCAATTGCCCTTCACGATCACCGTGGCCTCGGGCTTGGCTTCGGTCATGTCGAGAAGCGAGGCGAGGATATCGGGGGCGCCGACACCGCAATTCGCGCCGACGCCGACCGGTTCGTCCGCAAGTCCCTCGGCGATCCCGTGAATGTCCTTCGGCGCCAGGCCCATCATCGAGCGGCCGGCGGTGTCGAAGGAAACGGTATAGGTATAGGGCAGGCCGACATTGATGGCTGCCTGCGCCGCGGCCTTCGCCTCGCCCGGCGCAGACATGGTTTCGATCCAGGCAATCTCGGCGCCGCCTTCCTTGAGGCCCTTGATCTGCTCGGAAAAGGCGTCGACCGCATCGTCATAGGTCATGGTGCCGAGCGGCTCCAGAAGCTCGCCGGTGGGGCCGACCGAACCGGCCACGATCACCTTGCGGCCAGCCTTGTCCGCCACAGCGCGGGCGATCTCGGCCGCACGCTTGTTCAATTCGTGGACGCGATCCTGTGCATTGTGCAGCTTCAAGCGGTGCCGCGTGCCGCCGAAGGAATTGGTGAGGATGATATCGGCCCCGGCATCGACGAAATTCTGGTGGAGGGCGGTGATCTTTTCCGGTGCGCTCTCATTCCACAATTCAGGGGCCTCGCCCGAGGCAAGCCCCATGTTGAACAGGTTGGTGCCGGTGGCGCCATCGGCAAGAAGCACGCCCTTTTCGGCCAGCAGCGCCTCGATAGGGTTGGTCATGGGATGGTGCCTTCCAGAAAAATGAATGAGATAATGATATAAAGAAGTCGTTATATCCAGTCAATGAACCTGTAGCTGCAAATTGCCGCCTATAGAGTACCGAGCTCGGCCTGGGCGAGGGTGCGCGCGAACTCGGCCGTCTCATGTGCATTGATTTCCGCACCGCGAATGAGATTGTCGAAATGGCGAGTCAGCGTGCGGATCGGCGCGGTGGCGTTCAGCACCAGATACATGTCGCCGACATAGATGGCGGCACGATAGGGGCCGAAGATCGTGTAGGGGATCGAATAGCGCGCGCGCCCGTCATAAAGAAACAGCCGGAAGGTCGGGTAGAGGTCGTCCAGCAGTCTTGCCATATGGTTGAGCTGCGCGCGCCGTTGCTGTTCGGATAGCCCGTCCCACACGCCGAGGCCGTGGGCAAATATCTCCAGCGTATGGCGCGGCATGCACACTTCCATGTCGGTTTCCGGCCGCCTGTTGTAGTCGATACGGTACTGCGTCTCGATGACCTGCGCCCGCCGGTTCTTGTTGGCGATGTCGGCCTCGTAGGCGATCAGCGTATCGGTGCGCAGCAGGTCCGGGATGCCTGCCGGCACGTAGCGGATCTTGGAGCCGGCGGCCTCGGCATGCCATTTTGCGAGCAAGGTTCTGTCGAAGCCGCCGGGCCCTTCCTCGATTTCCAGGCTGGCGCGGATTTCCCCGGTCAAGCCTTCGTCCTGGCTCAGGCCCAGCAGCCAATCGAGCGAGACCTTGTGCTCGGAAGCAATCGTCATCAGGGTTTCAGCGCGGGGGAGTCGCGTAGTGGCATCCGACAGGAGTTGCGACAGGGCCGAGCGGTCGATGCCGACGGAAGCGGCAAAGGCCGACTGGTTCTGGCCGGAACGTTGAAGCAGCATCTTGAGCCGCTCACGAAAAAGTCCCGAAAGGTCACGCTTATCCACGTCCGGCTCCAGCTAGAGCATTTTGCAGCCAAGCGGGATCACTTGGCATCGCACAAATGCGGCGAGCACAATCGGAGTGAGCGGCAGCCCGGATTTATGGGTGTCCCCCGCTCTCGGTCTTTTGTGCGCAGACCCACTTCAATGCCGCAACGATGCGATGGTTCCACGCTTTTGTTTATAATACACAACAACTGCCTTTCAATATGCGCAATATCAACACTCTGTGCACATTGTCGCGTTGAATCCAGCCTTGGCTACTGACATCGTCATGTCAGGACTCTTCGGAGTCCGGGCATGGGGCATACGAGGCAATGACATATAGGAAATACAAGCGGCGAAGCGACAGGCCGTCTATTGAATGGCCAACGGTCATGCTTATCGCGGCAACCTATACGGCGTGGGCGGGCGCCGGCATTTTCTTCTGGCCCCTTTATCCCATTCCGACGCTGGTTTTGCTTGGGTTCATCCTGGCCATGCAGTCCTCACTGATGCATGAGGTCTCGCATGGGCATCCCACGCGCAGATCCTGGGTCAATGAAGTGCTGGTCGGCCTGCCGATCGGGCTTGTCTATCCCTACCGAAGGTTCAAGGCGCTGCATCTGAGGCATCACGCCGACGAGAGCCTGACCGATCCGTTCGACGATCCGGAAAGCTACTATCAGGCGCTCTGGCAGTATCGGGAATTGCCGCGCGCCATGAAGACGCTGCTGGCCGCCAACAACACCATGGTGGGCCGCTTCGTGCTCGGGCCGGTCCTCGGCAGCGCGGGGTTTTTGTTGGCGGAAGCAAAGCTCATTGCCGCCGGGGATCGCGCGGTGCGCAAGGCCTGGCTGCTGCACGGGATCGGCCTTGCCGTGGTGCTGCCGTTGGTGACGCTGGCCTTCGGCATGCCGGTCTGGCTATATATTCTGGTCCCGGTCTGGCTCGGCCAGTCCTTCATGTCGATCCGCACCTTTGCCGAGCATCAGTGGTCGGAGCGGCCGGACGGGCGTACCATCATCATCGAGCGCTCGCCGCTTTCCTTCCTGTTTCTCAACAACAACCTGCATTTCGTGCATCACAAGCGGCCGACCGTCGCCTGGTACGAGCTGCCGCTCCTGTTCCGTGAGCAGCGGGACGAGTGGGTGCGGATGAACAAGGGCTACGTGTTCCCGAACTATCTGGCGCTGCTGAAGGCCTACGCCTTCAAGGCCAAGGAGCCGGTGGCGCATCCGGTTCTGCGCCGTGTGCCCGAAGCTGGCCGTGCCTTCAAGCCGAGGGTGCGTGGCCGTTCGGTCCATGGGCTTGGCACGGTTCCGGTGCCCGCCGAACCGCCCAAGGAATAGAGCAATTCCAGCAAAAGTGTGCAGCGGTTTTGCGTCCGGAATTGCGTAAAAACAATGGGGAGGTCGTTTTTGCAGTTCGGAGAAAGCAGAAACGATCTACCCGCTCCATCTTGCCTTTCCGCCTGAACCCATGGGAAATGCCGCAATGACATTCGTCGCGGCGCTTCCGATGTATGACTGGCCTGAGAGGCGGGACGAGGTCGATGCCGAATGGGCGCGGCTGCGGGATGCGTTGCGCGCCGCCGGCATCGATGCGCCGCAGCATCTCGTGCGCTGCAATGGTGATCTGCCTGCTGTGCCGGGTGGTATCAGGGATGGCGATGGCAATGTCATCGCCCTTGATCCCGCCACCTTGCCGAACGACCAACTCGACCTGCAGGCACTCTGGTGCCATCCGAAGCTTCTCCTTGCGCAAACCTGCTGGGGCCCGATGGAGATCGGTCTGTCACGGCACGTGCAGGTGGTCGGCCAGCCGGATTATTCCGGTTTCGAAGGCGGGCAGGGGGAGGTCTATTCGAGCGCAATCCTGATGCGTGCGGGCAGTTCCGGAGGAGGCGTTTCGTCACCTTCGGACAGCCGCGCGGTGATCCCTCTCGATAGCCTGAGGGGCAAGCGGCTGGCCTATAACAGCGAGGAGTCCATGTCGGGCATCATTGCGCTGACACGCGATCTTGTTGAACTGGGCCAGGACCTTTCCATGTTTTCGCAGCGTATCGAGACAGGTGGCCATCGCGCTTCGATGGTTGCGGTGGCGCAAGGCCTCGCGGATGTCTGCGCGGTGGATTGCCGAAGCTGGGCAATGGCGCAGCGTTTCGAGCCGGCGGCGCGGCTGCTTCAGCCGGTCGGCTGGACCGGGCGCCGCAAGGGCCTGCCCTTCATCACCTCGCTGGACACGCCGGCACCCGTCGTCGCCAGGCTGCGTAGCCTGCTCACGCAGTCCGATCAACCGGCCATCAGCCTTTCGTCCAGCGGATAGGCCGACAGCTTTTCATTGCCGGTTTCGGTGATCAGGATCTGTTCCTCGATCTTGACGCCCTCTTGCCC
>JBARWP010000694.1:0-14419 GCA_049646905.1 Pseudaminobacter sp. | reverse complement strand
GACGTGGGCAAGGCCGGCAAGGCAAAACCTGGCAAGCATGGCGGCAAGCCGTTCTTCGACAAGCCGGGCGGGGGCAAGTCCGGTCTCGGCAAGCCGCGCCGCGAGGGTGATGACCGACCGGCAGGTCCGCGCAAGGGCAAGGGCGATGCGGATCGTCGGCGGTGAGTTTCGCGGCCGGCCGTTGGCCACGCCGCGAACCAATGCGATACGCCCGACGACCGATCGCACGCGCGAAGCGCTGTTCAATGTGCTGGTCCATCGCTTTCCCGACAAATTGCAAAGCGCGCGCGTGCTCGACCTGTTCTCCGGCACCGGAGCGCTGGGCCTGGAGGCCCTGTCGCGCGGGGCGACGTTTTGCATGTTCATCGAGGAATCGGCCGAGGGTAGGGGGCTTGTGCGCACCAATGTCGAGGCCTTCGGCCTGCAGGGGCGCACCAAGATTTTCCGCCGCGATGCAACCAGCCTCGGCTTGGCCGGAACAGTTCAGCCTTTCGATCTGGTGTTTGCCGATCCGCCCTACGGCAAGGGGCTCGGCGTGGCGGCGCTGCAATCTGCGCAAAAAGGCGGATGGCTGCGCCCCGGCGCGCTCTGCGTGGTGGAAGAAGCCGCCACCGCACCGTTCGAGCTTGGGGCCGGCTTCTCGATCGTCGATGAGCGCAACTATGGTGAAACGGTCATCCGGCTGATCGAGTTTGCATGATCTCGCCGTCCAGCTTCGGCCTTTTTTCAATGGCAGAGCACGCATGGCTGATTTCTGAACAATCTTCGGGTTATCTCTGATACCTCGTGATGCGCGTGAACTTGCGGGAGCGGCAAATGAATCCTGAAGCCGGCTGGGTGGCCCGATGCGGCCGGTATATGCTGTTCGTGTCGTTCGTGCTGCTTGCCGTTTGCGCGACGCAGGCACGGGCCGAAGATACGGGCGGCAATGCGGGATCGGTCGCGAACTTCCTGCTCGACAATGGCATGGAGGTGGTGGTCATTCCCGACCACCGCGCGCCCATTGTCACCCATATGGTCTGGTACAAGGTCGGCAGCGCCGACGAGCCCGCAGGCAAATCCGGCATTGCCCATTTCTTCGAACACCTGATGTTCAAGGGCACAAGCAACCACAAGGCAGGCGAGTTCGGCAGCCGGATCGCCGAGATCGGCGGGCGGGAAAACGCGTTCACCTCCTACGATTACACGGCCTATTTCCAGACCGTGCCGCCAGATGCGCTGGAAACGATGATGTCCTTCGAGGCCGATCGCATGCGCAACCTGGTGCTGACCGATGCGGTGATCGTCCCGGAGCGTGATGTGATCCTCGAGGAGCGCCGCTCGCGCGTGGAAGGCAGCCCCAATGCCTTGCTGGACGAGGAGGTGCAGGCAACGCTGTTCCAGAACCACCCCTATCGCATTCCGGTGATCGGCTGGATGCATGAGATCGAGCAGTTGAACCGTGCCGAGGCGGTCGATTTCTACAATCGGTACTATGCGCCGAACAACGCCGTTCTGATCGTGGCAGGCGACGTCGATCCGGACGATGTGCGTGCGATGGCCGAGAAAACCTACGGCCAGGTGGCACGCGGGCCGGAGTTGCCGCCGCGCCTGCGCCCGCAGGAACCGGAGCAGAATACCAGGCGCACCGTGACCCTGACGGACCGGCGCGTCAGCGTGCCGAGCTTCTCCAGGGCCTGGGTCGTGCCTTCCTATCACAGCGGTGAGCCCGGAGAGGCCGAAGCGATCGACCTGCTGTCGGAGATCCTCGGCGGCGGCACGCAAAGCCGCTTGTATCAGGAACTGGTGGTCAAGGCGGGCATCGCCTCTAGTGCCGGCGCTTATTATGACGGGACGATGTTCGACGACACCAGTTTTACTGTCTACGGGTCGCCGCGTGGCGAAGCCGATATCGAGGCGGTCGAAAAGGCCGTGGACGCCGAAATCCGCCGCATCATCGAGGATGGCGTGACCGAAACGGAACTTGAAAAGGCGAAGAAGCGGTTCGTCCGCAGCATGATCTTCGCCCGCGACCGGCAGTCGAGCATGGCCAATATCTACGGCAGCACGCTTGCCACCGGCGGAACCGTCGAGGAGGTTGCCGAGTGGCCGGACAAGATCAGGCAGGTCACGGCTGCGCAGGTCCAGGCCGTCGCGGCGAAATATCTGAACCCTGATATCTCGGTGACCGGCTATCTGCTGCCCGCCGCCGATGTGGTCAGTGCGTCCGATGCGGCACCTATGCCGAGCGCCGGCGAACCGGTGGAGGACGAAAGCGGCGTGCCGACTCCCCTTGAGGCCGACCCGGCGATTACCGTTCCTGCCAACTGATCCGGATAGACGCTATGACCAGAGCTTTGGAATTTCGCGGCCGGATCGTTTCTTCGGCAACGGTCCTTGTCCTGGCACTGGTGTTTCTGGTGCTGCCTTGTGTCGCCCCGGCGCGCGCCGAAATGAAGATACAGGAGGTGAAGTCCTCGCAAGGCGTCACCGCCTGGCTGGTCGAAGACTATTCGGTGCCGCTGATTGCCATTCGCTTTGCCTTTGACGGCGGCTCCTCGCAGGACCCGCAGGGCAAGGAAGGGCTGGCCAATCTGATGACCGGCCTGTTCGACGAGGGGGCAGGTGATCTCGACAGCGAAGCGTTCCAGTCGCAACTGGACGATGCCGGTGCGGAAATGCGCTTCAATGCCGGCCGCGATACGATCTACGGCTCGATGCGTCTGCTGGCCGAACAGAAGGACGAAGCGCTGGGTCTGCTGCGGCTGGCGATCACCGAACCGCGTTTCGACCAGGCGCCGATCGACCGCATCAGGGCGCAGATCGTGTCCGGCATCGTTTCCGGCTCCCGCGACCCGCAGGTCGCCGCGCAGTTCAAATGGGCCAGCGCGCTCTATGGCGATCACCCTTATGCGCGCCGCAGCGAAGGAACCGAGCAAAGCCTTGCAACGATCACGGCCGACGATCTGCGTGCCTTTCACAAGGCGATGTTCGCGCGCGAAAGACTCAAGGTGGCGGTCGTGGGCGCGATCGATGCCGAGACGCTGAAGGGCGAGTTGGACAAGCTTTTCGGCGGACTTCCAGAAAAGCCGGACCTTGCTCCGGTCGCCGATGTGGAACCCAAATTGGCGCAGACGGTGAGTGTGGACTACGACCTGCCGCAGACCCGCCTTCGGTTGGCTTATCCCGGCATGCGGCGCGACCAGCCCGAATTCTTCGGCGCGGTGGTGATGAACCACATTCTGGGGGGTGGGACCTTCAGTTCGCGGCTGTTCGAGGAAGTGCGCGAGAAACGCGGCCTTGCCTATGGTGTCAGTTCTTCCCTGGTCAATTACGACCATGCCAACGCGCTGGTGATCAGCACCTCAACACGCTCCGACAAGGCTGCCGAGACCCTCGACCTCGTTCGTGAGGTGGTAGGCAGGATGGCCAATGAGGGGCCGACCGAGGCGGAACTGGCGGCGGCAAAGAAATACCTGACCGGTGCATACGCGATCAACAATCTGAATTCCTCGGGCGCCATAGCCAGCACGCTGGTGGAACTGCAATTGCAGCATCTGGGCATCGACTATATGCAGCGCCGCGGTGGCCTCATCGAGGCGGTGACGCTGGAAGACACCAAGGCAGCGGCAGGAAAACTCCTGCTCGCCGACCCCGCCGTGCTGGTCGTCGGCCCGGCAATCACCGGAGCAGGCAGGGAGTGAGCACGACATTCGCCATAGCTTTTGGCGGCGGTGGGGCGCGTGGGCTGGCGCATATCCATGCCATCGAGGCGCTGGACGAGCTGGGCATAAGGCCGGTGTCGATCGCAGGCTCGTCGATCGGTGCGATCATGGGAGCGGGCATGGCGTCCGGCATGATGGGCAGGGAAATCCACAAATATGCCCGCTCCATCCTTGGGCGCCCTGCAGAGGTGGCAAGCCGCATGTGGCATGCGCGGCCCGGAACCTTGTCCGAGGTGATGGAGACCGGCTTTCGCGTCAGCCAGTTCAACATCGAGCGTATTCTCAAGGCCTTCCTGCCGATCCAGGTGCCGGGCGATTTCTCGGAGCTGAAAATCCCGCTTCAGGTCACGGCAACCGATTTCTTCGGCCATCAACTGGTGGTCTTCCGGAAGGGAGAATTGCACTCGGCCCTCGCAGCGTCCGCGGCCATTCCGGCGGTCTTTGGCCCGGTAAAGCGCGACGGAAGGCTGCTCATCGACGGCGGCATCTACAATCCCGTGCCGTTCGACCTGATCGAAAACGATGCGGACATCACCATCGCCATCGACGTGGTCGGGATACCGACGATGAACGGCCGCCGCAAACCCACTTCGCTAGATCTCGTCTTTGGTGCCAGCCAGTTGATGATGCAGTCGATCGTTGCCGGCAAGCTGAAGCAGAACCGCCCCGATATCTTCCTGCAGGCGCCGGTCTCGCAATTTCGTGCGCTGGATTTCCTCAAGATAGACGCGGTGATGGCCGAGACGGCCTCGCTAAAGGAAGAATTGAAGCGTGCGGTCGATGCGGCGCTGCAGCGTTCCGAAGCATGATCCCGAACCGAAGGTCCGCGTCAGCGGAAAGTGGGAATCGGTTTTCGGGCAAGATCATGCGCAACAATGAGACGCCATCCGGCTTGATCTCAATGTGCAAAGACCTGTTCGAGCGAGCGGAAGCCCTTGAATTCCAACGCATTGCCCGAAGGGTCGCGGATGAAAAGCGTCGCCTGCTCCCCCGGTTCGCCGGCAAAGCGGATCATCGGCCGCTCGAGCCATTCCACATCGTTACGCGCTTCGAGGCGTGCGGCAAGCGCCTGCCAGTCCTCCATCTGCAGCACCACGCCGAAATGCGGGATCGGCACCAGCTTGCCGCCGACCTGTCCGTCATTCTCGGCACTTCCAGTGCCGGGCCGCAGATGCGCCGACATCTGGTGGCCGAACAGGTCGAAGTCGACCCAGGTTTCGGAAGACCGCCCGATCGCGCATCCCAGCACATCGCGGTAAAAGGCGCGCGTCGTATCGAGGTCGCGGACAGGGAAGGCGAGGTGAAACGGCGTCATGCTTGCTGGTCCCGTTGTTTCTGGCGCATATGTGACCTTTGTATCCTCCCCGCCCCATTGCACAAGGCAGGATCGAACAATAGATGGTTAGGCACGACGCCTGAGCCACTGGAGCAGGCACAACGAACCGGTTTTCAGGACAATCCATATGACGGATGAGGCGGCAAGAGACGCTCAGAAGCTGACCGATCGCGTTGCCGCCCTGGTGGAGGCGGCCAGGAAGGCGGGCGCGGATGCCGCCGATGCGGTGGCGGTGCGCGGCCGCTCGGCAGGTGTTTCGGTGCGGCTTGGCAAGGTCGAGGGCACCGAGGCGGCGGAGAGCGAAGACGTTTCGCTGAGGGTGTTCGTCGGCCAGCGCGTGGCGAGCGTTTCGGCAACGGCCGCTTCTGATCCGGCGGTGTTGGCCGAACGTGCGGTCTCCATGGCGAAAGTCTCGCCGGAGGACCCTTTCCAGGGCCTGGCCGATCCGGCGCTGCTGGCAAAGACCGTGCGCGATCTCGACCTTTACGACAGCACCGTGGTTTCGGCCGAGCAATTGAAGGCAGATGCGCTGGCGATGGAGGAGGCGGCACTGGCGGTTCCGGGCGTCACCAATTCCAGCGGCGTCGGTGCAAGCGCCGGTCTCGGCGGCATGGTGCTGGCTACCTCGCACGGCTTTGTCGGCCACTATGTCGGTACGCGTTTTTCCCGCTCCGCCAGCGTCGTTGCCGGCGAAGGCACCGGCATGGAACGCGACTATGATTTCTCCTCGCGCCTGCATTTCGCCGACCTGGACGCGCCCGAAGCGATCGGGCGCAGTGCGGGCGAACGTGCCGTGCGGCGGCTCAATGCCCGCAAGGCCAGGACCGGACCGGTGACGGTTGTATTCGATCCGCGCGTGGCACGCGGCATAGCTGGCCATCTGGCGGGCGCGATCAACGGTGCGGCGGTGGCGCGCAAGACGAGCTTCCTGCGCGACATGGTGGGCAAGCAGGTGGCGGCAAAGCAGATCACCGTCATCGATGAGCCGCTGCGGGTCCGTGGCCCGGCCTCGCGCCCCTTCGATGGTGAAGGTGTTGAGGGCCAGAAGCTGGTGATGGTCGAGAACGGTGTGCTGAACCATTGGTTCTTGTCCAGTTCGGCGGCGAAGGAACTGGGTTTGCAGACGAACGGCCGAGGCGCGCGGAGCGGTTCGTCCGTGTCGCCGAGTTCGACCAATCTGTCGATCGAGCCGGGCGAGGCCGCGCCGGAAGCGCTTATGCGTTCGTTGAAGAGCGGCTTTTATGTAACTGAAGTGTTTGGCCAGGGCGTCAATATGATTACAGGCGAATATAGCCGTGGCGCTTCCGGCTTCTGGATCGAGAATGGCGAGATTGCCCATCCGGTTTCGGAAGTCACGATAGCCTCCAACCTGAAGGATATGTTCCTCAACATGGTGCCGGCCAATGATATCGACCGAAACTTCGGTACGGCGGCCCCCACGCTGCTCATTGAAGGGATGACGCTTGCCGGGAGCTGAGATATCCGGCGCACAGGGCGCGCAAGAAGATCTGCCGCTTCTGCTCGAGGCTGCCCGCGAGGCCGGCAAGATTGCCATGCGCTATTTCGGCAAGAGCCCGGAAGTGTGGATGAAGGCCGGCCAGTCGCCGGTGAGCGAAGCCGATTATGCCGCTGACACTTTCCTGCGCGAGACGCTTGGTGCCGCTCGCCCCGACTATGGCTGGCTTTCGGAGGAAACGGTCGATACGGCCGAGCGCATGACGGCGCGCCGCACCTTCGTGGTCGATCCGATCGACGGCACGCGCGGCTTTCTTGAAGGCAACAGCGCCTGGTGCGTCAGCGTTGCGGTGGTCGAGGCCGGTCGCACGATTGTGGGCGTTCTCGACTGTCCGGTTCGCCAGGAGATCTACTCGGCGCTCCCGGGCAAGGGCGCCTGGAAGAACGGTACGCGCATTTCCGTGCGCGAGCCCGGCACGAATCTCGAAATCGGCGGCCCGCAGCGCTTCGTCGATCTCCTGCCTCCGGAATGGCGCCGGCGGGTGCGGCGCATGCCGCACGTCCCCTCCCTGGCGTATCGATTGGCGATGATCGCGGAAGGTTCGATCGATGCGACCTTCGTCAAGCCGAACGCGCATGACTGGGACATAGCCGCGGTCGATCTTATCTTGTCGGAGGCGGGTGGACGGCTTCTGGACGCTCAAGGGAAGCACCCGACCTATGCCAGTGCCCTGCCCAGGCACGGCGTTCTCGTCGGCGGCAGCGGAGAGTTGCTGGGCACGATGGCGGGAGCAATCGCCACGGCTGGCATTTGACGCATTTTCCAGCGGTTTAAAATCGCGTTGATTTCCATTAGACAAATGGCAGCTTTGCCAAACATGATTCAGGAACCGATATGGCCGCGCATGACGGAAAAAAACAGCTTTTGCATCTGGTCTTCGGCGGTGAGTTGAAGGATCTCAACTCCACGACGTTCCGTGACCTCGACGCGCTGGATATCGTCGGTATTTTCCCCGACTACGACACCGCGCACAAGGCATGGAAGGCCAAGGCGCAGGCAAGTGTGGACAATGCGCATATGCGCTATTTCGTGGTTCACCTCCATAGGCTTCTCGATCCGGAAGACAAAACCCCCGGTCCGGCCTGATGAGTGAAGGACCCGTGGCGCCGCACGCGGTCAGGAATGCGGCGCAAAAGCAACGCAGTGCAGGCCTCTTGAAGAGCTTCTGGCGCAAGATCCGCAAGCCTTTGGCGCAGTCGCGCTTTGCCAAGAATGCGATTGCCAGCCTGCTCACGCAGGCTCTGCGCCTCGTGCGGCTGACCAATCCGATGGTCAAAGGCTCCTCCGATGTCGAGGCGGTCAACACCGCGCTCAGGCCTGCGATCATCGCGCTCTGGCATGGCCAGCATCTTCTGGCGCCATGTGTTTATCCGCGCGGGCAGGGGCTCTTGGCCATGGTCTCGCGCAGTGCCGATGCCGAGCTCAACGCGCTGGTGCTCGAGAAGTTCGGACTTGAGGCGGTGCGTGGCTCGGGCGGGCGCGAAACGTCGCGCAATGCCGACAAAGGCGGCGCGCGCGCACTAATCGCCTTGAAAAGGGCACTCGATACCGGCAAGAACGTCGCCATGATTGCGGATATTCCTCACGGCACTCCGCGACAGGCGGGGCTCGGTATCGTTACGCTGGCGCGGCTTTCGGGCCGGCCGATCGTGGCGACCGCCATTGCGACGAGCCGCCGCAAGGTGCTCGAGAAGAGCTGGGACAAGACCACCATCAACCTTCCCTTCGGGCGCGGTGCAATCATTGTCGGCGAGCCGATCCATGTCGCTGCGGATGCCGACGACGACGAGATGGAAAGTAAGCGCCAGGAATTGACGGCGGCACTCAACGAGGCGACGCGAGAGGCTTATCGCCTGATCGACGGTGAGGCGAAATGAGCGAACGCTGGGCGCGCGCCGTTTTGTCGACCTATCGCATGGCGGGCTCCGTCGCCTTCCCGGTGATCGGCGCCTATGTCGCGTGGCGCTCCAGCCGTGGCAAGGAAGATCATGCAAGGCGGCGCGAGCGCTACGGGCTTGCCGGCCATCCGCGACCCGACGGGCCGCTGATCTGGGTCCATGCAGCCAGCGTGGGCGAGACGATCGCGGTCGTGCCCCTGGTCGAGAGCATCCTGGGCTACGGCATGCATGTGGTCGTGACCACCGGTACGGTCACATCGGCGAAGGTTGCCGAGGAGCGGCTTGGCGACCGCATCATCCATCAATATGTGCCGCTTGACCTGAAGCCGGCGGTCAGCCGTTTCCTCGACCATTGGCAGCCCGATCTGGCGATCATCGCGGAATCGGAGATCTGGCCGATGACGATCCTGGAACTCGGCAACCGCCGGGTGCCGCAGGTGCTGGTCAATGGCCGCCTGTCGGACCGGTCGTTCAAGTCGTGGCGCAAGCGGCCTTATCTGGCCGAGGCGCTGTTCGAGAATCTCGCGCATGTCATCGCGCAGTCGGAGCTGGACGGCGAACGCTTTGCCGCGCTTGGCGCGCGCCCGGTGACGGTTTCGGGCAATCTGAAGGTCGATACCGGTCCTCCGCCGGCCGATCCGAAGGCGCTGGAGGCGCTTCGTGTCCAGATCGGCAGGCGGCCGACCTGGGCCGCGGTTTCGACGCATGACGGCGAAGAAGCGGTGGCCGCCCAGGTCCATTCCATGTTGAGCAACCGCCATCCGGGCCTGTTGACGATCATCGTTCCACGCCACCCGGAGCGCGCCGAGGCCCTGCTTGCCGAATTTGCCGCGCTCGGGCTCAATGTTGCGCGCCGCAGCACAGGCGACAAGGTGACGGCCCAGACCGATATCCTGCTCGGCGATACGATCGGCGAGATGGGTCTTTACCTACGCCTGACGGAGATCGCCTTCGTCGGCCGTTCGCTGACTTCCGATGGCGGCCAGAACCCGATCGAGCCGGCGATGCTCGAAACGGCCGTCCTGGCGGGGCGCAACGTCCAGAACTTCCGCGATTCCTACCAGCGGCTGATCGAAAATGGCGGCGCCAAGCTGGTGCGCGACCGCGACATGCTCGCCGGTGCCGTCAATTTCCTGATGGTCAACGAGGCCGCACGCCATCGCATGATCGCAGCCGGGATGAAGACGGTGACCGAAATGCGCGGCGCCTTGGGCAAGACCTTGAAGGCGCTGGAGCCCTTCATCCAGCCGCTGATCGTGAAATCCCGCCTCAATGGAACGAACGGGCGGTGACCAGCGAAGCGCCTCCATTCTGGTGGGAGCCGGTCGATTGGCGCGCCTATGCGCTGCTGCCGTTCTCTGCGCTCTATGGCCAGGCGGCTACCTATCGCATGGCCAATGCCAGGCGTGAGCCGACCGAACTGCCGGTGCTGTGCGTCGGTAATTTCACCGTCGGCGGCACCGGCAAGACGCCCGTCGCCATTGCCCTGGCCAGGCAGGCCTTGAGCATGGGCCTCAAGCCGGGAGTGCTCTCGCGTGGCCATGGTGGTAGCTTCTCGCATCCACGTCTGGTTGACCCCGATCACGACAGCGCCGCCCATGTCGGCGACGAGCCGCTGCTTCTGGCCGCCCATGCGCCTGTGGCGGTGACGCCCAATCGAGCCGCCGGCGCACGGCTTCTGCTCGATCACGGCTGCGATTTCATCATCATGGACGATGGCTTCCAGAGCGCGCGCATCCATATCGACTACGCCTTGCTCGTGGTCGACGCGCGTTATGGCGTCGGCAATGGCCACGTCATCCCCGGTGGGCCGCTGCGGGCGCCGCTCATCGAACAGCTTCGCTTTGCCGATGCGGTGCTGAAGGTCGGGGAGGGGACGGCTGCCGATGAGATTGTCCGCAAGGCCGCGCGTGCCGGCAAGCCGGTCTATGAAGCGAGAATCCGGCCGCGCCGGGCCGAGGCGCTGGCCGGCCGCCGCCTTCTGGCCTTCGCCGGCATCGGCCATCCCGAGAAATTCTTCGATACCGTCGGCCGGGCAGGAGGCGAAGTGGTGGTGAAACGGACCTTCGCCGACCACCATCCTTATCGTCCGGATGATCTCAACGAGCTTGCCCTTGCCGCCAGGACGGAAGGGCTGGAGCTTGTGACGACGGCCAAGGATGCGGCGCGTTTACGCAACGACGCGCATGCCAAAGCCTTCCTCGAGCGGCTGCATATCCTGGAGATCGACATGGTCTTCGATCTCGACCGCGCCCCGGCCCGGATCATCGAGGAGACAGTGGAGGCCTGGCGTCGGCGTCGCCTGGGCAGTTGATCGATTGCTACCGGTCCGAAGAACGGACCCGTAGTTCAGGATTCATCTCGATCTCGCGCGCAAGCGAAACCGTTGCGTTGATATAGGCCTCCTGGCGGGCCACGCTCCAATATTTCAGCTCGTCGAGCGGGATCGATTCCCCGGTGACGGCGCAGCGCACGAAAGAGCCCGGGCTGGTGACCTGGAAGTCTCCGTCAAGATAGCGGATGGTGGCTTCCCTGGCGCCGGGACCCTCGAAGCGATTCATCATCTGTGTTTCCAAAAAGCGGGTACGTTGAAATCTTCCGCCACAAATCGGCGGGAAGGTCAAGCGGTGGCCCTGGTTGGTGGTGGCTCAGCGCCGGCCGAACAGGCGTTCGATGTCGCTGAGCTTCAGCTCTATATAGGTCGGCCGCCCGTGATTGCAGGTGCCGGAGCCAGGGGTTGCTTCCATCTGGCGCAGCAGCGCGTTCATCTCCTCGGGCCGCAGGCGCCGGCCCGAGCGGACCGAGCCATGGCAGGCCATGGTCGCGGCGATCTTGTCCAGACGCTCCTTCAGCGTATCTGCGGTGTCGGTATCGGCGATCTCGTCGGCAAGATCGCGCACGAGTTGGGCGACATTGGTTTCGCCCAGCATGGATGGCGTCTCCCGTATGGCGACGGCGCCGGGGCCGAACCGTTCCAGGCCGAGCCCGAAGCGGCGCAGCACATCCGCATGCGCGGCAAGGCGCGATGCATCCTCCTCGGGCAGATCAACGATTTCGGGAATAAGCAGCATCTGCGCTGGCACCGGACGGGCATGCAGGGCCTGTTTCAGCGCTTCATAGACCAGCCGCTCATGCGCGGCGTGCTGGTCGACGATGATGAGGGAATCCTCGGTCTGCGCGACGATGTAGTTTTCATGGACCTGCGCGCGCGCCGCGCCCAATTGCAGTTGCAGGAGTTCCGGCGGGATCTCCGCGCTGCCTGCCCGTGCATCCGCGCTTGTGATCGGACCGGCGTCGAAAACGGCCTGCGCCGGTTCGGAAAAACCGCCCTCCAGCGCGCGGTATGGTGAACGGGCGGTATCGAATCCGGTCGGCGCCGAGGCACGAAATCCGGCATTGAATGCCCGGTGCCCATTCGCGGGGCCGGGGTGGCCATAAGGCGCCGGGCCGGCGCGGAAGGCGCCCATCATGCCGGCTGCACCGGTGGTGGCGGCGCGAAGGCCGGCATTAGCCAGCGCCTCGCGGATGGCGCCGAAGATCAGTCCGCGCACCAGTCCGGGGTCGCGGAAGCGCACATCCGCCTTGGCCGGATGGACGTTGACGTCGACATGGGCCGGATCGAGCGTCAGGAATAGCACGGTAACCGCATTGCGGTCGCGCGGCAGCACGTCGGCATAGGCGCCGCGGATCGCCGCGCCGATCAGCTTGTCGCGAACCGGGCGGCCATTGACATAGCCATATTGCTGGAGCGCGTTGGCCCGGGAATAGGACGGGATGGAGACATGGCCCGTCAGCCGCACGCCTTCCCGCATGGCGTCGATGGGGATCGAGTTTTCCGGAAATTCCGCGCCCATGACCTGGGAGATGCGCTGCAGGAGTTCGTTGGCCGCATCATCGACGGCCGGCAGTTCGAGAGCGGTGCGATCCGAGCCGGAGAGGCTGAAGCGCACGCGCGGAAAGGCGATGGCGATGCGCTTGATGACATCGCTGATCGCGGTCGTTTCGGCGCGCTCGCCCTTCATGAATTTCAGCCGGGCAGGGGTGGCGAAGAAGAGGTCGCGAACCTCCACCGACGTGCCGCGATTGGAGGCCGCGGGGCGTGGCTCCGAGACGTTTCCGCCTTCGATGCGGATTTCGGCCGCGGCATCCGAGGCATCCATGCGCGAACGGATCGTCAGGCGCGACACCGAGCCGATCGATGGCAGCGCCTCGCCGCGAAAGCCGAGCGACGTGATGTCATGGATATCGGTGGTGAGCTTGGATGTGCAATGGCGCGAGACGGCGAGTTCAAGCTCGTCGGCGGCAATGCCGGAGCCGTCGTCGCTGACGCGGATGAGATTGAGGCCACCGCCGGCCGTGACGATCTCCACGCGCCCGGCTCCCGCGTCGAGCGCGTTCTCGACCAGTTCCTTGACCACGCTCGCCGGACGCTCGATGACCTCGCCGGCGGCGATCTGGTTGATCATCGTTTCTGAGAGCTGGTGGATGGCCATGCGCCTGATCATATGCGGATTCGACGGTGGCGGAAAAGCCAAACCGTTTTTTGCACAGCGTCGTCAGCCGCGTCCGCGATAGGGCGGAACGCCTGTGTCGGGCAACCAGGCTCCTTCGGGCGGCGTGCCCGTCTGCCAGAACACGTCGATCGGAATGCCGCCGCGCGGATACCAGTAGCCGGCGATGCGCAGCCACAGCGGCCTGGTTGCTTCGACGACCCGCCTGGCGATCATGAGGGTGCAATCTTCGTGGAAGGTGCCGTGATTGCGAAAGGAGGTCAGGAACAGTTTCAGGGATTTGGATTCAACTAGGGTGGCCTCCGGCGCATAGTCGATGACGATATGCGCGAAATCCGGCTGGCCGGTCACGGGGCACAGCGAGGTGAACTCCGGGCAGGTGAAGCGTACGATCGCAGGTGGGCCGCAGGGCCGCGAATAAGGCACCGTCTCAAGCACCGCCGTCTCTGGTGACGAGGGCGTGGCGACATGGGTGCCAAGCTGGGTAAGGCTATCGGTTATCGTCATTGGTCGCTCCTTGTCGGCGCCACGCATTCAAACATGCCCGACGCGCCTTGACCTGTCGCATCGACAAGCGAACCTTTGTCGAGATATCGGCGTCGAGATGGCGGGAGGCATTGGCCGACGCTTATAGGCGTATTTTGTGGGAACCAGAAGGAGCATCTTGCACACGCTCCGCCCATCTGGCCCATAATGGGGCGGCAAAAGGCTTTTGCGCTGGCGTGCAATCCACGCTAAGGTGATATTTCAAGCTTCAAACAAATCTGGGACCTCAATGAATATGGAAAAGAAGGTGACCGGCACCGCCTCCTTCGTGTGGGATGATCCGTTCCTCCTCGAGGATCAGTTGACCGAGGACGAGCGCATGATCCGGGATGCGGCGGCCGCCTTCGCCGCCGACAAGCTCGCGCCGCGGATCGAGCAAGCCTATGCGGAGGAAAAGACCGATCCGGCGATTTTCCGCGAGATGGGCGAGGCGGGTCTGCTCGGCATCACGGTACCGGAGGAATATGGCGGGCTTGGCGCCGGCTATGTTACCTATGGGCTGGTCGCGCGGGAAGTGGAGCGTGTCGACAGCGGCTATCGCTCGATGATGAGCGTGCAGTCCTCGCTGGTGATGTATCCGATCCATGCCTATGGCTCGGAAGAGCAGCGCAGGAAATACCTGCCGAAGCTTGCCTCGGGCGAATGGATCGGCTGTTTCGGCCTCACCGAGCCGGATGCCGGTTCGGATCCGGGCGGCATGAAGACGCGGGCCGAAAAGACCGCCAATGGCTACCGGCTGTCCGGCTCCAAGATGTGGATTTCCAATTCGCCGATCGCCGATGTCTTCGTGGTCTGGGCCAAGGTCGGGGGCGAAGACGGCAAGGACGTCATCCGCGGCTTCGTGCTGGACAAGGGCATGAAGGGTCTGTCGGCGCCGAAGATCGAGGGCAAGCTGTCGCTGCGCGCCT
>JBARWP010000693.1:0-2070 GCA_049646905.1 Pseudaminobacter sp. | reverse complement strand
AGGCCGATGATGTCGCCGATATCGGTATAGGTCTGCGGATCGAGCTGCGCCTTCTGCCGGCGGTACTCGACACCGAAGGCCAGCCCCAGCGGGCCGCCGCGCAGGTCGGTGAGGCTGCGCGAGGCCTTGAAGTCGATCATGTCCAGGCTGGTGTAGGCATTGGCGCGGATCGTGGGCGAGATGTAGTCGTACAGGGCCTGCGAATTGCGCCCGGCATCCGAACCTATGTACCACCAGCCGACCGGGCTGTTCGGGTCGGCCAGCGCGGTGAGTACGTGGCTGTAGCGCAGGAATCCCCTGCGCTCGTTGACCAGCTGCGTGGCCGAATGCAGATAGGCGGTATCGATATCCCAGCTGCCGACCGTTCCCTTCACGCCGACCAGGAAACGCGTGAACTCGTTGGTGTTGGTGGTGACGCGCGGACCCACATCGAAGGCGGCATAGCGCAGCCGCGCATCCACGCCCAGCGGATTGTCCGGATGGCCGGCCCCCAGCACGGTGGCGCCGGCACCGCTGCTGGCATTGACCGGTCCGCCGGGATACCCCCACGAACCGGAGACGCCGCTCGGGGTGTTGTAGAACTCGGTCTTCTTCTTCGAGTAGCCGAACTCGCCGTACAACTCCAGGTTGTCCGACAAGGCGAAGGTGCCGCGTGCGAACAGGTTGCCGAACTCCTCGCTCGGGCTCAGGCTGCGGAAATCCTGCGTTTCCCACAGGCAGCCGCCACCGGCATCGGGAGGGGTGATTTTGGAGAACTGCGCGCAGCCGGGCAGGGACTGGTAAAACCCGGTCAGCGGATCGCGGATGCTGCCCACCGGCGAATTGCCGGCGACCGTGCCGCCCGCGGTGATGGCGCCGTTGAGCGGGAAGTACTGGCCCCCGGCGACGCGGTCATAGCCATAGGGGCTGAGATCGCCGTTGCCGATCCACTTGCGATTGCGCCGGTCGGAAATGCGGATGCCGTCGGTCTTGCTGACGTCGAGGCTGATGAAGGCGTTGAAGCCATCCTCCGCCAGATTGCCGATGCCTGCGGTCAACGATCCGCGGCGCGCATTGCCGTCGCTGTCTCCCGACAGGCCGTAGGAGGCCTTGGCGATGGCGCCGGTGAAATCACTGCGCAGGATGATGTTGACCACACCTGCGATGGCGTCGGAACCATAGATGGCCGATGCGCCGTCCTTGAGCACTTCCACGCGCTCGACGGCATCCATCGGGATGACGCTGAGGTCGGTGAATACCTTCTGGCCATCGTCGGCCAGGCCGTAAGGCGCCATGCGGCGGCCATTGAGCAGCACCAGGGTCGAGGCCGCGCCGAGGCCACGCAGCGAGATGCCGGAGCCACCGCCGGCGAAGCCGGTGCCGAAACTCTTCGGGATGGAACCGGCGCCGTCGCTGGTCAGGGTCTGCAGGTACTCGGCGATGGTGGCCTTGCCGGTGCGGTCGATTTCCTGGCGGGTGATCACCTGCACCGGCGACGCGGTTTCCGTGGTCACCCGTGGAATGTTGGATCCGGTGACGGTAATGCGATCCAGGTTGGTGGTTTTTTCATCAGGGGCGTTCTGTGCGAAAGCCGCGGGGGCGGCGACGACGAACGCCGCCGGCACCAGCAACAGGCGCGCGAGGCTGGCGGAGATGGAATCGCAGAGGCGGTTCTGGCGGCAGGCGGGCTGCCGATGGGTCGGATGTTTCACAGTCTTCTCTCCAGGGGAACTGCGGCAGGAGACCGCCGGAAAGGCGGCCGGGGGACATCGACGGCCGCGAATCTAGGTTTTCCCCGGGTGAGATGAAGGTGAAAAATCGATTAATAGGCAGGCTCCCAGAGATGGCCCGCAAGGAAGCGTTCAGCTGCGCTTCCCCGCGGGCCGGAAGGGCCTCAATTCAGCTTGAAATCGACGGGTACCAGGCCATAGGCCTGTACAGGGCGGCCGTTGTCGGTGGCCGGCTGGAACTTCCACTGCCGCAGTACCTGGGCGCGCGCGGCAGTGTCGAGGCTGCGGTTGCCGCTGCTGCGCTCCACGCTCACTTCCAGCGGCGAGCCATCCACGCCGACCAGTACGCGCAGGGTCACCG
>JBARWP010000692.1:0-1812 GCA_049646905.1 Pseudaminobacter sp. | reverse complement strand
GCTCAAGGGTGAGACCATGACCGGCGCGCTGGCGCTGGTGAGTTCGGGCTTCTTCGACAAGCTGATCGGTCACGCCAAGGTCGAGGAAGCCTACAAGTATTTCTCCGCGACTGGTGCCCAGCCACTGCGGGAGGACACCCGCCGCCGCTTCCCGTTCGCTGGCATTGTGTTCGAGGAATACAACGCCACCGTCACGCTCTCGACCGGCGCGACCGAGACGCTGATTCCAGCTGGTGAAGGCATCGCATTCCCGCTCGGCACCATGGACACGTTCGTAACCTATGGCGCGCCGGCCAACCTGATCGAGACCGTCAACACCATGGGCTTGCCGATCTATGCCCGCCAGCTCGCGCGGCTGGACGGCAGCGCCATCGACATCAAGACGGAAGCCTCGCCGTTGCCGGTGAACAAGCGACCGCGCCTCGCCGTCAAGATCACCACCAGCAACTAAGGTCACGCTCGTGGATGCGTTCGCCGCGGCAACCGATGCGGTGTTCGCCGACCCGAATATTGCCCGCGGCGCGATCTGGCGTCCGGGTGGTACAGGGTCGGGGATGGCTGTCCGGGTAGCTACGAGACAACCCGATCAGGTCGTCGGCTTCGGCGACAGCCGGGCAATCCTGTCGTCGGTGTTGATCGACGTGCGACAATCCGATGTCGCGAGCCCTGTTGCGGGCGATGTTGTCATGATCGGAGCGGATGTCTTCGAAATCATCGCACCGCCCACTATCGACAGCCTTCAGCTTGTATGGACGTGCGAGGCCGCACGGCAGTCGTGATGCGATGCGATACACACTGAAGATGGACGACCTCGCCGAAAGATTGAGCGGCACCGAAGCGGATACTGCACGCTCCGTCACCAGCGCGATGCGTGAGGTGACTGATCGGCTCAAGGACGATCTGCGCGCCGATGTCATCGATGCCGGCCTGGATCAGCGTCTCGCCAACACCTGGCGCGGCAAGACCTTTCCGGAAGGCGGCGTGAGCCTGGACGCTGCGGCCTTCATCTGGTCGAAGGCGCCGAAAATCGTTGACGCCTTTGATCGCGGCGTCACCATTCGCTCGAAGAATGGCTTCTGGCTTGCGATCCCGACGCCGGCCGCGGGCGCGACTGGTCTGACGACGACCGGCGCTCGTGCACGGATTACGCCCGGCGGCTTCGAGCGGCGCACCGGCATGCGGCTGCGCTTCGTCTATCGTCGCGGAAAGCCGTCGCTGCTGGTTGTCGACAACGCACGGCTGAGCAAACGAGGGCTGGCACGGCCGAACGCCGGTCGGACCCGCAACGGCGAGCAGTTCACCCGCCTGACAGGTCGATCGACCGTCGTCGTATTCATCCTGGTGCCGCAGGTCACGCTACGCAAGCGGCTCGATATCGAGCCGATCGCACAGCGCTGGGCAAACCGCATCGGTCCAATCCTCGCGCAGTATTGGAGATGATCATGCATCAGGCGCGAATGGCAACGGCCACTGTTCTTCCATCCCTCGCTTTCATCGCAGCCATTTTGATCGTGACCGTGCCGTGACCAGCAAGCGTGAACAGGTGCTCGATGCGATCGTCGCTCTGATCGCCGCGGCAGTGCCGGAGGCGAAGGTCGAACGCAATCTGGCAAAGCCCGAGCGGGTACCGCCAGGCGGCCTCGTCATTATCCGTGACGGCGATCCTGGTGAGCCCGAAGCGACACTGTCGCCTTTAACCTACATCTTCAGTCATCGCATCCCGATTGAAGTCGCGGTGCATCAAGGGATCGGCCCGCGCGAACAGGCACTCGATGCAATCCTCGGCCGGATCGGGATCGAGATTGCAGCCAA
>JBARWP010000691.1:0-11632 GCA_049646905.1 Pseudaminobacter sp. | reverse complement strand
GCCGACCACGCTGCACAGGTTCTTGCCCAGATCAATGCCCAGGATCACAATGTTCATGGCTCGCTCCTTCCTCTCAATCAGCACCAGCCGATGCATCTCAGGAGAGGCGGGCCATCCCATAAAACCCTGTTCGCCCTTGAGCAGGCCCGCGCCGATATCGCGCGGTGGCGACAGCGCTGGCGGTCCTGGCAGTCCGGTCTCGATCCGCGGCGGCTGGTCTTCATCGACGAAACCTGGATCAAGACCAACATGGCGCCGCTGCGAGGCTGGAGTGCCCGCGGCAAGCGCCTGATCGCCCATGCGCCATATGGTCATTGGAAGACGATGACCTTCATCGCCGCGCTGCGGCATGACCGCATCGAGGCGCCTTGGGTGCTCAACGGCGAGGCTTTCCGTCTTTATGTCGAAACCCAACTCGTCAAAACCCTGAAGCCGGGCGACATCGTCATTCTCGACAATCTCGGTTCCCACAAAGGCGCTGCCGTGCGCAACCTCGTCAAGGCTGCCGGTGCAAGGTTGTTCTTCCTGCCGCCCTACAGCCCAGATCTCAACCCCATCGAGCAATTGTTCGCCAAGCTCAAGCACTGCATGAGACGCGTTGCCAGACGAAGTGTCGAGACAGTCCACAACGCCATTGCACAAGCCCTCGACGCAGTCACGTCAACCGAATGCCGGAACTACGTTGAAAACGCTGGCTATAAGTCAACCTAAATGCGAAATGCTCTAGCGTCCGCAGGCACGCAGCTGCTCGGCGTATCTGGCTGCCGTATCCGCCGCTCGGCGTGCGCCTCGCTGTGCGACCGAACTGTTGCGCCACGCCCCTTTCGAATAGCCAGCATGGCCGGAATAATAGGCGAGATAAAGGCTGTAGGCATCGTTGAGCGCGATGCCGTTCAACTGGTGGCTCCGGTTGTGGTACCAGCCGATAAAATGAATGGCATCGGAGAAGTTCGATCGCCTTGCGCCCCACCGCCCCGTCTGGGTCTGGTAGGTTGTCCAGGTGCCATCGAGAGCCTGCGAATAGCCATAGGCGGTGGAAGGCCGCTTCCATGGAATGAAGCCGAGGAGCTTCGTGCGCGGTGGCCTGGCGCGTGGGTTGAAGCCGGATTCCGTGTAGATCGTCGCCATCAGAATGGGGACCGGAACGCCGAATTCCCTTTCGGCCTGCTTGGCTTCACGATGCCAGTTGGTGAACCAGCCGTCCCGCTGATCGAAGATCGCGCAGGCATTGTTGATCCGATTTGGAGCGGTAGCGCAGCTCCCGAGCATCAGGAGCGCAACGAAAAACAGGGTGCGCGTCATCATTTCTCGCTTTCAGCGAGTCTGATATCGCGCAAACCTTAACAGGATGCTTTCGCAAACCTTAACGCGCCTGGTCTCGCGTTGCCGAGCGGCCCGAGTTGCTTGGAAACTGGCAGGGAACCGGCTACCAGCGCAGCGGCATCGTACCTTCGAGCGACAGTACGTTTCGGCTGGCCAGGTTGGCCATCTCCGCCTCGACGATCCTCGACACTTCCTCGGCGGCTTGCGGAGCGGAACATTCGGTCGATTTGGCCAGGAAAATCGAGCGCGACAGGCTGATGCTGGAGAACTGGGCCGCGATGATGTCGCCTTGCTCCAGTTCGGTCCGGAAATATCCGACCGGAAGGAGCGTCACCGCATCACCGCGAAGGACGAACTCCTTGACCACCTGGAGCGCGTCGATCTCCATTGCCTCGGGAAGCACCACTCCGGCGCAGCACAGGGTCGGACGGATAAGGGACCTTATCTGCTCGGTCAGCATCAAGGGGGCCTTCCGGTAAAGCTCTTCGGGTCCATTGACGGTCGTCAGCAGGTCCCGGCGTCCGAGCAGCGCGATCTCCTCATTGACGAGCTTCTTCAGCTTTTCGGTGCAGCGGAACGGCTCGCCGCCGAGAACTGCAATATCCAGGTCGCCGTCTTCCAGCCATTGCTCAAGGACGACGCTGGTCGACTCCCTTATCTGCAGGACGACCTGCGGCAACTCGCGAAACACCCGATCGACGATCTGCGGCATTGCGATCGATCCCAGGGAAGGGGGAACCCCCATGACCACTTTCCCTTTTGGGCGGCGCTGTCTCGCGCGCATCTCCGTCTCGACTCTTTCGAAATCGGCGATCAATCCCTTGGCATGCCCCAACAGAACCTCGCCGGTATCGGTCAGGGTGATGTAGCGTGCTCCTCGTGTGAACAGTTCAAGCCCGAGCCTTTCTTCGAGTAGCTTGACCTGCCGGCTCAGGGCCGGCTGCGCGACGCGCAGTTTCTGTGCGGCGCGCGTGAAGCTCCGGCACTCCGCAACGGTGGCGAAATAAGTGAGCTTGCGAAGATCCATCGTTACATATCCCACCAATTGAACTCAGTCGCAAAATCGATCGGATTCGCGGACGCGACGAATCTCATCCGTCAAAGGAAGCGTAGAATGATCAGGGCTGCCTTTCATCGAGAGAGATATGAAAATCGGCATCGCTCTTGGCCCTGATCTCATCGACAGAAACACCGTCAGCGCATTCGATGAGCGCCATGCCGCTTTTACCATACTTATCGATGGTGAACACGCCGAGATCCGTGATTACGAGGTCGACCACGTTTGCACCTGTCAGTGGCAGGTCGCACGCCTTGAGCAACTTCGGGGTCCCGTTCTTGACGGTATGTTCCATCACCACGACGAGGCGTTTGACACCCGCCACAAGGTCCATCGCCCCGCCCATGCCCTTGACCATGCTGCCGGGAACCATCCAGTTGGCCAGATCGCCATCTTGCGAAACCTGCATGGCGCCCAGGATCGATAGGTCGATGTGGCCGCCGCGGATCATTCCAAAGGAGTCCGCACTGGAAAAATAGCTCGTCGTGGGCAGCTCGGTGATCGTCTGCTTGCCGGCATTGATCAGGTCGGCATCCTCTTCGCCCGCATAGGGGAAGGGACCCATGCCCAGCATGCCGTTTTCCGACTGCAACTGGATGGCCATTCCTGCGGGCAGGAAGTTGGATACCAGTGTCGGTATGCCGATACCGAGATTGACGTAGAAACCGTCCCGCAATTCCCTGGCGGCCCGCGCAGCCATCTGTTCCCGTGTCCAGGCCACTACACTTGCTCCGCTATCTTGGCCGACCCTGCGACCGCCTCGCGGCTGCGGGTGGTTCGCTGCTCGATATGCTTGACAGGATTGGGGACATGCACGATCTGATTGACGAAAATTCCCGGCGTGTGGATGTGGTCCGGGTCGATCTCGCCCTCCGGAACGAGATGCTCCACCTCGGCAAAGGTGATCCTTGCCGCGCTTGCCATCATCGGATTGAAGTTGCGCGCCGTCTTGCGGTAGACGAGATTGCCTTCCGTATCGCCCTTCCACGCGTGCACGACGGCGATGTCGGCGAACAAGGCCTCTTCCATGATGTAGCGCTCGCCGTTGAAGATGCGCTCCTCCTTGCCATGGGCGACAAGCGTGCCGACCCCGGTCCTGGTATAGAAGGCCGGGATGCCGGCTCCGCCAGCGCGGATGCGCTCGGCGAGAGTGCCCTGCGGGTTGAACTCGACTTCCAGTTCTCCCGACAGGTACTGCTGCGCGAAAAGCTTGTTCTCGCCGACGTAGGAAGAAACCATCTTCCGGATCTGGCGGGTTTCCAGCAGGCGCCCCAGGCCGATGCCATCGACCCCGGCATTGTTCGAAATAAAGGTCAGGTTCTTCGCACCCGATGCCCGAATGGCATCGATCAGAAGTTCCGGTATTCCGCACAGGCCGAAACCGCCGGCCATTATCGTCATTCCGTCCTTCACCAGTGAGGACAGTGCCGAATGCGGATCTTTGCAAATTTTACCCATAGCCATCCTGAAACTACGCGATAGCCAACGCGGCGTTGGCTTCGATCTGTTATTTTCTAGAGATACGGAAAGCTGCCTGAGGGCGGCAACGCGCCGCCATCGGGTGGAAGGCCTCCTATGCTTCTATCGATAAGGCGTGCCTTAAAGGTCCGCGTCGAGCGGCAGTTTGACCGGCTGTTTGCGCTTGGCCGACAGGTCCAGAGCCTTGGTCAGCATCAGGTTTCGATGTGCCTCCGCCGCGGTTGCAGCCTGCGTCGGAACGCCCATGGAAACGCGATTTAGCCAGGATTCGGTTTCGTCGCGCATAGGCCCGCGCAACTCGCCAAGCGCCATGTCGCCGGGCGGATAGCTGCCCAGGAAGTCGACAAGCCGCCGATTGTCCGGTGCGTAGCCTTCTGCTTGTGGGTTGGCGACCGCCATCACGATATCGCGGTGCGTATCGTCGATGGTAATCACCCCCTCGGTGCCGTTTATGCCGACTTCAAGGCTGTAGACCGCGCCGGGCCATGTAACCGGAAGCGCCCAGGAAATGTTCAGGTGGTAGACGCTGCCATCGGAGAACATGATCATTCCCGCCGTCGCGTCGATGCCGCCATATTCGGGGCCTAGCACTTTGTCGACCGACCGCGCATAGACCTCGACCGGGACTTTCTCTTCCATGTACCACATGACGATGTCGAGCGCGTGCGTGCCCGAGATAACCATCGGCGAAATGGTGGAGGGGTCGTCGGTGCGCTTGTAGTTGTCGATGGCAACGAGGCGGTTCATGAAGGCGCGGGACGAGACCAGCGTCACATCCCCCAGGGCGCCGATCCGCACCTTTTCCTTGGCCGACAGCCACTTGCGCCGGAAGCGTTGCGTATAGCCGACCACCGCATCCACGCCTGCAGCCTCGATGGCTTTCAGCACGCGCGCGGAATCCGCCAGATCGGTCGCCAGCGGCTTTTCGATCAGCATCGGCAAGCCGCGTTCGACGGCAAATAGCACCGGATCGACGTGCAGGTGCTCGTCCGTTGCAATGATCACCGCGTTGACTTCGGGGCGGCTCAGCAGTTCGCGATAGTCGGATGTGACGAAATCCGCCCCGACCTTCTCCGCGACCAGGCTGGCACGCTCGGGATTGATCTCCGCGATACCGATCCATTCCACGGCCGGATGGCGTGCTGCGACCTCGCCCCGGAACAGGCCGACGCGTCCGGCGCCGATGATTGCAAGGCCGATGCCCTTAGCCGATTTTCTCAAGATTGCCTCCCTTGATATCCGCTATGGCCCAAAGCGAGCTGTTGGACAGCGGCAAGTTGACAGGTTCGTTCATTTCCGCGGAAAGGTCTGCCGCAGTGTAGGTTTCCATGACCATGCGTGCATGCTCGGGCTGCACCATGACCGGCTGGTTCAGGATGACGGACTCCAGGAAATGGATCGTCTCCGGCCCCATCTGCCCGGCAAATACGTGGTCGACCTGCTCTCCCGGCATGGTCGACATGGGATATCTCGTGCCTTCCGTGACGGTGTTGAGCCAGTGGTCGCGATGGGTGTCGTCAAGAATGAGGGCACCTTCCGTGCCGGTGATCTCGATCCAGGTCGCGCAGAAATTCGGATAGCTCGGGGGGAGGTTCCAGCCTCCACCGATGACGACGAGCATGCCATTGTCCATCGTCACTGTCGTCCACATGCAGTCGTAGGAACCGTTGATCCCCTCTATGCAGCCATAGGCGCCCTGCGAATAGACCCTTACCGGCTTGGCAGGTTCGAGCAGCCAGAAGACGAAATCCAGATCGTGGGTGGACTCCATCGCCACGGGCGACAATTTCACACGCGATGCGATCTTCTTGCCCAGGCTCCGGCTCAGGTGGCGGCTGACCATCACATTGACGACCCGGCCCAGCGTGCCGTCGTTGATCTTCTTCTTGGCGTAGGCGATCTTGGGGTTGAAGCGCTGCGAGTAGCCGATACTGAACTTGACGCCATTGCGCTTGGCTATGGCGATCAATTCGTCGGCCTCCCACAATTCCAGGGCGATCGGCTTTTCCAGCATGACATGCTTGCCGGCCTGCAGGCAGGCACGTGCGATCGGGTAGTGGCTGTTCTCCGGCGTCGTCGCAATGAAAACGACCCGGATATTTTCATTGTCGATGATGTCCTGGTGATCGAGTGTCGCGGTTGCGGGCCGATAGAGTTCCTTGACCTCCGCCAGGCGATCCGGGCGGATTTCGCACAGGTGTAGCTTGTCCACGAGTGCGGAGCGCGAGAGGGTCTCTGCGCGGATGCCGCCGACCCAACCGACGCCGATTACACCGACTTCCATCCTGTCCATTGGTTTGTATCTCCTCCTTTTAGCCGCTTCTGCTCAAGGCGGCTGCTGAATGTCTTCAATCCGACCCGACGGCCGGCACGTGAAAGATGCGCAGTGCGATGGCAAGCATCGAATAGTATCCAAGCACCCCCACCAGCTCGACGATCGTGCGGCGTCCGAAGACCGAGATCGTCTCCTCAAACAGCGCGTCGGGCACGTCACGGTGCTGGTAGAACGCTGAACTGAAGCGGTAGATCAGATCCGCCTCGGCATCGCTGAAAGCCGGCTGCACCCCCGATCGCAAAGCATCGATCTCGCCTGCGCTGACGCCGGCCTTCAGGGCCTCGCCTGCATGGACCTCGAATTCATATTCCGCCCGCCAATGCGTGGCGGTGACGAGGATTGCGATTTCAGACAGACGTGGTGGCAGCCCTGTCCTGTACCGGCAGAATGCGCCGAGCGCCTGGACGAGCTGACAAAGCTCCGGGCTTTCGAGATAGACGTGGAATGGCGCGGGAACCTGCCCGCCACGCGGACGTGCGATATCGTCGAATATGCGCAATTGCTCGGCGTCGAGTTCAGAACGCAAGAGTTTGCGGTAACGTGCGTGTCCGTCCGTGGCGACGCCCTCCAGGTCGGGCGCCGAAAAGCTGCAGCCCATCGTGTCCTCCAATGCTCGGTTTAAGCTACTGTTTCGACAGGTACCGGGGTGTTGCTGGCCGCCGAACGGCATATCGCCTCAAGTACCGCAATATTTCCGATCTTCTGTGCGTCGGTGAACGGATAGGGATCGCCACCGCGAATGGTATCAGCGAACGTCTCGAGGTTCCTGCGAACCGCATCCTCCCAGGCGAACTCGATGGTTTCCTTCGTCCCGTCGCGGCGATGGCAGGTCAGGGTCGTTGCTCCCGGCGTATCCGGATGCGTGTGGTTTCGAACCTCGACCCAGGCTTCTGAACCGAACACCGTCATGCCGATATAGAGTGGCGTTACCAGAATGGCGTTGATATAGCCGGTGGCGCCGGAGGCGAAACGGAAATTGGCCGAGACCACATCGCCGCTGGCACGCTGCAGGACGCGTTGGCCGGTCTGGGCGAACACTTCCGTGATCGGGCCGAACAGGTCGAGATAAAGATCGGTCAGGTGAATGCCCATCGCCGTCATCCCGGCCGCCGGTGCATCCACGGAGGACGCTCTCCAGTCGGTATCCGGCACATTGGCAAGCTTGTCGTGGCTGAAATTGGCCTCGACATGCATGATCGTGCCTAGGAGTCCTTCCCTAACCATGCGGCGCACCTCCACGGCGGCCGGCTCGAAACGGCGCTCATGGCCGATGCCAAGCACGACATTGGCGTTGCGGCACGCCTCGACGGATTGCCGGGCTTCAGCTTGGGTGAGCGCCAACGGCTTTTCGCAGAAGACGTGCTTGCCCGCCGCCGCAACAGCGGCGACCTGCTGCGTATGAAGCGAATGCGGCGTGCACAGGATCACCGCGTCGATCGCCGGGTCGTTGAGGACCTTGTTCCAATCGAGCGTGAAGCGCAGGCCGTTTTTGGCTGCGAAGGCGGCATGCGCCTCCGAGGTCTCAAGTGCTGTCGTTATCTTGAGCTTTTCTGAACCCTGCATGTGGTGGACAATGTGCTTTCCCCACCAACCCAGGCCGACAATCGCGGCTCGAACCATGGTTTTCCCTCTTTTGTCCTGCTTAACCGACAAGCGCGGCGCGGATCGCTTTGTTGAAGGCTTCGGGTTGCTCCAGATTAGCCAGATGAGCGGCGTCTGGAATTTCGATAAAACTCACCCCCGGAATGGCCTCTGCCATTGAGCGCATCTCGACGGGATGGACCCCGTCCGCCGCGCCGACAATGAGGGTTACGGGGCACTTGATGTCGCCAAGCCGGCGCTTATAGTCGAGCTTGCGCAATGCCTCCGTGGCGCCGACATAGCCCACCGGCGGCGTATCGAGGATCATGCGGCGCACGCGCTCGACCAGATCGGGACGTGCGTGGCGGGTCTCCTCGGTCAACCAGGTGGGGATCGTGACGTCGGTGATGGCCTCGATGCCCTGTTCGGCGAGGAGATCCTGGCGCTTCGTCCACATCTCGCGGAAGAACTCGGGCGCGTCGGCCCTGCAATCGGCCGCCACGATGCGTGTCACGCGCCGGCTGTGGTCAAGAGCAAGGCCGAACGCCGTCATTCCGCCCATGGAGAGGCCGAGGACCGCCGATTTCTCGATGCCGAGATGGTCCCAGATGTCGACGACATCCTGGGCGAGCTGATCGAAATCATATGGCTCTTCCGGAGCCGCTGATCCGCCATGCCCGCGGGCGTCGATCCGCAGGACGCGGAAGGTTTGCGTCAGAACCTCGATCTGATCATCCCAGAGTTCTGCCCGCGTGGCGAGCGAGTGCAGGCAGGTGAGCCAGGGGAGGCTTTCCGCGCCGTCGATCAGGACGCGAAATTCGGTTTTGCCTGTGTTGATACGCAGTTCCTTTGTCATGGCGCTTACGCTGCCTCGGACTGCGTGACGCGGTTTACGGTGGGCATCACTTTTTCAACCATCAGCTCCATGGAACGGGTGGCAAGATGCCGGTCTGCCCAATCGTGACCTGCGTATAGAAGCGTCCCGAAATCCCCGATTTTCTCGCGGAAGGCAAGGAGCTCGTCGGCGACCTTCTCCGGCGTTCCCCAAATAACCACCTGGTCGATGATGCCTTCGACCGTGACCGAGGAATCCGGGGCGTTCTGGTCGCTCTTGAACAGGTTGGCTCGACCGTTCTTGACGAG
Organism: Pseudaminobacter sp.; assembly: GCA_049646905.1. Taxonomy (GTDB): domain Bacteria; phylum Pseudomonadota; class Alphaproteobacteria; order Rhizobiales; family Rhizobiaceae; genus Pseudaminobacter. Next base: position 2,714 of record JBARWP010000691.1, on the reverse strand, counting down.
TTTCGTCGCCAGCGATCGGTAGTAGGTGTAGTAAGGGCTGCCCGGCTCGGTGACATAGCGCTTTGCGGTGGCAATATCGTCGGCGACAAAGATGCTCTTCGCCACACGCCAGTTTGCCACTTGGGCCGCACGTCCGCCTTGCTCGCATCCCTCTACATATTTGGGCCAGTGTGTCTTGACCCATTGAGGAAGCAGGAAGTTCGCCGAAATCGGATCCCATCCCCGGGCTGCCGCCTCGGCCACGCCCTTGGAGAAGGGGGCAACGGCGGTGACGACGATCGGCGGGTGAGGGGTTTGATAGGGCTTGTGGATGTAGCCCTGGCCCAGTTCTGGAATGAGGGTCCGTTCGGTGGAAATGTTCCAGAACTCGCCCTTGAGATTATAGGGCGGTGTGCCGGACCAGATGTTCAATATGTGGTTGATGGCTTCGACGAACATCGCCGTGCGATCATTGTCCAGATTCTCAAACACTTCGGCATCGGAAAGCAGACCCCCGGGGCTGATCCCCATGATGAAGCGCCCCTCGGCCATGTGGTCGATCATGGCAACGTCCGCGGCTACCATGGCCGGATGATGGTTGGGCAGATTGATGGTGCCCGAACCCAGCTTGATGTTCTTCGTTTCCTTCAGCAGCCAGGCGACGAAGATCAGTGAATTGGTGATTGTCTCTGCGGCATCGGTGACGTGCTCGCCGAAATAGCCCTCGGTAAAGCCAAGGCGGTCGGCAAGCAGTGTAAGCTCACGATCCTCGTTGAGCGTCTCCGTCAGACTGCGCCCGACAGGATGGATGGGCATTGTGAAGAAACCGAGTTTCATGAGCAGCACTCGCTTTGAATGGCGGTGGATTGCCGTTTGACAGCGCTGTCGCGGGCGGGAACTGGTTGAGAAAGCTGCGTGGGCAGGTAAAAGGAGCCGGCACTGAAGATCAGCGGCTGGCCGTCGTCGTAAACGGCCCTCACCACGCGGCCGATGAAGATGAGATGGTCTCCGCCTTCGACAAGACTGTAGGTGCTGCATTCGAAGGTCGCGATGCTGCCCGTCAGAACGGGGCAGCCACCATGGCCGACCCGGTAATCGATACTTTCGAACTTGTCGTGGGCCGGGGTCGCGAAATGCTTGCAATAGTCCTGTTGATGGGCGCCCAGAACGTTGACCGCGAAATGGCCCGACGACGTGAAGCTTTCCAGGGACGGTGCCCGCTTTTGCAGGCTCCAGAGTACCAATGGCGGGTCGAGCGAGACAGACGAGAAGGAATTTGCCGTCAGGCCCTCGAGCTTACCGTCCTGCGAGCGGGTGGTTATCACCGCAACGCCTGTCGCAAAGCGGCCAAAGGCCTGGCGAAGATGGATCGGATCGTCAACCGTCCGGCATTCTATATGTTGGTTCATCGGGTCTTCGTCCTTGGCCTTGCTCACCCTGGAGCTGCTCCGCGGAATGTGTTCCTGGCCAAACCTAGGCTAGACCCGTCAGCATAGAAAATGATATGTTCCACTAAATCCCATTAGGTTTTCTAATACTGATGCTGGAAAGCTTGCGTGATATCCGCCTCTTCGTTGCGGTTTATGAGGAACGCTCCTTCACGGCCGCCGCAATGCGGGAGAACGCCACGCAATCGGGCGTTTCCCAACACATCCGGAAGATCGAAAGCCGTTTCGGAGTGAGATTGTTTGCACGGGGAGGAGGCGCGGTGGTGCCCACACCGGCGGGAGACAGCTACTACCGGCAATGCATAGAGGTGCTGCGCAGCAACGAGGCGGCGACCCGGACGTTGGTCGAGTATAGCGTCGGGGTGGAGGGCGAAATCACCATCGGCCTGATGCCCACGATGACGCGGTGTGCGATGTCGGCTGCTCTGACAGAGTTCATGGGGGCTCATCCCAATGTCATGGTGCGCATCGTCGAGGCCTATTCGGCGATACTGACCCAGCAGGTCCGTGCCGGAGATCTGGATTTCGCGGTCGTGCCTGCACTGGGCGATTCGACCGGCCTGAAAAGCCGCCTGCTTGCACGCACCCCGGAGGTCCTGGTGTCGAACGGCCACCTCGGTATCCAGCATATGGCGCCGGTACGGCTTGCGGCGCTTGGGCCGCTGAAACTCGTCGTCCCCGGTGCGCAGAACACGCGCCGCTATAATCTGGAGACCTATTTCTCGTCGAACAGCGTGAATGTCGGGCGGCTGCTCGACCTCGACGCCATGCTCGGCACGCTCGATCTCGTCGCGCGCTCGGACTGGGTTGCGGTTCTCCCCGGGATCATGATGGCCAACGACATCGAGAAGCAGGAGTATTGCATCAACCGACTCGCCGACCCGTCGCTCGAAACCGACCTGGTGCTGATCGAGCCTGCTCGGCGTCCGCTCTCGCTGGCAGCGGAAGCGTTCCTGTCCATTTTGGAAGAACAGACGAACCGGCTGAATGACCGGTGGTATGCGGCATAGCGCACGAAAACGCGGCCGGATGGCCGGCCGCGTTTTGAAGTTCGAATAGTTGCCGTGCAGGCGTTGGATGTGTCCCGCCGGCCGCAACCGGCGTCAGTTTGCCTCTTCGGTGAAGACATCCGTGCGCTTGGACCGAACCATCGGCGCGCATAGGACCAGCACCAGGAGGACGGTCAACACCAGGAAGGCGAGGCTGATCGGCCGCTCCAGGAAAACGATAGGATCACCTTGCGAGATCACCAGCGCACGCCGCAGGTTTTCCTCCAGCATCTTGCCC
>JBARWP010000690.1:0-2423 GCA_049646905.1 Pseudaminobacter sp. | reverse complement strand
GGAAAGGAGCTGGCCTATTCCGTAGCTTTCCAGGAAGGCTCCAAGCTCGCTCTCGGAGACATCGGTATAGACTGCCATCACGCGTTTCCGTTGACGAATGCCATGTCGGCAGCGGTCAGTTCAACATCGCGCAGCACGCGCATGACCGGGAAGTCCTCCGTCTCCGTCGCGGTCACCGCAAGGTCGACCGAGACGTCGAAGCGCTCGCGGAAGGCATCGATGATCTCGTCGACGATGATCTCGGGGGCGGAAGCGCCGGCCGACAGGCCGAGCGTCGAGATGCCGGCGATTTCATCCCACGGGATTTCGGAAGCCCGCTGCACCAGCAGCGACATCTTCGCGCCGGCCCTTTCGGCGACCTCGACCAGGCGCCTGGAATTGGACGAGTTCGGCGCACCGACGATCAGGAACAGGTCGGCGCCTGGAGCCGTCTCCTTCACCGCCTCCTGGCGGTTGGTGGTGGCATAGCAGATCGATTCGGCGGCCGGTGCCTTGATCTCCGGGAATTTCTTCTGCAAGGCGCGAATGAGACCGGCGGTGTCCTCGACTGAAAGCGTCGTCTGGGTGACGAAGCCGAGGGCTTCCGGATCCGCCGGCTCGAAATTCGCCACATCCGCCTCGGTCTCGATCAGGGTCACGCAGCCTTCGGGCAGCTGGCCCATCGTGCCGATCACCTCCGGATGCCCGGCATGGCCGATCAGCAGCACGTGGCGTCCCAGCCTCTGGTGGCGCATTGCCTGCTTGTGCACCTTCGATACCAGCGGGCAAGTGGCATCGAGATAGAAGAGTTCGCGCGCCTGCGCATCCGCCGGCACGGATTTCGGCACGCCATGGGCGGAAAACACGACCGGGCATTCGTGGTGATCGTCCGGAATCTCATCGAGCTCCTCGATGAAGACGGCGCCAAGTTTCTGCAGCCCTTCCACGACATAGCGATTGTGCACGATCTCGTGGCGGACATAGACCGGCGCGCCATATTTCTTCAGCGCCAGCACCACGATCTGGATCGCGCGATCCACGCCGGCGCAAAAGCCGCGCGGCTGGCACAGCCTTATCGTCAGCGGCGGCTTGGTCGGGTTCTCAGGCATGACGTCCAGTCTCGGTTGAGCATCAGGATTCGGTGCGGACATGAGGGGAGCAGGCTGCCCGTGTCAAGTGCGCGACGGCTCAATGCGCCTTGCGCGAGCGCCACAGCCAGACGCCGAGCACGCCGGCAAGGGCCGCCGCCAATCCATACCAGGTCACCGCATATTGCAGATGGCTGTTGGGCAGATCGACGATGGTCACCCCGCCGACCGGCAGACCGCCGGGGTTGGGCGTGTCGTCCGCATCGATGAAGAAGGGCACGAGCCCGGCATCCGATGGCAGGCCGGCCGTGGCGGCCATCGTATCGCGATCCTTCCAGTAGAAGATGTTCTTGGCCGGATCATTGTCGGGCACCATCAGCGACGGCTTTTGCGCCAACGGGTTCCTTGCCAGCCCGGTAATCGTGACCTCGCCGGCAATCTGCCCGGCGCTCCGTGTGGCCGGATCCTTGTTGTCGTAGGGAACGAAGCCCCTGTTCACCAGCACGATGCGCCCGTCCGCCAGCTTCAGCGGAGTGTAGACATAAAAGCCCGACCGGCCTTCATCGGTCGCGAAGAAATGCCGCTCACCTTCATGCAGGAACTCACCGGACACCGTCACCGGCCAGTAATCGACATCGCCGGTCGCCGCGAACCTGTCCTCGATCTCGGCAAGCGTAAGCGGGGCGGAATGGATGCGGTGGTCGATCGTGGCGAGCAGCGCTTCCTTCCAGTGCAGCCGCTGCACCTGCCAGGTGCCGAGGCTGACCAGCACGACGAGTGCGGCCGCGCCGAAAACCAGCGCAAGCAGGCGCCGGGCACCGCTGGTATGGGAACCGGAAAGCGCAGAGCCCGTCATTGCGGCCGATCCAGACGACCTTCAGCGGCCTTGTTGCGATATTGCAGCGTGATCAGCACGCCTTTGATCAGCCGCAACGCCGTGAGGGTGAGCACAAGCGTCAACGGTATCCAGAGCAGGAAATGCAGCCACAGCGGCGGGTTGTGGCTCACCTCCAGCCACAGCGCCGAACCGACCACGATGAAGCCGATGATCAGGATCACGAAGACCGCCGGGCCATCGCCGGCATCGGCGAAGGAATAATCCAGTCCGCAGGCCTCGCAACGCGGCGCGACCGTCAGGAAGCGTGAGAACAGCCGCCCTTCGCCGCAGCGCGGGCAGCATCCCTTGAGGCCCGCTGCGATCGGTTCCACCGGAGGCCAGTTCGCCTTGTCGTCATTCATCGCTTCGCTCCGGCCGTCATCCGTCCGTCATTCCAATCCTGTGCTCCCGGCCATCCCTATATAGGCCGATCATCCCCGTATCGTTACGCCGAAAAAGAGAAGGCGGCCGTGTCGCCA
>JBARWP010000689.1:0-1908 GCA_049646905.1 Pseudaminobacter sp. | reverse complement strand
GTTGATGACTTCGCGGCTCATCGCCTTATTGTACCCGCTTGGGCGCCCGCCTTTTTTGGACATCGTTTGCACTCCTTTCGGTTGGTGCAATGCGTGGGCTTGAGTCGGCAAGAACCGTAGAGTCCGTCACCCGATAGAACGACCCATAGTGAAACACGGCGTCGGCTGGATACCCTGCCTCAGCCCACAGCGCGACGATGCTGTGCGTAACGTCGTTCGGCGGTCGCGTGTCAGGCGATACAGTCGGGATATATGTGCGAACCCGCACCATCCGTCCGAGACATCCGATTTCGCAATCTGCGATGACGCGGAAGGACCCATCCTCGACGTAAGCGACGCCCATCATGCTCAGCGTCCGTACGTCCTGCCCAGCCCGCGCACGCTGATATCCGCCGCGCCGGTCTCCGGGTTGTAGCCCGTCGAGCCAGCAAGCATCTTCTGGATTTCCTCGCGGGTCTTGGGCTTGTCGGGGGCCTTGTCGTCCTCCACCTTCGCCTCGGGCTCCGCGAATATCTTGCCGAGGAGGCCGTTGATCTGGTTGAGCGTGTCCTGCCCCGAGCTAGCGCCGAACAGGGCTTCGAGCGGGCTCTTGGGCACGTTGCGGTAGCCGCTCGTGAGGGCCGTGTAGTCCGAGAAGATGCCCGGCATCTGGTTGATGCCTGCCGTCGCGGCGCGTGCCTGATCGCGATATCCGTCGCCCAGGCCGTAGTTCCGGCCCTCGACGCTGTTCCTGATCTCGTTACGCGCCGCGTCGTATCCGCCCGGCTGCTGGATCATGTCGGCGTAGTGGGCGTATCCCTCCGCGTCCGGGGCGCGGCCGAGAAACGAGTTGTAGAGGCCGCCGATCAGCGCCTCAGGCGAGTTTCGCATGCTCTCCGCGACGGCCGAGGGCGCTACGCCGTTGTTGAGTTGGCCAAGCCAATAGGCTTGACCCTGTGGATCGGGGGAACGGCCGAGATACGTCTGATAGGCTTGGTTAAGCCAGTCCTCGTTCGACGTGCCCTGCGCCGGCCAGCCGGACAGATATGCGGGGAGATCGGCCATCACTGCACCGTCACGAATTCAATCTCGACATCGTCCAGATCGGCCAGTTCGCACACCGCCATGATCGCCTGGTCCTTGGAGATCGGCGCGTATGCTTGATAAACGCCGGCCAGCAGATCGAGCATCGCGTCAACGCCGTGCTGTGAGGCAAAGCAGGTGCAATGCTCTATGAGAGCCGTGGAGTCGTCATCTGGCATGGAGTGCTCCGCGAATTGCGCCAGTCTGGCGAGTGCGGATGAAAACAAAAAGGCCCACGCAGTGCGTGGCCATTCGGGCGCAACGCGCCAACCTGCATGCATCATACGAAACTCGGTTACCGCCGTCAATCGTTTTTCGCACGGCGGGCCTTCTTCGTTGTGCGCTGAACGTACAACGACAAGTCATGCTTCGATGGCAGCACGTACTGACGTGCCGGCTTGCTGGATGCCTTCACGGCGATACCCCATATCCTGGCGAGGTCATCGAGCGATGCCCGTAGGTTGTCCGTCGCAGTCAGCCTTTCGCGTTTGGCGTGGTAAATCTCGGTCATAGCCTTGCCCTCGCCGCAGACGCTCCGCACCAGTTCATAGTGCCGGACACCGAGAACATGCTCGGCTTCCGCGAGATGCCGAGCGGCGCGCATTTGACCGGCGTCGATTGGATCGGCAATCTTCCCGCCGTCCACCTTGTCGCGGCTGTAGTCGATAGCTCTGGCCCCTGCCCCGCCCGTCGCCTCCCAATGCCGGCGAAATCGCACTGCGGCCTCTGCGTGTGCTTCGTCAATCAGCTTGCGTGCGGCCAACGTGCCGATGGCACTTTCCCGAACATTGACGGCAGCCCTGATTTTCCGAGGGAAGCCCTTCTCGCCTTCCAGATCGGGGCGCC
>JBARWP010000688.1:0-14320 GCA_049646905.1 Pseudaminobacter sp. | reverse complement strand
CCTTGCTGCGCTTGGCGGCATAGCGCGCCGCAGCAACGGTGGCACGATCGAAGGGCTCGATCTCGAAGGCGCCGAGCGGGCCGTTCCAGACCAGGGTTGCGGCCCGGTCGATCCACTGGTTGACCGTCTCGACGGTCTTGGTGCCGACGTCGAGGATCATCGCATCCGCAGGCACGGCCTCGATGGCGACGGTTTCGTTGGCGGCACCTGCCTTGAACTCACGGGCAACGACGCCATCGGAGGGCAGGATGATGGCGCAGCCGGATTGCGCCGCCTCAATCATGATCTGCTTGGCGGTCGCAGCCAGATCGTGCTCGCACAGCGATTTGCCGATATCGGTGCCGCGCGCGGCAAGGAAGGTGTTGGCCATGCCGCCGCCTATGACCAGCGCATCGACCTTCTTGACCAGGTTCATCAGAAGATCGATCTTCGAGGAGACCTTGGCACCGCCGACGATCGCGACCACCGGGCGCGCCGGATTGCCGAGACCCTTTTCCAGCGCGAGCAGTTCGGCCTGCATGGTGCGGCCGGCAAAGGCTGGCAGAAGATGGGCGAGACCTTCGGTCGAGGCATGGGCGCGGTGCGCAGCCGAAAAGGCGTCGTTGACATAGAGATCGCCGTTGGCCGCCAGTTGCTTGACGAAATCGGGATCGTTCTTTTCCTCGCCCTTGTGGAAGCGGGTGTTCTCCAGCAACAGGATATCGCCATCGGAAAGGGCTGCGACGGCCTTGGCTGCCTTTTCGCCGATGCAGTCGGCCGCGAAGGCGACCGTCTTGCCCAGCACCTCGGCGGTCGCGCCCGCAATCGGCTCGAGCGAAAAGGCGGGGTCGGCGACACCCTTGGGGCGCCCGAAATGGGCAAGCAGAATGACCTTTGCGCCCTTGGCCGACAATTCCTTGATGGTGGGGGCAACCCGCTCGATGCGGGTAGCGTCCGTCACCTTGCCGTCCGCCACCGGGACGTTGAGATCGACGCGCACCAGGACGCGCTTGCCTTTGATCGTACCGATGTCGTCGAGTGTCTTAAAGGCGGGCATGGGGGTCTCCTCGCTGAACTTGCGGAACTTTATAGCGCCTTGATACCGATGCAAGTTGGATGGCGGCATCCTGCCGCGGCGAATTGCAGCGGCAGTTTGACCCTAGCCAATATCATGGACATCCTGCTTGGCCGGCTTGTCGGGCAGCTTCCCGAATACCGCCTCGACAAGGGCGCGCAGATTGCCCGAACCGAGCAGTCTCGGCACCAATGGCTGGGGCTCGGTCGGCTCGAAAGACAGGCCGATACCGGTTACCCGGCCCTTCTCATCGATGTCGCGCACGATGAGTTCGATCGGTCCCAGCGTGAGCCGGTCGCCATATTCGGCCCAGCCGCCGAGCCGCGCCAGCAGCACTTCGCCGATCGTCGACTTCAACTCCGCCTGCGACAGGCCGACGCCATAGGCTGTGTCGAGATCGGCTGCCGGCCGGCCCGGATCGACCGCGAATGCGCCGAAGAACTCCGCATCTTCCGGGTCGAGTTCCATCCTGCTGGTGAACAGCCGGTCAAGCAGCGACGGATACCGGTCGGAGACGAAGATATAGACGCGGTCGCCTTCCAGGAGCCGGCCGAAATCCGGGAATTTGAGCGACCTGCCCTCGCGCACCACAAGGGAAGGCCGCGCCCACCGCGGCAGGCGTTCGCCGCGCAGCACCGGGCTTCCGGGCATCACCCTGTAGCTCAGCAGTTCATGGCGGGCTGAACCGGGCAGTTCAAGCTCGACCTTCTCGAGCGGCCCGCCGCGCGACGGCACCACCAGGCCGAGCCGTCGTGCCATCGGCCCAACGGTCCAGCCTGCACGACAAGCGAGACCAGCACGACGATGAAGGCGGTGTTGAAGATCGTCCTGCCGTGCTCCAGCCCGCCCAGCAGAGGCGTGATTGCAAGCAGGATCGAAACCGCCCCGCGCAGGCCCACCCAGGAGATGAAGGCGGTTTCCGTGGCGGCGAAATTGAACGGCTTCAGGCAGAGCCACACCGCGATGGGACGGGCAAAGAAGATCAGGAACAGGCCGAGCGCGACCGACGCCAGCAGAATGGCGGGAAATTGCGAGGGCGTGGCAAAAAGGCCGAGCACGAGAAACATGATGATCTGCGCCAGCCACGACATGCCGCTCTGGAAGCGCCTCAGCGTCGCCTGCGCCCTCACTTGCGAATTGCCCGCAACCAGCCCGGCAAGATAGACGGCAAGGAAGCCCGATCCGCCGACCGTCCCCGCCGCGGCAAAGACCAGCAACGACAGGGTCAGCACGAAGATCGGCAGCAGGCCGCGATCGAGATTGAGCCGGTCGATCAGCTGCACGATCATGAAGCCGCCCAATATGCCGACGGCCGCACCGAGCCCCATGCTGGTGAAGAAGCCGAGCGCCAGGTCGAAGAACAGCATTTCGGCTTCCGGGTTGGTGCCGAGCGTGATGATCTCGACAAGGGTGATCGTCAGGAAGATCGCGATCGGATCATTGGTGCCGGATTCGATTTCCAGCGTCGAACGCACGCGGTCGCGCAGATTGACGTTGCCGGCGCGCAGCAGGAAGAAAACCGCCGCAGCGTCGGTCGAGGCGACGGTGGTGCCCACCAGGAAGGATTCCAGCCAGGTGAAATCGGTCAGCGCGTGGGCGGCAAGGCCGAACATGAGGGCGGTGAGGGCGACCCCGGCCGTAGCCAGCGACAATGCCGGCAGCGCCGCCTGGCGCAGCACGATGGTGGGCGTGCCGAAGCCTGAATCGAACAGGATGACCGCAAGAGCCAGCGAACCGGCGAAATAGGCCAGGTTGGCGTTGTCGAACTGGATGCCCAGCCCATCCGCCCCGCTGAGCAGACCGATGCCGAGAAACAGAAGCAGGAGAGGCGCGCCAAAGCGGAAGGCGATCAGGCTCGAAAACGCCGCTGCGAGCACCAGGGCCGTCGCCACCAGCGTCACAAGATAGATGGCCTGCTCCATATGCGACGTGTTCCCCCTCTTTCTCGCTCCAATTCACAACAGAGTGCGGCGAAGACGAGGCGGTACGCAAGAAAATTACTGGGTCAATGCGCGCAAATTCGCGTTTTTATCCGGGCATCTCGATCGGCCTGGCAAATGAGAAACGCCCGGTCGATGCCGGGCGCTTCGTGTTCACTGCTGTGCGTTGCAGCTAGAGCATCGGACCGAAAAGTGGAATCCGGTTTTCGGAAAATCCGATGCTGAAACTAAAGGGATAGATCGCCAGTATGCGTCCTTTAGGACGCACGGCGATCTATGTCAGGCGATGACCTTGCCGAAGACGGCAGCCGTGTCGGCCATGCGGTTGGAGAAGCCCCATTCATTGTCGTACCAGGACATGACGCGAACGAGATTGCCGTCGATGACCTTGGTCTGGTCGAGCGCGAAGGTGGACGAGGCCGGATTGTGGTTGAGGTCGACGGAGACCAGCGGCTCGGTGGTGTAGGCGAGCACGCCCTTCAGCGGGCCGTCTGCCGCGGCAACCAGCACCTGGTTGACCTCTTCGACCGTGACCGTCTTCTTCGACACGAACTTGAAATCGATGACCGAGACGTTCGGCGTCGGCACGCGGATCGACACGCCGTCAAGCTTGCCCTTGAGCTCCGGCAGCACCAGGCCGACGGCCTTGGCCGCGCCGGTCGAGGTCGGGATCATCGACATCGCCGCCGCACGGGCGCGGTAGAGATCCTTGTGCATGGTGTCGAGCGTCGGCTGGTCGCCGGTATAGGCGTGGATCGTCGTCATGAAGCCCTTCTCGATGCCGAAGGCATTGTTGAGGACCATGGCGACCGGCGCCAGGCAGTTGGTGGTGCAGGACGCGTTGGAGATCACCATGTGTTCCTTGGCGATCTTGTCGTGGTTGACGCCGTAGACGACCGTGAGGTCGGCGCCATCGGCGGGCGCCGAGACGATGACGCGCTTGGCGCCGGCGGCAAGATGCGCGGAGGCCTTGTCCTTCGAGGTGAAGATGCCGGTGCATTCCAGCGCGATGTCGACGCCGAGTTCCTTCCACGGCAGTTGCGAGGGGTCCTTGATCGCGGTGACCTTGAACGCGTCGGTGCCGATATTGATCTGGTCGCCCTCGACCGTAACCTCGCGCGGGAAGCGGCCATGCACGCTGTCATAGCGCAGCAGGTGGGCGTTGGTCTCGACCGGGCCGAGATCGTTGACGGCAACGACGTCGATGTCCTTGCGGCCCGATTCATAGATGGCGCGCACGATGTTGCGGCCAATGCGGCCAAATCCGTTGATGGCAACTCTGACGGTCATGTTCGTTTCTTCCCTGGAAGCAAAATGGGGCGCGACCTCGCGCGGGCGGCGGTTGCCTGCGCTGCAGCGAGCCTGGAATCCATGACGGAGTCTCAGCCTTCGCGCGCTGGCAGCCGCTTCATAGCGGTGCAAGGTCGAAGAATCCAGCTTAAGCTTGCATTGCGTGGGCTGACATATTGTACCAGCCCGCGCAATTCGTAAACCGGTCAGCCGGCCTTCGGGTGCAACCTGGCCTCGACCGCCCTGACGGTGTCTTCCGCAGTGATGCCGAAATACTTGTAGAGCGGCTCGATCGGCGCGCTGGCGCCGAAGCCGTGCATGCCGATGAAGATGCCGTCGAGGCCGATGAAGCGATCCCAGCCCAGCCGGATCGCCGCCTCGATGCCGACCTTGACCGGTGCGGTGCCGATGAGCGCGGCCTTGTAGCTCTCGCTCTGCTGTTCGAACAGTTCGAAGCAGGGAACCGAGACCACGCGGGTCGGATGGCCATGCGCCTGCAACTGGATGCGTGCGGCAAGCGCGATCTCGACCTCCGAGCCGCTGGCGAAGATCGTCACCTCGGCCTCGCCATCGGCGGTCGCCAGTTCATAGGCGCCATAGGCGCACAGATTCTCCTCGACGAAGTCCGTGCGGACGGCCGGCAGGTTCTGGCGCGTCAACGCCAGCGTCGAGGGCGACTTGGTCTGCTCGAGCGCAAGCTGCCAGCATTCGGCGGCTTCGGTGGCATCGGCCGGGCGGAACACCAGATGGTTGGGGATGGCGCGCAGGGCCGCCAGATGCTCGACGGGCTGGTGGGTCGGCCCGTCCTCGCCGAGGCCGATGGAATCATGCGTCATGACGAAGACGACGCGGATGCCCATCAGCGAGGCCAGGCGCATGGCCGGACGCGCATAGTCGGAGAAGGTCAGGAAGGTGCCCGAATAGGGGATGACGCCGCCGTGCAGCGCCATGCCGTTCATCGCCGCCGCCATGCCATGCTCGCGGATGCCGTAATAGACGTAGCGGCCGGCATAGTCGCCGGGCACGATCGGCTTGGTCTGGCTGGTCTTGGTGTTGTTGGAACCGGTGAGGTCGGCCGAGCCGCCGATCGTCTCCGGAACCGCGCCATTGATGACCTCCAGCGCCATCTCGGAGGACTTGCGGGTGGCGACCTTGGGCTTGTCGGCGGCAAGTTGGCGCTTGTATTCGACGATCACGTCGTCGAAGCCGCTCGGCAGTTCGCCGCGCATGCGCCGCTCGAACTCGGCGCGCACATCGCTTTCGGCGGCGGCGAGGCGATCTTCCCACTCCTTGCGCTTCTTGCCGGCATTGAGGCCAGCCAGCCGCCAGTCGTCGAGAATCTCGGAGGGGACCTCGAATGGCGCGTAGGACCAGCCCAGCGCCTTGCGCGCGCCGGCGATCTCTTCCGCGCCCAGCGGCGACCCATGTGCCTTGTTGGTGCCCGCACGGGTAGGCGCACCGAAGCCGATCGTCGTCTTGCAGGCGATCAGCGTCGGCCGGTCTGACTTCCGTGCCGCCTCGATCGCGGCTGCGATGGCGTCCGGGTCGTGACCATCGACACGCGCGGTGTTCCAACCCGACGCTGCGAAGCGGGCGGGCTGGTCGGTCGAATCCGACAGCGCCACCGAACCGTCGATGGAGATGCCGTTGTCATCCCAGAACACGATGAGCTTGTTGAGCTTCAGATGGCCGGCAAGCGAAATCGCCTCCTGGCTGATGCCTTCCATCAGGCAGCCGTCGCCGGCCAGCACATAGGTATAGTGGTCGACCAGGTCGTCGCCGAATTTTGCGTTCAGGATGCGCTCGGCGAGCGCCATGCCGACGGAATTGGCTAGCCCCTGCCCCAGCGGCCCGGTCGTCGTCTCGATGCCGGCGGCATGGCCATATTCGGGGTGGCCGGCCGTGCGTGAGCCGAGCTGGCGGAAATTCTTGATCTCGTCGATGGTGATGTCTTCATAGCCGGTCAGGTAGAGCAGCGAATAAAGCAGCATCGAGCCATGGCCGGCCGACAGCACGAAGCGATCGCGATCGGCCCAGGCGGGATTGCTCGGATCATGCTTGAGAAAACGCGTATAGAGCACGGTGGCGATGTCGGCGGCCCCCATCGGCAGGCCGGGATGACCGGAATTCGCCTTTTCGACCGCATCCATGGAAAGGAAGCGGATTGCATTGGCCATCCGGTCGTGTTTTTCGCGTGAGGTCATGATTGCTCGCCAAACCCATGTTTCGGGGCCGCTGCCCGCCTGAAAAGTTGCCGGGAGACATAACAGGCGGGCGCCGCGAGTCAATAAATGCACGGGGCCAGGAGCCATTTTCACCACAGAGTTGACCGTTCCGGATTGGCTCGCCCGGCTTTAGCAGGGGAAAGGCCGAATCGCTTTGTTGACGGGTCGTTTGCACGATGCCTAATGTTTCTGCGGTAAGTCGTTCTGAATGCGAACGATTCGGTGATGGGCGGGAGTTCGGACGGAGCCATGACCGGAGAAACGACACTCAAAGAGGTGATCAGCCGGCTCGGTAAGGCGATCGAAACGCTCGAAAACAGCGTTGCGGCGCGGCTGGAGCATGAGCAGGACTATCTGGAAGCCGAGGCCGAAGTACAGCGTATGAACGCCGACCGCGGCCGGCTGGCGCAGGAACTCGACAATTCCGAGGCGCGCGCCGAACGGCTGGAAGAGGCCAACAAGGAGGTTTCACGCCGGCTGGTGACGGCGATGGAAACCATCCGCGCGGTACTGGACAGGTAGAAGATGGCCCAGGTTACAGTCACGATCGACGGCAAGGCCTATCGAATGGCCTGCGACGAAGGCCAGGAGGAGCACCTGATCGGCCTGGCCGAGAGGTTCGACCGCTATGTCTCGCATCTGAAGGACTCCTTCGGCGAGATCGGCGACCAGCGCGTCACCGTCATGGCCGGCATCATGGTCATGGACGAACTGGTGGAGCTGCAGAAGCGATTGACGGGGATGGAAAGCGAGATCGGCACGCTGCGCAAGACCCGCGACGATGCGCTGACCAAAGCCGACAAGAACGATGCCGCGCTGACCGGCGCGCTTTCAGCCCTCGCACAGCGCATGGAGGATCTGGCGGCGCGCCTCACCATCCGCAAGCCGCCGGAAGCCGAAGCGTAAGGCCCGTCACCGCTCCTGGAGCCGCCATCGTCGTCACGGCACAAGCTGGACATATCGGCATGCATGAGGGCGATGCGGATTTGCGCCTGTTTGCCGCAGGACAAAGACGGGGCTGCGTCAATTTGCCTATCGTGGCCGCTTTCCATACAGGAGCAGCGAGGATGGTGCGGACATTCGACAAAGAGATGAGCATGGACGAGGTCATGCGCGAATGGCCCGCCACCATCGGCGTGATCCTCGGTCACGGCATGCTTTGCGTCGGCTGCCCGATCGCAACATTTCACACCGTCGTCGATGCGGCGCGCGAACATGGCATCGAGGAAGCGGAACTGGTGCGCGACCTGCAGGCGGTGATCGATCCGAGCATGATCCCCAAGAACGGCACCCGGTTTCTGGGCGAGATCGGATTCAACCACGGAGATAGCGTGTAACGGCGCTTTCTCGGAAAGGCCGTTTCTCCCCACATGGACGTCTCACGCGCCATGGGTGAGGGACCGTTTCTGTCAGAAACTGAACGCTCCAGCTAGCCTGAGCGTCGGATGATCGGCTGATATCCTTTCGGCGCTCTGCGCTCCGGCGGTATCAGGCCTTGGGCAGACGCCCTTCCGCCAGCAGGAACAGCTTGTGCGGCTCAACCACAGCGACCTTCTGGCGGCCAGAGCGCACCATGCCCTGCTCCTCCCAGGCGGTGAGCAGCCGGCTGACCGTGTGCAGCGTGGTGCCGGTCATCTCGGCGATGTCCTGGCGCGAGATCGGAAAATCGATGAGGATGCCCTCTTTGGTCTTCTTGCCCGTCTGCTTGACCAGCCTGAGCAGGGCACGCGCGACGCGCTGCTCGACCTGTTCAGTTGCCATTTCGATGACCTGGGCATGCGCATCTTGCAAACGTGCGCCGACCGTCTTGTAGGTATTGGCACCAAAACTCGGGAAATTGGCCGCAAGGTCCGGCCACAGGGCACCCGGCCAGGCCAGCACGACGCAATCCACAGCCGCGATGGCGGAGGCCGGATAGGTGGTGCGGCCAAGCGCATGGGCGATGCCCATCAGTTCACCAGGGCTGATATAGCGCACGATGACCTGCTGGCCCTGCGGCGTGGTCTTGACCACGCGGACGTGGCCGTCGAGCAGAAGGAAGAAGGAATGCGCCTCCGCTTCCTGCTCGAAGATGGCCTCTTCCCTTGCCACCCGCAACGAGCGTGCATGTTGCAGGATGCGATCGAGATCGGCAGGAGTCATGCCCTCGAAAGGAGGCAGGTTGGCGATCAGCGAGCGGTCGAGGCGGCTCAAATTCATACCCCTTTTCAACGGTCCGGAGGTGGCAGGCCGATCCTGGGCCGAGACGGTCGCACAATGTCACAGGCGGGCAAGACTCGGCAAGACGCCGCGCACCATTGTCCGCTATCCAGGCATTGGGGGAGATGCCGTGGCGTCAGTGATCGCGCGGGCGGCGCACCTCGAATTCCGCCTTCTTGGCCTCGGAGGCTTCCGTCTGGTAGCGCGCCTGCCACTCGGCATAAGGCATGCCATATATGATCTCGCGCGATTCCTCCTTGGAGAGGTCAAGGCCGGCTTCGCCGGCGGCGTCGCGATACCAGTTGGACAGGCAATTGCGGCAGAAGCCGGCGAGGTTCATCAGGTCGATGTTCTGCACGTCGTTGCGCTCGCGCAGATGCGCCACCAGCCGGCGGAAAGCCGCCGCCTCGAAATCGCGCTTCTGGTCTTCGCTGAGTTCGGTCATGAAACCTCCTTTGCGGATCGTTGCCGGCGATGGGCGGTGCCACGGCACGGACTACAACAAATTTGTTCGAGTTGCGCGCGATGCACCTAAACAGGCCCGGTGCGCGAACCGAAATGTCTGACTTCATGTATATCGGGCCGGGCATTGACGACGTCAACGATTCCGGCGAGCCGCGCGGCCCAGGCGTCGGCGGTGGCATTGTCGGCAATCAGGTCCTGGCGGATCTCGACCAGCGCATGGGCATAGCCATTGGCGGTACCGTGCCTGAACATGGTATCGCCACGCAGCGCGCCGTCATAAGGCTCGTTGTCGCCCACCACGAGCGTGCCGTCTCGCGCCAGAAGCTCGATGATCGGCCGGGTGGCGCGATCGTCGCGATCCCAGAGCAGGCCTACATGCCATGGACGGGCGCGGCCCTGCATGGTGGGTGTGAAGGAATGGACGGAAAGCAGGAACGGCGCGCGGCCGCTTGCCTGCGCCACCGAGGCAACCAGCGCTCCCACCGCATCCTGATAGGGACGATAGAAGCGGTCGAGCCGCTTTTCGCGCTCCTCCGGCGTCATCGGATAATTGCCGGGAACGATCGTGCCATCATAGAGCTGGCGGATCAGCGTGGGGTCGTCTTCGCCGCGATTGGGATCGATCAGCAGGCGGGAGAAATTGGCGAGCACCGCCGGCGCACCGGTCAGCGCGGCAAGCTTGCGCGTTACCTGCTCGACGCCGATGTCATAAGCGATATGGCGCTGAAATTCACTGGCGGGCAGGCCGAGATCACCGTATTCATCGGGCAAATCACGCTTGGCATGATCTGCCAGAAGAACGATGCCGCGCTTGCGGTCGCCATCGATGAGCTCGAAGGGGGCAAAAACTGCTGATCGGATCATGAAATGCAAACATCCCGTTTGCCGTGGCAGAAACGCCTGTCATTCCATGAAGGGACGGGCTGTGCAATGCCGTTGTTTGGTCAATGTTTTCTCCAACATCCGGACGAGGATGGCATGCGGCGCTGTGATGCATCTAAATCGATTGGATTGCCACCCCGGAGCGCGTTGACATGGGGCCAGACTTTGCCGAAAAGGGACATCGAACGATGAAAAAGCCACAAGAGAGGGATTCGAGGATGGGGCTGGCCGGCGCAGCGCGCATTCGCTCCGCACAGGCCGCAGTGCTGCTTTTTCTCGGCCTTCCGGTCCTATGTCTCATGGGCGCGAGCGATGCGCGGGCGGATTTCCGTGTCTGCAACGCGACGCAGAACCTCGTCTGCGTCGGTATCGGCTACCGGGCCAAGGCGGGCTGGATCACCGAAGGCTGGTGGCATCTCGAGGGCTCGACCTGCAAGACCCTGATCGAGGGGCCGCTGTCGTCGCGCTTCTATTATCTCTATGCCGAGGATGCCGAGCGCGGCGGGCGCTGGGACGGGCCGATCAACATGTGCGTGGCCGAGAAGGAGTTCAAGATCGCCGGCGTGACCGATTGCGTCGCCCGCGGTTTCCAGCGCGCAGGCTTTCAGGAATATGACACGGGCGAGCAGGCAAGCTGGATGGTCCAACTGACCGACGAACCCGCAACAGACGGCACTGCCGCCGTGACGGGAACGAATTCTCAATGAGACGCAGCCGCAAGGTAAAGATTCTCGCGACCCTTGGCCCTGCCTCCTCTTCCGAGGCGATGATCAAAAGGCTCTTCGAGGCCGGAGCCGACGTCTTCCGCATCAATATGAGCCATGCCGATCCGGCGCTGATGCGCCAGCTCGTCGGCCGCATCCGCACCGTGGAGAAGGAGGTCGGCCGGCCGATCGGCATCCTGGCGGACCTGCAGGGGCCGAAGCTGCGGGTCGGCACTTTCGCCGAAGGCAAGGCGACGCTGGAGGTAGGACAGGACTTTAAGCTCGACGACGATCCGGCACCGGGCGATTCCAGCCGCGTGCACATGCCCCATCCCGAAATCCTTGCCTCGGTACGGCCCGGTCATCGCCTGCTGATCGATGACGGCAGGCTGGAATTGAAGGTGACGGCGACCGACGGCAAGGCGATCACCTGCACCGTGGTTGCAGGCAACAAGATCTCCGACCGCAAGGGCGTGAGCCTGCCCGACACCGAACTGCCGGTGGGGGCAATGACCGAGAAGGACCGCGCCGATCTCGATGCGGTGCTGGCGGCGGGCGTCGACTGGATCGCGCTGTCCTTCATCCAGCGGCCGGAGGACCTGGCCGAGGCGCGCAAGATCGCGCGCGGGCGCGCCTATCTGTTGTCGAAGATCGAAAAGCCGCAGGCGGTGACGCGGCTGGCCGAGATCATCGAATTGTCGGACGCGCTGATGGTGGCGCGCGGCGACCTCGGCGTGGAAATGCCGCTGGAGGCAGTGCCCGGCATCCAGAAGCAGATCACGCGCGCGGCGCGCAAGGCCGGCAAGCCGGTGGTGGTGGCGACCCAGATGCTGGAATCGATGATTTCCGCGCCGGTACCGACCCGCGCCGAAGTGTCGGACGTGGCGACCGCTGTGTTCGAAGGCGCCGACGCCATCATGCTCTCGGCCGAATCGGCTGCCGGAGAATATCCGGTCGAGGCCGTGGCGACGATGAACCGTATCGCCGAGCGCGTCGAACAGGACCCGACCTTCCCCGGCATCATCAATGCCCAGCGCTCGGAACCGGAGGCGACCGGCGCCGATGCGATCTCGCTTGCCGCGCGCCAGATCGCCGAGACGCTGAAGCTTTCGGCGATCATCACCTATACCGCTTCCGGCACCCCGGGCCTGCGCGCGGCGCGCGAGCGGCCGCAGGTGCCGATCATCGCGCTGTCGCCGGTGGTGCAGACGGCCCGGCGCTTGTCGCTGGTGTGGGGTACCCATTGCGTGGTCACCGGCGATGCCATCGACCTGGATGACATGGTCAACCGCGCCTGCCGCATCGCCTTTGCCGAAAGCTTCGCCAAACCCGGCGACCGGGTGATCATCACGGCCGGCGTGCCCCTGCGCACCCCCGGCGCAACCAACATGCTGCGCATCGCCTATGTCGGCGCGGAAGGCAGCGGCGCTTAGGGCTCGCGAACCCTTACCCTGGTTTGTTGGTCGTTTCCGCTGATGTCGCGGATGGGTCCCGGATACGTTGCTTGCCTACGCTGCACAGCGTTTCAGGATGACCTATGCCGTGAGGGCACGGAAAATCAGATCGCGTCGCCGGCAAGTTCTTCCGAAAGCGTGCCGACCTGATCCTGCGCGTTGCGCATCATCGGGTAGATGGTGAGCACGCGCTGCCATGCTTCCAGCGCAAGCTCCTTGTTGCCTCTTGCCGTCATGATCTGCGCCATGCCGGCCAGCGCCCCGAAATGGCGTGGCTCCAGCCGCAGCGTGCGATCGATATCGGCCATCGACTTGCCGAAGCTGTGCATCATGAAATGAACGGTCGCCCGGCGGTTCCAGCCCTCCGCATAGTCCGGCGCCAATGTGATCACCTGGTCGAGAAAATCGAGGGCCACGTCGAATTTCTTCGCTTCCATGGCATCCTGCGTCCACTGCATCATCAGGTCGATGGACTCGCTGCCGGACTTGTTCCACTCGCCCTGGATCTGCGAGGCGATGCGCCTGGCCGCGCGTTCATTGCGCTCGCGCTTCAGATTGCCGAACAGCGTATCGAGCCGGCTTTCGGCCTTGGCGGGGGCGGGGATGGATTTCGCTTCGGGCTCGGTTTGCGCGAGCAGCGGCCCGGCAGACGTGACTGCGATGGCAAAGCCGAGGAAAAATGCACAAACGCTCCGCATACGGAAGAATCTATCTCCCGTCCGCGGAACGTCAAACTGAAATTCGTGTGATGGCTGCGATCAGCCCTGGCGCGCCTTGAAGCGCGGCGCCGACTTGTTGATCAGGTAGACGCGGCCCTTGCGGCGGACCAGCTGGTTGTCACGGTGGCGGGCCTTCAGTGCCTTGAGCGAATTCTTGATCTTCATCTGTTCGATCCGTCGACTGGGCCCGTCGCAGGGCCGAACTGAAAGACGCGCCCGAGAGCGCGTCCGAATTTGTGTGACTGGCTCATAAACGAGGTGGCCACGCCCTGTCAACCGCAGCCCGCCATGTTGCGGCGATGATTCAGCGCTTGCCCGTCAGCCGCGTGAAATGACCCATCTTGCGGCCGGGCCGCGCCTCCGCCTTGCCGTAGAGGTGGAGCATCAGGTCCGGCTCGGCGAGCAAGGCGGGAGCGCGCAGCACATCGTCGCCGATGAGGTTTTCCATGACGCAGTCGGAGTGGCGTGCGGTGCGGCCGAGCGGCAGGCCGGCCACGGCGCGGATATGCTGCTCGAATTGCGAGACGGCACAGGCGGCCTCGGTCCAGTGGCCGGAATTGTGGACGCGCGGGGCGATTTCATTGACCAGCAGCCCGCCCTCGGGAAGGACGAAGAACTCGACGCCGATGACGCCGACATAATCGAGCGCCTGCAGGATGGCGAAGGCGATATCGCGCGCAGACTCGGCGGTGTGGGCGGAAATGGCCGCGGGTATGGTGGATGTGTGCAGGATGCCGTCGCGGTGGATGTTTTCGGCCGGATCGTAAGCACTAAGGGCGCCGTCACGGCCGCGCGCGGCGATGATAGAAATCTCGCGGTCGAAAGACACGAAGCCTTCCAGGATCAGCGGGACATCGCCCATGGCGGAAAAGGAGGCGTCCGCAGCTTCGGCGGCTCCCCGCAACACGCGCTGGCCCTTGCCGTCATAGCCCATGCGGCGGGTCTTCAATATGCCCGCACCGCCCAGGTCCTGGAGGGCGCTGGCGATGTCGCCATTGCCGTCGATCGCACGAAAGCCAGCGGTGGCGATGCCGATGCCGTTGAGGAAGGTCTTTTCCGTCAGCCGATCCTGCGAGACTTCCAGCGCACGAGCCGGCGGATAGACCGGGACGCTGGCGGCAAGGGTTTCGGCAGCAGCCACCGGCACATTCTCGAATTCATAGGTGACGACGTCGCTTGCCTCGGCAATCTGCTGGAGCGCGGCAGGATCGTCATAGGCGGCCACGATCTGCCGGTTGGCGAGTTGGGCGGCCGGGCAATCGGCCTGCGGCTCCAGGATGATCGTGCGATAGGCAAGGCGCGCGGCGGCTATTGCCAGCATGCGCCCGAGCTGGCCGCCGCCGATGATGCCGATGGTCGAGCCGGTGGGCAGCGGCGTGGTCATGGCG
>JBARWP010000687.1:0-12025 GCA_049646905.1 Pseudaminobacter sp. | reverse complement strand
ATTTGAAGTAGAGCCAGAGCGCTCCCACGGTGACCGGCCCGAGGATGGCCGGCACGAGCAGGCGGGAGGGAATGGTCAGCGGGCCGAATTTCAGGCTGCTGCCGATATAGGGTGCGGTGAGGGACTTCAGTTCCGACCCATAGGCCAGCACCAGCATGATTTCGATGACCAGCGACAGGCCGAAGAAAAGCGTCAGGCTCTGCAATACGTCGGCACGCCCCCGCCGCTCGAACGTATTGGCATAGAAGGAATAAAGCAGCATTCCCAGCAGATAGAATGGAACCACGCCGATCATCGCCGCGACCAACGGATCGAGGCCGAGCCTATTGGCATGGACGACGAAATAACCGCCCATGATCACGAGGGCCGGATGGGCGATATTAGGGATATGAAGGATCCCGAAGGTGATCGCCAGGCCAAGCGCGACGGCCGCATAGACGCTGCCCACGAGCACGCCCGTGGCGACCACGTTCATGAAAAGATCTAGCTGTGTCATGTCCCCTCATCGGAGGCCGACCGTTGCGCAGCCGGCCTCGTCCACTGCGCTGCTTGGCTGCTTAGGTGGCACGTGCCTTGTTGTAGGGGTGGATGAGGTCACCCGACTTGAGTTCGGGCGGATCGACGATGACTTGGCGTCCCGGCTCACGGAACTGGGCCAGGTCGTTGCCCGCCACATTCTGGACCTGGACCATCAGGACCCGGCGCGTCGTCCAGTCACCGATCTCGTTGAACGTCGCCGGGCCGACGATGGTGTCGACCTTGTTGGCGTGAAGCCATTGAGCCATGGCGGCCTGGTCGAGCGATCCGGCACCGGTGATGGCCGCGGCGGCCAACTGGCCCGCGACGTAGTAGAAGGGCGGTATGTAGAAGCCGAGAGGGTCCACACCCTGCTTCTCCGCGATCGGAACATAGCGATCGAAGAAGCTCTTGATCTCGGCCGACTGCATCGTGGGCTCGGGCGAAAACAGATGGCAGTTCACCAGCCCGTTCAGCTCCGGACCGAGCGAACCCAGCAGCGAACCGTATTGCGGGCCGATCATGGCGCCGCCGAACAGCTTGACGCTGTCGGGCACGCCGATCTCGCGCACGCTGTGGATGATCGCCGTGCTGTCGGCGGGATAGGAGCCGATGAAGACGGCATCGGGATTGGCCGCGCCGACATTGCGCAGGATGGTGGAAAAATCGGAGGTGTTGGGCGGGTAGCTCTGGTTGAAGACGATCTCCATGCCGTATTCTTCGGCGACCTTCGCGCCGCCCACGGCAGCGTTCTTCGAGAATTCGAGATCATTGGCCAGAATGGCCAGCCGCTTGACGCCAACCGATTTGGCGAGGTCGAAGAAGCCGCGCGCCCAATCGGTTCCCGAGTTGGGACCCCAGGCCGCGCTGTGGAAGAATTTGTCGTGCCGTGCCTGGTCGTTGCCGGCAAGCGGGAACATACCGATCATGAACAGGTCACGCTGTTTGATGAAGGGCATCACCGGTGCCGTAAGACTTGCACCGTAAGGTCCAAACAGAACATCGCACTTCTCGACATCAACAAGCGCAGAATAGATCGCAGGAATATTCGAAGCTGTACTTTGGTCGTCCAGCAGGACCAGTTCGACAGGCCTGCCGAGCAGGCCGCCGGCCGCGTTCACGTCGTCGCGCCAAAGCTCGTAGCCGATCTGGCCGTTCTTGGTGCCCGACAGCGCCCCGGTCAGGGAAATGCTGGCCCCGAACCGGATCGGCTTGTCCTGGCCGAAGGCACGGCCCGTCAGCACCGCCGGCATGGCAAGGCCGGAAGCCGCGGCAGCCGCCAGCCTGTTGAAGTTTCGTCTCGTAATCACCGTCTTCCTCCCAAAAAATTCGCCAAGCGAAATCTTTTTCGATTTCAAGACTGTACCCTCGCCCTATGATTGTCAATGCCGTGCGCGGCGGGCGCCGCATTGACAATCGGGCACGCCGACATGAAAGTAAGGCGTGGCCTTCGACACAGGCCCCGAGGCTCGGGGCGCTTTCCTTCCAGCCGGCTCAACCCGCGAGAACCATTTGCGATGGATGGTTGCCCGCCGGTATTGGCTATGGCCTGCGACCATCCTTTTCGGGCTGGTTTCGGGTATCGTTTCAGCCTCTGCGGCCGAGCTCGCCCACTGGACGGGCGAACCTAAGCCGCCTTTGCATCTCGACAGCCTGGATCACGGCCGTATTTCGCTCGACGACCACAAGGGGCGTGTCGTGCTCGTCCATTTCTTTGCGACATGGTGCGAGCCTTGCGTGGAGGAAATGGCATCGCTCGAACGGCTGGCGGTGCGCCGGCAACGCGAGGACCTGAGCATCCTCGCCGTCGACGTCGGCGAGGTCGATGCGCGCGTGCGCACTTTCTTCAAGCGCAATCCTGTCAGTTTCCCGGTGCTGCTCGATCGTGACCGCGCCGTCATCAAGGCCTGGCAGGTCAAGGCGCTGCCGAGCAGCTTCATATTGGATTCCAACCTTGCGCCCGTCCTGTTCGTGGAGCGTGACGTCGACTGGGACGATCCCGCCGTCAACTCCGCCCTGGACGAGGTGATCAAAGCCCTGCCGAGGGACAATCGGCGAGACGTGGAGAAATGGGAGGCAGACGAAAATGATGAACCGACGTGATTTCCTGGCCGGCGCGACCGCCTGTTCGGCGGCAGCGCTGATGCTACCGCGTATGGCAGGCGCGACCGCGCGATTCGACCCGCAACCGGGCGAGTGGCGCAGCTTCCGCATCACCACAAAGATCGAAATCCCCAAGGCGGATGGCGCCGTGCAGGCATGGGTACCCTTGCCGGCGCTCGAGGAAAGCGAATGGATATTGCCGGCCGGCGATGAATGGACGGGCAATGCGGCCGCGGCCGAAATCGTGACGGATCCCAAATATGGCGCCAAGCTGCTCCATGCCCGCTTTGCCGGCGACCAGCCGTCGACGATCGAGGTCGAAAGCAGTTTCAAGACGCGCGATCGTGCCGATACGTTGAACGCGCCCGGCAAGGCTCTGGCCTTGAGCGACGCGGAACGTCAACTCTATCTCGAGGCAACCGAACTGATGCCGACCGATGGGCTGGTGAAGCAGACCGCCGATGAGATCACGTCGGGCCTCTCCGGTGATGCCGACAAGGCCAGGGCGATCTATGAGTGGGTCGTGGAGAACACCTACCGCAAGGCCGAGACCCTCGGCTGCGGTACCGGCGATGTCGCCAGCCTGCTGCTCTCGGGCAATCTCGGCGGCAAATGCGCCGACCTCAACGCGCTTTATGTCGCGCTCGCCCGGGCCGCCGGCCTGCCGGCGCGCGACGTCTACGGCATACGGGTCGCACCCTCGAAGTTCGGCTACAAGAGCCTCGGCGCCGGCTCCGAGATCATCACCAAGTCGCAGCATTGCCGCGCGGAGGTCTATCTGTCTGATCATGGCTGGGTGGCGGCCGATCCGGCCGATGTCCGCAAGGTGATGCTGGAAGAGCCGCCCCGCGACAATGCCATCGATTCGCCGATCGTCACTGCCGTTCGCGAAAAGCTGTTCGGCGCCTGGGAAGGCAACTGGCTGGGCTACAACACCGCGCACGATCTCGTCCTGCCAGGATCGTCCCACAAGGTCGCCTTCCTGATGTACCCGCAGGCCGAAGTCGCCGGGGTCCTGCTCGACTGCCTCGATCCCGATGGCTTCAAATATACGATCACCTCGGCGGAGATCACGGCATGAGCCACCTGTGCGCATGATCCATCAGGGCCACCACATATGAAGAAAAGGTGAGTCGGACAGCACACAACTGCCCGACTTACTGTTTGCGCACGATCCTGAAAATGAAGAGATCGTCCTGCCGGTCCTGCCCCACAAGGGCATGGCCGGTCTGGGAAACGAAATGAGGGACGTCAATCACCGTCAGCGGATCGGTGCACTCCAGGACGAGTTCCGCGCCGATGTCGATGTCGCGCAGCGCCTTCTTGGCCCGCAGCACCGGGTAGGGGCAGCGCAGGCCGCGCAAATCCAATCTGGTCGCCTTCATGGGTCACCCTGCCGATCCTTGCCTATGCGCGCAGAGTCTTGGCGCACGCGCCATACTCTTCAGCATCAAGACTTGACTTGCAACCAGGCCATTGCCGAGCACTGCGCGTTGCCGCAAACGAGGACTGTCGCTCCCACAAAACATGATCGAAACCATCATGTTTTTACAGGCAAAATAGAATCCTCATCGATCTCAATACTTAGTTCAATCTTTGAAAATGTTTGTTGCAAAGATCGATTCGAGAGCTATGGTTTTGATAGTCAGTGAGAATTCTGACCGTGCCCCGGTGGGGTCGCTATGTGGAGGAAGCCAATGAATATGGATCTCTCGCGTCGCGCCTTCCTAAAGGGCGCGAGCGTTGGCGTAGCCGGGACGACCTTAGGGGCGTTCGGGTTCGGCGGTGTCGAAGCCGCCTATGCCGCGTCGGTCAAGCCGTTCAGGCTGACCCTGACGAAGGAAGCACGTAGCTCGTGCCCATATTGTGCCGTGTGCTGCGGCATGATGATTTTCTCGGCGGAGAGCAAGGCGGAAGCCGGCAAGATGGAAGTCACCCATATCGAGGGCGATGTCGACCATCCGGTCAACCGCGGCACGCTGTGCCCGAAGGGTGCGGCGGCGATCGACTACATCAAGTCCAAGACGCGCGTGAAATATCCGATGTACCGCAAGCCCGGCGGCAACACGTTCGAGCGGGTGACGTGGGACTTCGCGATGGAGCGCATCGCCAAACTGATGAAAGAGGATCGCGACGCCAACTTCATCGAGACCAACAATGACGGTGTTCCCGTCAATCGCTGGCCGACGATGGCTTTCCTTTCGGGAAGCTCGGTGACGAACGAGACAGGCTGGCTGACCTACAAGGTCGCGCGTGGCCTGGGAATGCTGCAGATCGAGAATCAGGCACGCATTTGACACGGACCGACGGTGTCCAGTTTGGGCCCAACATTCGGTCGCGGTGCAATGACGAACAGCTGGACGGATATCAAGAATACTGATCTCGTCTGGATTATGGGTGGCAACGCCGCGGAGGCTCATCCCTGCGGCTTCAAGTGGGTCACCGAGGCGAAAGCCGAGCGTGGCGCCAAGCTTATGGTCGTCGATCCCCGGTTCAACCGGTCGGCGGCAGTGGCGGATCACTATGCGCCGATCCGTCCGGGAAGCGACATCGCTTTCCTGTCAGGCGTGGTCAACTACCTGCTGACCAACGACAAGATCCATCACGAATATGTCAGGCACTACACCAACGCCGCCTACATCGTGAGGGACGACTTCGAGTTCAACGAAGGGCTCTTCTCCGGCTATGACGAGGAGAAGCGCAGCTACGACCGCAGCACGTGGGAATATGTGATGGGACCGGATGGCTTTGCCGTCCGCGACATGACGCTCAGAGACCCGCGTTGCGTCTTCCAGCTGATGAAGAAGCATTTCGAGATCTACACGCCCGAAATGGTCGAACGCGTCAGCGGAACCCCGAAGGACAAGTTCCTGAAGGTGGCGGAATGGGTCGCATCGACCGCCAATGGCGAGCGGGCCATGACGATCATGTATGCGCTCGGCTGGACGCAGCATTCGAGCGGTGCGCAAAATATCCGTACCGCTGCGATGATCCAGTTGCTGTGCGGCAATATCGGTATCCCCGGTGGCGGCGTGAACGCACTTCGCGGCCACTCCAACGTCCAGGGCATCACCGATGTCGGCACGCTTACGGCGGCAATTCCGGGCTATCTGGCCCTGCCGACCGACGCGGAACCGACGCTGGAGGCTCACCTGTCCAAGCGGACCTTCAAGCCGCTGCAGCCGAACCAGACCAGCTACTGGCAGAACTATCCGAAATTCTATGTCAGCTTCCTGAAGAGCTACTTCGGGGCCAAGGCGACGAAGGAGAACAATTTCGGATATGACTGGCTGCCGAAGGTGGACATGGCCTATGACGCCCTGCGCATGTTCGACGTCATGCATCAGGGCAAGACCACGGGCATGCTGTGCCAGGGCTTCAACCCGCTGATGTCGATCGCCTATTCGGGCAAGACGGTGGCGGCGCTCGCGAAGCTCAAATTCCTCGTCAGCATGGATCCGATCGAGACGGACACGGTCCGGTTCTGGGAGAACCACGGCGAATTCAACGATGTTGATACCGCCAGCATCCAGACCGAAGTGTTCATGCTCCCGGTGACGTCGTTTGCCGAGGAAGAGGGCAGCTTCACCAACTCCAGCCGCTGCATCCAGTGGAAGTGGCCGGCCGCCGATCCGTATTTCGAGTCCCGCAAGGACATCGAAATCCTCTCGGATCTGTTCATGCGGATTCGCAAGCTCTACGAGACCGAAGGCGGGACCGGCGTGGAACCGCTCATGGCGATCGACTGGAGCTATGAGGACCCGATCGAGCCGACGGCGGACGAACTCCTTCGCGAGCTCAACGGCAAGGCACTGGCAGATGTCACCGACGCGGAAGGCAATGTCATCCGCCGCGCCGGCGAGCAGCTCGCCAGCTTCGGCGAGATGCGGGACGACGGTTCGACCGACGGCTCCATGTGGATCTACACCGGTGTCTACGGTCCGAAGGGCAACTTCGCCCAACGCCGTGACAACGACGATCCGTCGGGCCTGGGCGTGTTCCCCGACTGGGGCTTCTCCTGGCCTGCGAACCGCCGCATCCAGTACAATCGCGCCTCGGCCGACCCGCAAGGCAAGCCGTGGAGCGAGGCCAAGAAGTACATGTACTGGGACGGCCAGCGCTGGACCGGGCCGGATGTGCCGGACTATGTGGCAACCATCCCTCCGGAGCAGGCAACGGGTCCGTTCATCATGAACGCGGAAGGCGTTTCGCGCCTTTGGGTGCGTGGCCTGATGACGGATGGACCGTTCCCGGCCCACTACGAGCCGTTCGAATCGCCGGTGAAGAACCCGATCTTCCCTGCGATCCGGGGCAACCCGGCGGCACGGGTGTTCAACAACGACATGGAGATCTTCGGCGACTCGCCCGAATTCTCCATCGTGGCGACCACCTACCGTCTGACGGAGCACTTCCACTTCTGGACCAAGAACGTGCACACGAACGCGGTCCTGCAGCCGGAAGCCATCGTGGAAATGTCCGAGCAACTGGCAAAGGAGAAGGGTATAGCCACCGGGCAGTTGGTCCGCATCTGGTCCAACCGCGGCGAGGTCAAGGCCAAGGCAGTCGTCACCAAGCGGCTCGTTCCGCTCCAGGTCGACGGCAAGACCGTCCATACCATCGGTCTGCCGCTGCACTTCGGCTTCATCGGCGAGACGAAGAAAGCCTCACCGATAAACTCGCTCACGCCACCTGTCGGCGACGCGAACTCGCAGACGCCTGAGTTCAAGGCGTTCCTTGTTGATATCGAGCCCGTATCCGGGCCGGTGGCATAGGAGGCGGCGATGTTTCCACCCATCCAGAACCCAACCACGGAAGCGGTCCCGCCGAAATTCGGCGAGGCCGACCTGCTGCGCCGTTCGGCCTCGACCATCACACCGCCGGCCGAGCGGCAAACCGAAGTCGCGAAGCTGATCGACGTCTCGAAATGTATCGGCTGCAAGGCCTGCCAGTCGGCATGCCTCGAGTGGAACGAGTTGGTTGAAGAGGTCGGTATCAATTCCGGCGTCTACGACAACCCGCACGATCTGACGCCGAACACCTGGACGCTGATGCGCTTCACCGAGTTCGAGAATACCGAAACCGGCAATCTCGAATGGCTGATCCGCAAGGATGGCTGCATGCATTGCGAGGATCCGGGCTGCCTCAAGGCGTGCCCGGCCCCCGGTGCCATCGTGCAATATACCAACGGCATCGTCGACTTCGTGCATGAGAACTGCATCGGCTGCGGCTATTGCGTGAAGGGCTGCCCCTTCAACATTCCGCGCATCTCCAAGGTCGATCACAAGGCCTACAAGTGCTCGCTCTGCGTCGACCGCGTCGCGGTCGGCCAGGGGCCGGCATGCGCCAAGGCCTGCCCGACCCAGGCGATCGTCTTCGGCACCAAGGAGGAGATGAAGGAATATGCGGCAACCCGTATCGAGGATCTGAAGTCGCGCGGCTTTGCCAATGCCGGCCTCTATGATCCGCCCGGTGTCGGGGGCACGCATGTGATGTATGTTCTCCACCACAACGACAAGCCGGAAATCTACGCCGGTCTGGCCAACAATCCACGCATCAGCCCAATGGTCGAAGCGTGGAAGGGCCTGACCAAATATGCCGGCCTGACAGCCATCGGCGCCTTCGCGGCATTCGGCTTCCTCCACCACCTCGTCTCCGGCGCGAACCGGGTTTCGTCCGAGGATGAGGAGGCGGCAAAACGTCTGGCGGAGGGCGAACGGACATGACCACGCACAGCGAAGTTGCAAAAGGCGACGGCGTCCACCGGGGCAACCCGGTCACGGTGGACCGCTACACTGCCGCCGCCCGCGTCAATCACTGGATCACGGCGATCAGCCTCGTGCTGCTCGCCCTGACCGGGCTGGCCCTGTTCCATCCGAGCCTGTACTTCCTGACCGGGCTCTTCGGCGGCGGAACGTTCACGAGAATGATCCACCCCTTCATCGGGGTGGTGCTTTTCCTCAGCTTCATCGGGTTGTTCTTCCGCTTCTGGAAGCTCAATCTGTGGGAGCGGACGGACAATGTGTGGCTCGGACGCCTCAAGGACGTGCTGACCAAGCACGACGAGAACCTGCCCGAGGTCGGCAAATACAATGCCGGCCAGAAGATGGTGTTCTGGTCGATGTCGCTGCTCATCATCGTCCTGTTCACCAGCGGTGTGGTGATCTGGCAGCAGTTCTTCAGTGAATATTTCACTGTCGGGCAGCAGCGCGTGGCCGTGTTGATCCATGCGGTCTCGGCAATCGTGGCGATCTGTGTTTGGATCGTCCATGTCTATGCCGCCATCTGGGTACGCGGTACAATCGGCGCCATGACTCGCGGTCGTGTGACCGGGGGTTGGGCTTGGCGGCATCATCGCCGCTGGCTGCGGGAACTCGTTTCCGACAAGTCCAAGGGCAAGCCCAAAGGGGTGACACCCGCCGAATAACGGATGAAGAAGGGCTGGCAACACGTGGCCCGTGCGGTTCGTGAGGTAAGGAATTGAAGAAGTTCGACCAACTGAAAGCTGACCCTTCCAAGATTGGCAATATCGCGAAGCCGCCTTTTGTGCGGCTTCCCGACCCCGAAAGGCTCTTTATCGACCGTGCCGCCCGCTTCCGCCAGTTGGCGGCCGGTCATGACCTCGGCCCCTATCTGACATTCCTCGCAGGCCTTTGCGAATTGCAGGCAAGCGCACTGAACGATCTGGCCGAACCCCAACTGCCTGAACCGGAACTGCTCGAGCGTGCCGCGCAATACGAGATGCCGCCGCTCAATCGTCGCGACTTCGTTGCCGACGATACCTTCAATTCCCTTTTCGACCGGCTGACCTCCGCCGCTGGCGCGCTCGATATGCCGCAGCCTGCGCGCGAAGCGCTGGCACGCCTTCAGGCCGCCGACGAGGACATGCGGCTCGGCATCGTCGGTAATGTGCTGACCGACACGGTTCCCGCCGATTCGGTGGCCGAACACAGCTTCGTTGCAGCCGTCCTGCAGGTCCATTTCGCACGCCTTGCGTCGCAGCTCGATCCGGCCTCGCTCAAGTCCGTGGGCGACGGTGTGTGCCCGACCTGCGGCGGCGCCCCCTCCAGCTCGCTGATCGTCGGCTGGAATGGCGCGCACGGCACGCGCTTCTGCTCCTGCTCGCTGTGCGGCACGCTGTGGAACTACATCCGTGCAAAGTGCACGCTCTGCGGCTCGACCCAGGAAATCACCTTCCAGGCCATCGATGGCGAAGCAGGCGACGTCAAGGCTGAAACCTGCAGCGCATGCCACGGCTATGTGAAAGTGCTCTACCAGCTCGACAATCCCGATCTCGATCCCATTGCCGATGACGTGGCCTCGCTGGGGCTGGATCTTCTGCTCGGCGAGCGCGACTTCCGGCGTGGTGCGGTCAATCCCTTCCTGATCGGTTATTGAGGCGCCATGGCATCGCAGGCGAAAACGATGCCCTTTCGGAAACTGCCATCGGTCGACCAGGTGTTGCGAACCGAGGCAGCGACGCTTGCGGTCGAGCATTTCGGGCGGCCGCTGGTGGTCGCTTCGGTCCGCGACAGCCTGGGCGAGGCGCGCGAAGCGATTCGTACGGAGGACGCCGCAACCTGCAGTGCCGATGACATTGCCGCCAAGGCAATCGCTCGGTTGGAAACGGCGAGCCTGCCGAAGGTGCGCCCGGTCTTCAACCTGACCGGCACGGTGCTTCACACCAATCTCGGCCGCGCCCTGCTGGCCGAAGAGGCGATCGATGCCGCCGTGACGGCGATGCGGCATGCGCTGGCCCTCGAATATGATCTCAAGGGCGGCAAGCGCGGCGAGCGCGACTCCCTTATCCGGCAATTGCTGGTCGACCTGACGGGGGCCGAAGACGTCACCGTCGTCAACAACAATGCGGCCGCCGTGCTCCTGACGCTCAACACGCTCGCCGCCGACCGGGAAGCGATCGTGTCGCGCGGCGAACTGATCGAGATCGGCGGGGCCTTCCGCATGCCCGACATCATGGCGCGGGCCGGCACGCGCATCGTCGAGGTGGGCACGACAAATCGTACGCATTTCAGCGACTATGCGGGTGCGATCCGGCCCGAAACCGGCCTCCTGCTCAAGGTCCACACCTCGAACTACCGGATCGAGGGATTCACGCGCGAGGTCCCGGCAGGCATGCTGGCGCCTCTGGCCAGGGAGCACGGCATTCCGCTCGTCAATGATCTCGGCTCCGGCACACTGGTGGACCTCTCGCAATACGGGCTTGCAAAGGAGCCTACGGTTGCTGAGGCCGTGGCCGAAGGCGCTGACATCGTCACATTTTCCGGCGACAAGCTGCTCGGCGGCCCGCAGGCCGGCTTCATTGCGGGGCGTGCCGACCTGATCGCGCGCATCAACAAGAACCCGATGAAGCGGGCGATGCGCGTGGACAAGATCCGGCTGGCGGCAATCGAGGCCACGCTCAGGCTCTATCTCGATCCGGAGCGCATGGTGCGGCGTCTCCCGACGCTGCGTTCGCTCACCCGCCCGACCGGTGAGATCGAGGCGCTGGCGCGCAGCCTGGTGCCGGTGGTGGCACAGGCTGTGGGCGGCGCCTTCAGCGTCGAGGTGGTGCCCTGCTCCAGCCAGATCGGATCGGGTTCGCTGCCGCAAGAAACGCTTGCCAGCGCAGGAATTTCCATCCGCGCAACGGATCCGAAAGCCAGCGGTCAGGTGCTTGCCGGCATGGCGGCAGCCTTCCGGGCGCTCTCCGTGCCGGTTATCGGCCGCATCACCGACCAAGCCTTCATCCTCGACCTGCGCTGCCTGGAGGATGAAGCGGGATTCCGGGACAATCTTGCCGGGCTGCGTCTCGAAGGAGGCGCATGATGGGCCTGTTCGACCGTCTGTTGCGCCGCCCGCCTGCCGCGTCGCCGCTCAGCCTGGAAGAGCAGATGGACGCGGCACTCGCCGCCGCCCAGGAGGGTGATTATGCGAAAGCCCTGTCGATCTGGGGGCCGCTTGCGCACCAGGGGGTCGCGCGGGCGCAAAACAATATCGGCGCCTGCTTCTCAGGTGGCCTTGGCGTCGAGCGCGATCCGGAACTGGCGCTGAAATGGCTGGGGCTGGCCGCGGATGGCGGCGATCCCGTAGCGCAGCGCAATCTCGCGACAGCCTATTTCAAGGGCGATGGAACCGCCGAAAACCCGGTCCGCGCAGCGGAACTCTACCGTCTCGCGGCAGAGGCCGGCGATGCCCAGGGCCAGGACATGCTGAGCTGGATGCTGCTTGAAGGCGAGATCATAGAGCCCGATGTCGCCGAAGCGCTGCGTTGGGCGCGCGAAGCCGCGGAACAGGGTGTCGCGACCTCCATGACGCGTCTCGGCATGATGTATCACAACGCGCTTGGCGTCGAGCGCGACCCTGCGGAAGCGGTACGGTGGTGGGATCGCGCAGCCGCGCGCGGCCAGGC
>JBARWP010000686.1:0-21613 GCA_049646905.1 Pseudaminobacter sp. | reverse complement strand
GTGCCGTAAAGCGCGTCATAGAGAGAACCCCAGCGGGCATTGGCGGCATTCAACGCGTAGCGTGCATTCATCACCGGAACGACAAGCTGCGGCCCGGCGACGGTCGCGATTTCAGGATCCACATTTTCGGTCGAAACCTGGAATGCGGGGCCTTCGGGAACGAGATAGCCGATCTCGCTCAAAAACTGCCGATAGGTTCCCATGTCGGAAGGGGCGCCATTTTTCTGGTACCACTGGTCGAGCTTCTTCTGGAGTTCGGCGCGCTTTTCCAGAAGGATCCGGTTCTTCGGCGCAAGGTCCTGAACGATGGCAGCCAACCCGGCCCAGAAAGCGGCGGCATCCACACCCGTGCCCGGCAAGGCTTCTTTGCCGATGAAATCATGAAGCTCCCGGGCAACCTTCAGACCCGACACTTCAACCCTATCGTTCATAGTCTTCTCCCAAAAGCCAGGCTGGCGACAATGTTGCTGCGGCCTTTGACATGCCGGCTCCCCAGGGTCAATTCATCCTGGGTATCATCTGCCCCGCCGGCAGGTTCAACGATCAGCGATGCATCCGGTTCAAACGGCGATGCGCGGGCGGCCGGTGGCAATGGCTGTGATCTGCGCTTCGACGAACATCCGCCGGTCCTGGATCACCGAGGTGCGGAACTCGCGAACGATCTCGATCTCGGCGGTGTCCGTGCCCGCTTCCCTGGCGCGCGCAGCGGCAATTTCGTGCACATCTGCCTCGGCGGCTGCCACCGCATCCTTCTCGTTATCGAAATCCTTGATGGTGTCGCCGGAACTCACGCGGAAAAGCCCTTCCTCGGGCTGGCTGACATTTGCTTCGACAGAAACGCGCACCTGGCCCACCACCGCGCCAAGTGCATTTGCGACGTCGGTATCTTCCGGAACGACGCATTCAT
Organism: Pseudaminobacter sp.; assembly: GCA_049646905.1. Taxonomy (GTDB): domain Bacteria; phylum Pseudomonadota; class Alphaproteobacteria; order Rhizobiales; family Rhizobiaceae; genus Pseudaminobacter. Next base: position 20,706 of record JBARWP010000686.1, on the reverse strand, counting down.
TGCCGACCAATGGCGGCAGCCCCGCATAGTGAAGCGGCGCGGAGGCACCAAGGCCGATCACCGGACGATCGAGGGCGACGGAGAGGCGGGCGATGCCGTCTCCCCGGTAGATCGCGCGCTGGACCAGCGCATGGGCGACGGTCGCCGGTCCGTCCAGCCCATCCTCGGCAAAGGACGTTTCGAAAACCGCTTCGGCCGATCGAAGGGTCAATGCGGTCAGCACATCCTGCGCGAAGGCCTCGGCCGACGCTGCGATGATCTGGCCGCGCCCATCGCGTTTGCGCGCAAACAACTCCGCTCCCATGCGCGCTGCGGTCGTATCCCAATTCGATTGCTTGCCGAGCGTGTGCGCCGCATCAGACGGGGTGAAGCCGCAGATGTGAACGAGGCCACGCGACACCAGATGGTTGAGGGTGGCATTCTGGGCATTGGAGACGAGCAACGTATCCAGCGGCAGCGGCACGTCGCCGATAGCGGCGTAAAGGCGTGCCTCGGGTCCGGAAAGTCCGGCGGCAAGCCTCTCCGGCACACCCGTTCGCACTGCAAACCGCCCGTCCAGGCGGCCCGGCGTGGAGGCCAGCAACTGCCGTTCCAGATGCCTCGTGATTGCCTCGCCGTGCACGAGGCCGGCAAGCGCCAACGGCACCAGGCGACGCGGCCCGAGCAGGATCTTCGCCTCCAGCCCGCCGACGGCCAGCCGGACCTCGGAATCGCCGCCAAGGCCGAATGTGCGCATGGCCACAGCCTCGACCATGGTACGGAAACCGCCAACGGTGGCGCCCTCCGGATCGAGCCGGGGCCGGCCCTTCTCCAGCACGGCGACGTCGGTCGTGGTGCCGCCGATATCTGACACGATGGCGTTTTGCAGTCCCGTCAGGTGCCGTGCACCGACCAGGCTTGCGGCCGGCCCCGACAGGATAGTCTCGATGGGCCGCGCGCGAGCAAAGGATGCCGAGACCAGCGCGCCGTCACCGCGCACCACCATCAGCGGCGCTTCGACGCCGCGCTTTTCGAGGAAGCCCTCGGTGGCCGCGACCAGTCGGTCGATCATGGAAATCAGCCGCGCATTGAGCAGCGTCGTCAGCGCCCGGCGCGGACCACCAAGCTTGGCGGACAATTCGTGGCTGGCTGTGACCGGCAATCCGGTCTTTTCGCGGATCAGGTCACGCGCGGCGATCTCGTGGGCGGGGTTGCGGGTCGCAAAATAGGCACATACGGCAAAGCCGGAAACGGCCTCCGCCAATTCCGGCAGTGCCGAGACCAGCGCGCCGAGATCCAATTCCTGCTCGTTGCCATGGACGTCATGTCCGCCCTCGCAGAAGATCACCGGGTCCTTGCCGAGAGCGGATTTCAGCCCGTCTCGGGCAAGGTCCTCGGCTGAAAAACCGATCATGACCAACGCGACGCGACCACCCTGCCCTTCCACCAGCGCATTGGTGGCAAGCGTGGTGGACATCGAGGTCAGCTTGATCGCCGCCGGATCGACCCCGGCTTTCTCGAACACAGCATCCACCGCACCCGAAATCCCGATCGCCAGATCGTGCCTGGTCGTCAACGCCTTGGCCTTGGCCGCCACCCCGCCGGCCTCCGACCAGAGCACGGCATCGGTGTAGGTGCCGCCGGTATCGATCCCCAGGAACAGGGGCGATGGCGACGGCTTGGCAAGAACGTTCATTTTTTAGGAAATTCCGGCGTGGATGGTCGATTTTGTTCCCTTAGACCATCCACAACCCTTTTGGAATGCGGCCAGCAACCACTATTTGCTATACCTTGGAGGCATCTTTCTGTCCCCGGCGAACGCTCCCGACGTCAAGACGAAGCGGTCAGGACGGATCGCGGCTGGCGTTGGGGAAGAAAAGCTGCTGACCGTCGATCTTGTATTCGGCGATCGCCTCCTGGCCTTCCGGCGAAACCAGCCAATCGATGAAGCTCTGGCCGAACTCGGCCTTCACGGTCGGGAACTTTTCCGGATTGACCAGCATGACGCCATATTGGTTGAACAGCCGCTTGTCGCCCTCGACCACGATCTCCAGGTCGCCACGGTTCTTGAAGGACAGCCAGGTGCCGCGGTCGGAAAGGACATAGGCATTCATGGCGCCGGCGGTGTTCAGGGCGGCACCCATGCCCTGGCCGATATCGCGATACCACTCGCCCTTTGCGGCATCGATATCGATACCGGCTTCCTTCCAAAGCCTGAGTTCGGCGCTGTGCGTGCCGGACTTGTCGCCGCGCGAGACGAACGGCGCCTGCTTGTCGCGGATGGCTTCGAAAGCAGCCGTGATATCCTGCGTGCCCTTGACGCCGGCCGGATCGCTATTGGGGCCGATCAGTACGAAATCGTTGTACATCACCTCGTAGCGCTTCACGCCGAAGCCTTCCTCGACGAATTTCTCCTCCTGCGCCTTGGCGTGCACGAAAACGACATCGGCATCGCCGCGCCGCGCGGTATCCAGCGCCTGGCCGGTGCCTTGCGCGATCACTTTCACATCGATGCCGGTCTTGTCCTTGAACAGCGGCAGGAGATGGTCGAACAGGCCGGAATCCTGCGTCGAGGTGGTGGAGGCAACCACGATCGACTTGTCCTGGGCGATGGCTGCCACGCTGCCGAGTGCCAGCAGTGCAACTGCCGTGAGCGCTGAAAACAGACGACGGTTCAACAATGAACTCTCCCTGGTTAGATGACGAGGTCGCCGCGGATGAACGCAGCCACCTCATCGGTTGACGGATGATCGAAGAAATCGGCTGCACTCGCGCGCTCGCACAGGCGGCCACGAACCAGAAAGAGCACGTCTCCGGCCAGCCTGCGCACCTGCCCCAGATCATGCGAGGCCATGACGATCTTGATGCCTGATTGCGCCGCCATCAGGACGATTTCCTCGACGGCACGGGTGGCGGCGGGGTCGAGATTGGCGGTCGGCTCATCCAGCAGCAGCAGTTCAGGTTCGCGCGCCAATGCACGGGCAAGCGCCACGCGCTGCTGCTCTCCGCCGGAAAGCCGCCTTGCCGGGCGTGAGGCAAGCTCCAGCAGGCCGACGCGGGCAAGGGCTTCTTCCATGCGGCCGACGCGAAGCTTGCGTGGCAGGCCCGCCTTGGCAAGGCCATAGATGACGTTGTCGGCAACCGAGCGGCGCAACATGACCGGCCGCTGGAACAGCATGGCAAGACGACCCGGACCAAGCGCGGGACGCCCGCCCCAGCTTATCTTGCCCTCCGAGGGGACGGAAAGCCCCATGCACAGCCTGAGCAGGGAGGTCTTGCCAGAGCCGTTCGGCCCGACGATCAGGGTCGGTGCACCGGGCGTGATAGAGAGGTTCAGACGATCCAGGATCGTGGTGGCACCGGCGCGCAGCGATACGTTTTCGAACCGCACCGGCAGATCGCTTGAAAGGTCGCGCATCTCAGCCCGCCCGCTGCTCGGACCAGGCACGCACGCCCCAGGCGGCCGCGTTGATCATCAGGATGAGGACGATCAGGATCAAACCCAGCCCCATGGCGAGCGGCAGGTTGCCCTTGGATGTCTCGAGCGCGATCGTCGTCGTCATGGTGCGGGTGAAGCCGTCTATATTGCCGCCGACGATCATCACCGTGCCGACCTCGGCGGCGGCACGCCCGAAGCCGGCCAGAAGGGCGGTGATGAGGCTGAAGCGGCTGTCCCACAGAAGCGTCGCCATGCGTCCACCGGGCCCCACATTCATGGCTGTCAGTTCGTCGCGATATTCGTGCCAAAGATCCTCGATCGTCTGGCGCGTCAGCGCGGCGATGATCGGTACCACCAGCAGGGACTGGGCGATGACCATGGCAAGTGGGGTGAACAATATGCCGAAAACGCCCAGCGGCCCCGACCGCGACAGGAGCAGGAACACCGTAAGGCCGACGACCACCGGCGGCAGTCCCATGAAGCCGTTGAGAAGCACGATCAGCGCCGTGCGGCCGCGAAAGCGTGTCAGGGCCAGAAGGGCGCCCAATGGCAACCCGACCACGACGGCAATCGCGACCGCCGACAGGCTGACGGCCAGTGACAGCCGCACGATCGCATAGAGCGTTGCGTCGCCGCTGATGATCAGGTCCCAGGCGGTCAGGCTGTCAGGCATGCTCTTCTCCGCCTGCGTTTGTCTGCAATGATTTCTACGCTGTCAAACAATTGAGAAAGAACAGGAATATGCATATCAATGCAGGTATGGACCTTCTCACCACGTCAGAAGCGGCGGACTATCTGCGGCTGGGCGAACGCAAGCTCTATGAACTCGTCGCCGACAACGCGATCCCCTGCAGCAAGGTGACCGGCAAATGGCTGTTCCCGCGCCACGAGCTCGATCGCTGGGTGCTTTCCGGCCTCGTGCAGCCGGCGGGAATGGTGCCGGCAAGCCCGCCACCGATCGTCGGCGGCAGCCAGGACGATCTGCTCGAATGGTGCCTGCGCCGCTCCGGCTCCGGCCTCGCCTCGTTGAACGAAGGCAGCGAAAACGGCATCGCGCGCCTGCTGCGCGGCGAGGTCGCAGCTGCAGCCATCCATTTTCACGCCACCGGCGAGGAGGATGAGCCGACCAATGTAACGACGGTGCGCGCCATGCCGCGGCTGCATGACGCAGTGGTGGTGGCGCTCGCCCGGCGCGAGCAGGGCCTTCTGCTGGCGGCCGGCAATCCGAAGGGGCTGCACAGCCTGGCCGACGTGCTGGCCGGAAATGCCAGAATGGCGGTGCGCCAGAAGGGAGCCGGCGCGCAGACGCTGCTGGAAACGCTGCTGGCACGATCGGGCGTGAAGTTATCGGAGCTGAACCAGCTCGATCCGCCCTGCCTGACGGGTCCTGATCTCGCTGCCGCCATAAGGGCCGGCGCAGCCGATTGCGGCATTGCCACCCGCTCCGCGGCCCGCGCCTCCGGCCTCGATTTCGTGCCGCTCATTTGGGAGAATTTCGACCTGGTGATGCGCCAGCGGACCTATTTCCAGCCGCCAATGCAGGCGTTGCTCAACTTCCTCGCGCATGGCGATCTGAAGGCGCGAGCGGCGGAGCTTACCGGCTATGACGTCACCCCTGCGGGCACGATCCGCTTCTCAAGCTGACAGGTTCGCCGCTTTTTTGTGGTAAACAGGCACCAAACTGCTCGATTTCCCCCGGAAAACCGTTGGAAAACTTGGAAAAACGGCATGAAACGCCTATATCTTCAAGGTAATTCGGCGCGCGATTCGGAGGTGGGATCGCGCGCTGTCCTGTGACCTGATACGAAAGCATTCCATGAGCGATACGACCGAGAACACAGCCGGCGTGCCGGCCGAATACGGCGCCGATTCCATCAAGGTGCTCAAGGGGCTGGACGCTGTGCGCAAACGCCCCGGCATGTATATCGGCGACACCGACGACGGTTCAGGTCTGCATCACATGGTCTATGAGGTCGTGGACAACGCCATCGACGAGACGCTGGCCGGCCATGCTACCCTGGTGACCGTGACGCTCAATCCCGACGGCTCGGTGACCGTTACCGACAATGGGCGCGGCATCCCCACCGACATCCACAGCGGCGAAGGCATCTCGGCTGCCGAAGTCATCATGACGCAGCTCCATGCCGGCGGTAAATTCGACCAGAATTCCTACAAGGTATCGGGCGGCCTGCATGGCGTCGGCGTCTCGGTCGTGAACGCCCTGTCGCAAGTTCTCAAGCTCAAGATCCGCCGTCGCGGCCACATCCACGAAATGTCGTTCACGCATGGCGTGGCGGATGCGCCGTTGCGCGTAACCGGCGACGCCGGCGGCGAAACCGGCACGGAGGTCACCTTCCTGCCCTCCAGCGACACCTTCTCGATGATCGAGTTCGACTATCCGACGCTCGAGCACCGGCTGCGTGAACTCGCTTTCCTCAATTCCGGCGTGCGCATCATCCTTACCGACAAGCGCCATGCCGACGTGAAGGTGCAGGAATTGCACTATGACGGCGGCCTGGAAGAGTTCGTCAAATATCTCGACAAGGCCAAGAAGCCGCTCATCGACAAGCCGATCTTCATCCGCAGCGAGCGCGACGGCATCGCCGTCGAAGTGGCGATGTGGTGGAACGACAGCTACCACGAAAACGTGCTCTGCTTCACCAACAACATCCCGCAGCGCGATGGCGGCACGCATCTGGCCGGCTTTCGCGCCGCATTGACCCGGCAGGTGACCAGCTATGCCGAGAGTTCCGGCATCGCCAAGAAGGAAAAGGTCTCGATTACCGGCGACGACAGCCGCGAAGGCCTGACGGCCGTGCTTTCCGTCAAGGTGCCGGACCCGAAATTCTCCTCCCAGACCAAGGACAAGCTCGTGTCGTCCGAAGTGCGCCCGGTCGTCGAAGGCTTGGTCAACGAAGCGCTCGGCACCTGGTTCGAGGAGCACCCGACCGAGGCCAAGGTGCTGATCGGCAAGGTAGTTGAGGCGGCCGCCGCGCGCGAAGCGGCCCGCAAGGCGCGTGAGCTGACACGGCGCAAGGGCGCGCTCGACATCACCTCGCTGCCCGGAAAACTCGCCGACTGCCAGGAGCGTGATCCGGCCAAGTCCGAAATCTTCATCGTCGAGGGTGACTCCGCCGGCGGCTCGGCCAAGGGCGGCCGCTCGCGCCAGAACCAGGCCATCCTGCCGCTGCGCGGCAAGATCCTGAACGTCGAGCGCGCACGCTTCGACCGCATGCTGTCATCCGACATGATCGGCACGCTGATCACCGCGCTCGGCACCTCGATCGGCAAGGACGAGTTCAATCCGGACAAGCTGCGCTACCACAAGATCATCATCATGACCGACGCCGACGTGGACGGCGCGCATATCCGCACGCTGCTGCTCACCTTCTTTTTCCGGCAGATGCCGGAACTGATCGAGCGCGGGCATCTCTATATCGCCCAGCCGCCGCTCTATAAGGTTTCGCGCGGCAAGAGCTCGCAATATATCAAGGACGAAAGCGCCTTCGAGGAATTCCTGATCGAGACTGGCCTGGAGGAGGCTGCGCTCACGCTCTCGACCGGAGAGGTACGCACCGGACGCGACCTGCGTGCGGCGGTGGACGACGCCCTTGCCGTACGCTCGCTGCTCAACGGGCTGCACACGCGCTATTCACGCACGGTCGTCGAGCAGGCGGCAATCGCCGGCGCGCTCAACCCGGAGATATTCTCCGACCTCGGCCGGGCCAATGCCATGGCAGCCACGATCGCTGCGCGCCTCGATGCCATCGCCGAGGACACCGAACGCGGCTGGCAGGGACGCACCTCGCCGTCGAACGAGGGACCGGGCGGTTTCATCTTCGAGCGCATGGTGCGCGGCGTGAAGGAATATGCGCAGATCGACATGGGACTGCTCAATTCGGCCGATGCGCGGGCGCTGGACCGCTACGCCGCCCGCCTTGGCGAGATCTATGCACAATCGCCGACGCTGCGCCGCAAGGAGTTGTCGGAGGTGATTTCCGGCCCGATGGCACTGCTCAATACCGTCTTTGCCACGGGCAAGAAGGGCCTGACGATGCAGCGCTACAAGGGACTCGGCGAAATGAACGCCGAGCAATTGTGGGAAACGACGCTCGATCCCAATGTGCGCTCGCTGCTGCAGGTCAAGGTAAACGACGCAACGAAGGCAGACAGCCTGTTCTCACGCCTGATGGGCGACGATGTCGAGCCGCGGCGCGACTTCATCCAGGAAAACGCGCTGTCGGTCGCCAATCTGGACGTGTAGACCACCGCGCCGGAGGATCGGCGCGCCACGCTACCGAGCTTCAGGCGGCGAAACTCTGCGATTCGCTGCCGTAATAGCTGATGTAGCGGCTACCGATGTCACTGACCGGCAGGACGATAAAGACATCCACCGTGCCGAAATCGGCGTCGATCACGCAGCCGTCCCCTACCCGTCCGCCGATGCGCAGATAGGCCTTGACCAGCGGCGGCATGGCAAGAAACGCGGATTTCGGGCTGATTGCCTCTGCCGGCATGAGGTCCATGCTGCAATAGCGCCCGGCAACCGCACGCACATCCCACAGGCTGCCGGTCCGGCAGTGATGGGCCAGATAGGACAGGGCCTCGGCATGAGCCGCCGGCACAGTGCCCTGAAACGAGGCACAACCCGCCATCACGCCGATATCGTAATGATTGACATAGGCCCAGATGCCCTGCCACAGGACCTCGATGGTGCGCTTGGAGCGATAGGCCGGCAACACGCAGGATCGCCCGAGTTCGAGAAAGCGTTGGGCCGGGTGGCGGGCGATAAGTGTGTTCAGCTCAAACTCTTCGTCCGAATAGAAGCCGCCGGCCGCCAGGGCTCGCTCCTGCCTGAGCAGGCGATAAGTGCCCACGATCTGGCGGTGGGTCGGGCCTTTCAGGGCCGTATCGAACACCAGCAGGTGATCGCAGATATCGTCGAAACGGTCGGCGTCGCGCTCCGCCGTCGCCAACCCGCTCTGGTTTGCGCCAAGTTCTTCATAGAACACCCGATAGCGGATCTCCTGGGCGGCGGCTATTTCAGCCGCATTGCAGGCAAGGCGCACTTCCAACGTGCCGATCCGGCCGAGCGGTTTGCTGCCGAAGACACGATCCTTATGCCCTGCGCCAATAACGGCGCCACTGACTTCCAGAAAACCATCACGATCCGGCAAGGCTGTCTGCACGGGTGATTCTCCTTCGAGCGTCCCAGCCAGCGGGCTGGAACCAATCGACCTTCAGCAACCGGTTCCCCGGAGCGGCTTGAGCTTTATGGAACCGGCCGCTCCAGTTCTTTGTTGTTGTGCAACTGCGGACAGAAATTGCTTCCGGTATTCCGGATTGCTGTAGTGGGGCAGTGCAACAGGATTGTGACTGTAGCGTGCTCTCCCTGACAGGGCAACATTGCGGCCGATAGCCGGCGAAGCATCGGCGGCACCAGGGCTCAGGCGGCCGCGTGCTCGCCGACTGCCTCGACCAAGGCATCCGGATCGAGCGGCTTGGTGACGAAACCGCTTGCACCATGGGCAAGGACGCTGTGCCGGGTCTTTTCCTGGCTGTCGGCCGAAAGAACCATGATCGGTATGGGGGCCGAGCCCGCCTCCTCCTCATGGCGGCGGATCGCGGCAATGGCGTCGAGGCCATCCATCACCGGCATATGCAGGTCCATCAACACCACGTCGTAGCGTTGTTTGCGGCCCGATCCGATCACTGCTTCGACGGCTGCCTTGCCGTTACCGACCACATCGACACGATGGCCCGCTTTCTGAAGCGTGGCGCGGGCCAGCATGGCGTTGATCTCATTGTCTTCCGCGATAAGGATCCAAAGCCCTGGCTGATGCGAAAATCTGCTCCCCGGCTGCGGTTCGGGTGTCTCGGCCCGGGCAAGCGGCCCGGAAGCTGCGGTCAGGAGGATGCGCAGCAAGGTTTCGCTGCGCACCGGCCGGGCAAGAAACGTCGTGTAACCGCTGTTCCTGAAAGCCGGCAGCAGCCCTCGATCCGTCGGGGCGATCAGGGTAATCGCATCCGGCCCGGCATAGCCGGAATTGCGGAGCCGCTTGAGAAGCCGCCCGCCGCTGGTTTCGAGCGCCGCATCCACCAGCACGATGTCGCACTGCTTGACCTGCGCGGCAGCCTGGGCCGCCGTCTCGGCGATTTCCGCCGTGCCGCCATAGGCACGAATGGTGAGGGCGATCGCCTCGGCCTCGATACGATTCGGCGAAAGGATCAACACATGGCGGCCGCCAAGGACCTTGCTATGCATATTGGCTGCATCGACGGCCTCGACCGCGGGTACTGTGAAGGAAAACTCGGCACCCTTGCCGTAGTCGCTGGAAACGGCAATCGTCCCACCCATGGAGGTGACGATGCGCCGGGAAATGGCAAGACCCAGCCCGGCCCCGCCGTGGCTGCGTGTCGAAGTGCCGTCGGCCTGCTCGAATTCCTCGAATATCCGCTCCATATCCACCTTACGCAGCCCGACGCCGGTATCGGCCACAGTGAAGCGGACCATGCCGATCCCATTGACGCGATCGCATGCGATGGTGAGCAGGACACCCCCGACATCGGTGAATTTTATCGCGTTGCCGATAAGATTGAGCAGCACCTGGCGCACACGGCCGGGATCGGCCGTAATCATCTGCGGCACATCCGGTGCAACATGCGACCCCAGCCCGATGCCCTTGGCATAGGCGCGCGAGGCGAGCAGTTCCACCACGTTATCGCCGACTTCACGCGGCGACATCGGCTGCGGTTCGGGCTCGAAGCGCCCGGCTTCGATCTTGGAATAGTCGAGGAGATCCTCGATCAAGGCGAGCAAGGCGCTGGCCGAGGTGGAGATCGCTCCGACATAGGTGCGCTGCTCCGGCGAAAGGCTGGTATCGGCCAGAAGCTTGGCCATGCCCATGATGCCGTTCATCGGCGTGCGGATCTCGTGGCTGACGGTGGCAAGAAACCGCGATTTGGCCTGGCTGGCATATTCGGCCCGTTCACGTGCGTTGATGAGAGCGGTTTCGGCCCGCTTGCGCGCAGTGATGTCCCGCGCGATCGCCCGATGCGAGACGGCATCGTTTTCCTTGTCGCGGACCGAAAGCTCGATCCATGAAAACCAGCGCGGACCGCCCGGGACATGGATCGCCACATCCGTCGAACTCAGGCACTCGCCATCCGAGAACGCGGCGTCCGGCACGATGCCGACATCGATCTCCAGCTCCGAAAAGGTGCGGCCATGGAGTTCGCGCGCCTCCATGGAGAGAAGATCGGCGAACACCTTGTTGGCATAGACGATGCGTCCATCACGGTCACGGTGGACGACGAGGTCGCCGAGCGCATCGATGAGGCCATGAAAGCGCTCCTCGCTTTCCTGGAGTTCCCACATCCGGTCCGCCAGCGTCTCGATCTCGGCGCGGCTGCGGGTGACGCTTTCCTGTACAAGCGAGGTTGCGCGCCGCTCCAGGTAGGTCGCTCTGGCGAGCGTGAAAAACCCGGCGAGACCTGTGATCAACAGGCCCAAGGCCAGGAAATCCGGCGCGCCGGTCAGCCTGGCGAGACCGGCAAACAGAACCACCATTATGAAAAGCGCAAGGATAAGACCGCGCGACCGATGACCCGCCAGTTCAGGAACCAGCGGCGGCGGTGCTACAAGGCGCCGCCGCGATGTGTCATCATATGTGCGACCTGCACTGCCCACATCGGCGCCAGCGGTCGTCTGGGTGGAATCCGCGTTCATGACGCAGCTATAGGCGACAAGCCTTAGGGAAGCTTTTGGCGGATCAATCGAATTTTATCGTTCCGCCCAGCGCCGCCCACCGAAGAACTCCTCGAACAGGACCAGCACTGCCCCGATCGTTATGAACGCGTCGGCCAGATTGAAGACGGCAAACGACCATACCGGCGTGTGGAAGAGGATGTAGTCGATGACATGGCCGTAGAATGTGCGGTCGATCAGGTTGCCGATGGCCCCGCCTACGATCAGCGCGAAACCGGCTCGTGCGGCCAGTTGATCCGACCGGGTGCGGCCGGCCAGATAGAGGACAAAGACCACCACGGCGAGCGAGAGCACGATCAGCCCCTTGTCGCCGATCCATGAGAACATCGAGAAGGCGACGCCGGTATTGTAGGTGCGGAAAAGTGCCAGGAACGGCAGGAGATCGACCTTGTCATGCATGACAAGCTGCGTCTCGACCAGGAGCTTGATCCATTGGTCGAGGATGACTGCGATGATGACAAGCAGGATGTAGGGCGAAAGCGACTTCAACTTCACGCGCCGACCTCCGCATCGAGTTTCAGCGCGCCGCGCCTGATCTCGAAAAGCATCACGCCCGTGGCAACGGCGAGATTGAGCGAATCGGCGCGACCGGCCTGCGGGATGCGCAAGAGATGGTCGCAGCCTTGCGCCAAAGCCTCGGGCAGGCCCTGCTGTTCGTTGCCCATGAGAAGCAATACCGGCCGGTCGGAGAAATCGACGGAACGATAATCGACCGCACCCTTCAGATGCGTACCGGCAACCAGGCCGGGGAAGTCCTTGCGCCAGGCAAGAAACGCGTCCTGCGTTGCCCGCGCAATCGGCACCACGAAGATCGAGCCCATCGTGGCGCGCACCGTCTCCAGGGAGAACGGATCGGTGGTTTCGCCCACGAGAACGATGCCCTTGGCGCCAACGGCGTCCACCGTGCGGATTATCGTGCCGAGATTGCCGGGATCGCGAACGCGGTCGAGCGCCACCCAGACATCGCCATCTTGCGGGCTTATCTCCCTGAGCGGCACGAAGCGCTGGGCAAACACGCCCACGACCATCTGCGGATTGTCGCGGCGGGTGATTGCCGCCAGCACCTTTTCGGAAACCTCGAGCACCATCCCGCCGGCTGCCACCGTACGGGCGGCGACCTTTTCCACCGCCGGATTGCCCAAGGCTGACTTGGCAAATACCAGCGTCCGGATCGACCAGCCGAGATCGAGCGCATCGATCACCAGTTTCAGGCCTTCCGCCATGAAAGCATGCTGCTGGTCGCGGAATTTCTTCAGGGCCAGCGACTTGATCGATTTGACCAGCGGATTGGCAAGGCTGGTGACTTCCTTGACCCGCCCCGGCGCGCCTTCACGATATTCGTTCATGCGGCCACCCAGCGGGAGAACAACGAAGTCGACAATGCCCGTCCTGCCGACTTTTCACGGATGATCAATTCGCCGGATTCGACGGTTCCGCCCATTCCGGCGAACGTGTCGCGCATCAACGCATGAATGGCGAAGAAGGAGGCGCGGATCGAATAGGCCGTCAGCACCACGGCAAGCGGCCTGGGCGTCAGGATCGACCGGCAGATATCCGTGAGCGCCGGCAGATCGTCGAACAGTTGCCAGACCTCGCCCTTTGGCCCGCGCCCATAGGCCGGCGGATCGAACAGGATGATGTCATAGGCGTTGCCGCGCCTTTCTTCGCGCTCGGCAAACTTCATCGCATCCTCGCAGATCCAGCGGATCGGCTTGTCGCCAAGCCGCGCGATTTCCTGGTTCTCGCGCGCCCAGCCAATCGCCTTCTTCGAGGCGTCGACATGGGTGACCTCCGCGCCGGCACGCGCCGCCACCAGCGACGCAAGACCGGTATAGCCGAAGAGGTTGAGCACCTTAACAGGGCGACGGGCGTCGCGGATCAGCCCGCCCATATGATCCCAGTGCGAGGCTTGTTCCGGAAAGACACCGACATGGCGAAACGAGGTGAAGCGGCCAAGATAGTCGAGCCCGTCATGGCGCATCGGCCAGGTCTCGCCGAGCGGCGTCTTCGGGAACCGCCAGCGCCCCATGCCCTCTTCATCGGTGTCGCCGGTGAACACCGCATCCGCGGCATCCCATTCCTTCGCCGGCAAGGCCGGCTGCCAGATTGCCTGGCCTTCGGGACGGACGATCCGATAGGGACCGTATTGTTCCAGCTTTTGGCCGCTGCCGCTGTCGAGCAGCGCATAGTCGGCATTGGGCGCGACCTCGAGGATGAGCGGCAGCTTTTGCGCCGGCAATGCGCCTTCGCGGCGGCGCAGAACCCGTCCAGCCTGGGGCTCGGCACGCTCCTGCACGCGCCACGCCACGTCATGGGACGCCACATGCGGCCGGATCGATGGCCGCTCGGGCTGCTGGCGCTTGTCGCGGCGTTTTTCACGCGAAGGTTTCATGGGCACTCCGGAGGCGGCAGCCGCGCTTCTGCCACAGCCCGCCCCTCCAGGCAACAAAGGCGATTGTTCAGCCGGCCCTATCGCGGTTGATATTCAGCATGGCCACGACCAGCGCGATGAAGCCGATGAGCTTGATCCCAGCCACGACGATGTGCCCGGTTTCCCAACGCAGGCGCACAGCATCGAAATTCTCGGCAATGGGGCCGGGCTGCCAGGTGGCCAGTTCGGCATTTGCCGGCGCGACGAGCGTCAACCATGCCGCCAGCGCCAACGCATAGAGCGCGGCAGCCGCGAAAGCGAAGCGGAAAGCCGTCCGATCCCGCCGCAGCAGCCAGGCAAGACCAGCCGGCAGCGCAATCGCAGCCAGATCGAAAGGGGCTCCAACCGCAGCGAACAGCCAGAACTGCGCGTTGAATACCGTCGTTTCGCGCCACAGATCCGGCGGCCAAGAAAGGCGCGGTGCGGCTTCCAGCACATGGGCGAAAGAGGGACCAAGGCTGAGCACGGCCACGATGGCGGTCAGCAGCGACCAATAGAAGATGCTCGGGCGTATGCTCACAGTGCCGGCCAACGGGCGGCAACCGGCAAGGTTCCGTCAGCCTGCGCGGTTTTGCTGCTGATAGACCGCGATACCGGCGGCCAGATCCTCCAGCGCGGCGCCAACCGACTTGAACAGGGTGATCTCGTCGGACTTTTCGCGCCCGTTCTTCTCCCCGCGTGCCAGTTCATGCAGATCCGCAACGATGTCTTGCGCCTTGAGCACGCCGGATGCGAGCGGCTGGACGATGTCGCCGGCCTCCTTGGTCGCCCCTGACCGTGTATCAACGAAGACACGGGAGCGGCGGATGGCGTCGTCGTCGGCCTCGCGCATGGCAGGGGTGAAACCGCCGACCAGATCGACATGGGCTCCCGGCTTCAGCAGGGCACCTTTGATCAGCGGTGTGGTGGAAATGGTGGCTGATGAGACGATGTCGGCCTGGGCCAATTCGGTATCCAGATCGCCGGCCACCTCGGCCTGGAGGCCTTCGGCGCAAAGGTCGGCCACAACCTTTTCCGCATTGGCCGCGGTGCGGTTCCAGATGCGGATTTCCCTGATGGGCCGCACCGCCGAGTGAGCCCTGGCCAGGAACGGCGAAAGCGCGCCTGCGCCGACGAGCAACAGGCGCGAAGCGTCCTCGCGCGCAAGATAGCTTGCGGCAAGAGCCGACGCACAGGCCGTGCGCCATTGCGTCAGGCGCTGGCCGTCGATCAGCACCTCCGGCTCGCCCGTGGTGCCGTCGAGCAGGAGATAGAGCCCCATCACCGCAGGCTTGTTTATGGCGTTGTTGTCCGGCGACACCGTGACGATCTTGACGCCGATATGGCCGTGGCCGGAAACGCCTGCCTGGAAATCGCTCCATGCGGGCATCAAGAGCAGCGTCGAAGCCGCACCGCTCGGGCGCTCAATCGTATGGTGGTGACGGACCGGCTGGACCGCGCCCTCCCGAAAGGCCACGCGCAAAGTGTCGACAAGGCCGGAGAAGGTCAGGGCGTTGTCGACGTCACGGGCCGAAAGCATCAGCATGGAATCTCTCCGGAACGGGCGCGGGGCAAGCAGTCTTAGCTTTTCAGAGTCGGCAGATTTGCCGGAGCGGCCGCGCTGCCCGGTTCGGCTATTGTCTGCAATTGCTGGCCACGTTGGCGCGCCAGCTTGCGATAGCGCCCCTGCTTGAACCAGGTTGCCAGGCTGCCGACGATCATGCCCACCACCAATGCTGCAAACAGCAGGAAAAACAATGGGATCTGCACCGTCAGCGCCGGGTTTCCGGGGTTGAACGGGTCCAGCGTGAAGGCGGTGGGAACGCGATTCGCCACGGCCAATGCAATCAGAATGATAGCGAGCGGTACGAAGACCACGATGAGCATGAAACGCTTGAGCATGTCGATTTCCAGGAACGGCCGAGTCTGCGCCAGACCCCTATTTGCTCGCATTCAACCGTTCACGCAGTTCCTTGCCGGTCTTGAAGAAAGGCACCCATTTTTCCTCGACCTGAACCGAATCCCCGGTGCGCGGATTGCGACCGGTCCGTGCGGGGCGGTTCTTGACCGAGAATGCGCCGAAACCGCGCAATTCCACCCGATTTCCCTCGGCGAGCGCATCGGTGATCTCATCGAAAATCGCACTGACGATATTTTCCACATCACGCAAAAACAGATGCGGATTGCGCGACGCGATGATTTGCACGAGTTCGGATTTGATCATGAGCGCTGTCCCCGCCGATGGTTCGAAGCAAAAGTAGGCAGATGATTTTATTCGTTTTTAAGCCGCGCCACCGGAGTTTCAAGGGTGCCAGACCGACACGAGACCGTCAAGGAACAAGCGGTCGGCACCGATCTCGCGCATGAAATCGCCGCTGCGATCCGGCAGACCGAGCATGCGCGCGACAGCCTCCATCATCGAGCTGCCGAAAAACAGGCTGCTCCTGCCGCCCTTGGCTTTCCATTCCACCACTTTCAGGTCGGCTGCGACACCTTTGCCCGAAAGCCATTTCACCGCCTCAGACTCGCCGCCCAGCCCGTCGACCAGCTTCTTCTCCAGAGCCTGCCGGCCCGTGAAAACCGACCCATCAGCAAGCGCGAGCGCCTCGGCACGGCTTAGCGGCCGGCGTTCCTCCACGAGACCGACGAACCAGTCATAGCTGTCGAGGATCATCGAGCGGATCATGGCGCGCTCTTCGTCATTGGTCGGGTTGAACGGCGAAGGCTCGGCCTTGAGCGGGGAGGACTTGACCTCTTCCAGCTTCACGCCAAGCTTGTCCATGAGGCCGGTGACGTCCGGAAATTGCACCAAGACGCCTATGGAGCCGACGATCGAGGATTTGCGCGCCACAATATGGTCGCTGGCAGTAGCAATCATGTAACCTGCCGATGCCGCCAGGGTTCCAACCTGGGCCACGACCGGCTTTTGCGCGGCAAGCTTGCGCACAGCATCAAAAATCGCCTCGCCGCCGGCTGTGGTGCCGCCAGGTGAGTCGATCGACAGGATGACGCCCTTGACGGCGGAGGATTCTCCAATCTTATCGAGGCGTTCGATAAGTTCCTCGTCCTCGGTGATCGTTCCTTCGATCTTGACCTTGGCTATATGGGCCGCGGCCGTACCGCCCAACTCATTGCCATAGATCCATGCGGAAGCGGCCGCGATGCCAATCGCTGCAACGACGATTGCGGCAATGCGCCAGAAGGTGAGCTTGCGCCGCAGATTGCGGCGGTCGATCAGATCGTCTGCTCTCGAAACCATGCCTGCCTCGTATTCGGCAAAAAACGACAATGCAAGTCTGCCAGGGCAAATCCGGGTCCAGGCAATTGCACCCGCAACCGCGTATCACGTCAGAACCTAAAGCAAGCACCCGGCAAGGGCTACCGCTTTCGTCATTGCCCGCTCGTGCCAAGCCCTGTCATTGGCCTCGTGGGGCTGACTTTTCACCGAAAAGTAACCATATTGAGGACAAGGGGAGCGATGAAAGGGGTTTTGGCGACATTATCTGTCGATCGCGGAGCCATTTTCTACGCAACGTTCTTCGCGGGTGAACAGGAACAGGAAACGATCAGGCGCGGCTGATGGCATCGCACTGCCGTGACGGAATAGCACGTGGGGCTGGTATTCGGCTCGAACCTACCAATATTTACCGCGTGCGAAGCTATTCCTGTTTCGATTGAGTTGGAGTTGATCTGGTTCGAATCGCCACAATTTTGTGGTTTTCAAGCGTTTGATGCACGCCCGGACCGAAGGGCGAAACGACCGTTGATTGATCCGCAATCGATACTGAAACGAAAAGGCATTTGAGTTGGCGCGACCGACTGAACTGACCAGCAGCCTGTCTGCACCCGAAAGGCAAGCGGCAAGCCAGTCGCTGGCGTTCAAGCGCGCGGAACGGCATTCCCGGAAGGTCAGGCTCCTCAAGACGGCCCTGCCGGTCCTGGCACTGGCCATGGCTGCGGGTTTTGTGGGCTATTCATATCTGGCCACTCCCAAAACCGTGTCGGTCAGCGCGGATGGCGCCGCCTATTCCGACGGCAAGCTCGTCATGGCCAATCCGAAGCTCGACGGCTTCACCAAGGACAATCGCCCCTACAACATGACCGCCGCACGGGCGATCCAGGACTTCCAGAACGAAGGCATCGTCGAGCTTGAGGGGATCAACGCCAAGCTTCCGGTCGACAAGGACAATTGGGCGGCCGTGATAGCGCCGAGCGGCGTCTATGATCGCGACAAGAACACCCTCGATATCAATAGCGCCATGACCATTACCACTTCCGACGGTATGGTGGCGAAATTCAAATCAGCTTATCTGGATATCGGCGAAGGTGGCATGAAAACCGATGAGGCCGTCGATATTCAACTCAAGGGTGCTGAGGTGACCTCGGATTCAATGACCATTCTGGAAAACGGCAAGGTCATGATATTCGAGAATCGGGTGCGCATGAACATTGATCCGCGTCGCCTGAAGACGGCGCAGAATACAAGCGGAGACCAGGATGTTGTGCAATAGAGGACAATGGCCGCTCGTGGCGGCACTGGGACTTGGCATCATGGTCTCGGCGGTGCCGGGAGCCTCCGCACAGGAAAGCGCCCAAGGTCGGCTTACCGGTCTCAGCCTTTCGGGCAAGGAGCCAATCCAGATCGAAAGCGACAAGCTCGAAGTCCGCGAAGCCGAGAATGTGGCGATCTTCACCGGCAATGTCAGCGTGGTCCAGGGGCCCACATTGCTGAAATCCGGCAAGATGACCGTCTATTACGTCAAGGACGGCGGCTCGGCGGCAACCGGCTCGGCCAATATCGACAGGCTGGAAGTGGACGGCAAGGTCTATGTCAAATCCAACGCGCAGGTTGCAACCGGCGACCGCGGAACGTTCGACATGAAGACTGAGGTCCTGGTCCTGTCAGGCAAGGAAGTGGTGCTTTCGGAAGGCTCGAATGTGCTGGTCGGCTGCAAGCTGACCGTGCAGATGAAGACGGGCGAGGCCAAGGTCGACGGCTGCAAGAAGGGCGAGAGCGGCAGCGGGCGGGTCATGATGTCGATCACGCCGGGAACAGCAACGCAGAATCAGTAATGTCACAACGCGCCTCGCTCCTGTCACGGCTGACGGAGCGTCT
Source organism: Pseudaminobacter sp. (assembly GCA_049646905.1). GTDB lineage: Bacteria > Pseudomonadota > Alphaproteobacteria > Rhizobiales > Rhizobiaceae > Pseudaminobacter. The sequence goes on along the minus strand of JBARWP010000686.1, from coordinate 1,994 downwards.
TCGGCCTCGGCCGGCGGCGCCCGCTTTGCGCAGGGATGCCTCGAATTTCAAGGGAACCCTCATCGCCCGCGGCCTGACGAAGGCCTACAAGGGCCGCACGGTCGTCAACGGCGTGTCGTTGGGAGTGCGTGCAGGCGAGGCGGTCGGTCTTCTCGGGCCCAACGGCGCCGGCAAGACCACCTGCTTCTACATGGTGACCGGCCTCGTTCCGGTGGACCAGGGCACGATCGAGATCGACGGCTTCAACGTCACGGCCATGCCGATGTATCGCCGCGCCCGCCTGGGCGTCGGCTATCTGCCGCAGGAAGCCTCGATATTTCGCGGGCTGACGGTCGAAAACAACATCAGAGCGGTGTTGGAGGTCGTGGAAAGCAGTCGCAAGGAGCGCGAGCGCAACCTCGATGCGCTCCTCGACGAGTTCCATATCGCCCATCTGCGCAAGGCGCCCTCCATGTCGCTTTCCGGCGGCGAACGGCGCAGGCTGGAGATCGCCCGCGCACTGGCAAGCCGGCCAAGCTACATGCTGCTCGACGAACCCTTCGCGGGGGTCGATCCGATTGCCGTTTCCGATATCCAGCAGCTTGTCCGCCACCTGACCAAGCGCGGCATCGGCGTTCTCATCACCGATCACAATGTCCGCGAAACCCTGGGGCTGATCGACCGCGCCTATATCATCCATGCCGGAGAAATCCTGAAGCATGGATCGGCGGCCGAAATCGTCGGCGACCAGGACGTGCGCCGGCTTTACCTCGGCGAAGGCTTCACGCTCTAAGTCGGCTGATGGCCGCCCAGGGCGGCCGAAAAATCGCCAATCTCACTTGACAAGCAAAAGCCGGGCCAGTTGCTATGCGCGCCAGTGACGGCGCATCGCCTGTCGCGGCGTGAGAAGGGTTCGTAATGGCGCTTGCGGCCAAGCTGCAGCTCAAGCAGTCGCAGTCGCTGGTGATGACACCGCAACTGCTGCAGTCGATCAAGCTGCTCCAGATGACCCATCTGGAGCTGGAGCGCTTCATCGATGACGAGATCGAGCGCAACCCACTGCTGGCGCGCGCCGAACCGCGCGACGAAGGCATCGATCTCCAGCCGCCGAACACGCCGAGGGCAGAAGATACGGGCGACACTGCGGGCGAGGCGGAAGCCGACTGGAGTTCCGCATCCATCTCCGAAAAACTCGACGCATCGCTCGAGAATGTCTTCCCCGACGACCCCGGCGTCCAGCAGGCGCTCGGTCCCGATCTTGCCGCGCAGTGGAAATCAGCGAGCGGAAGCGGCAGCACCGGCTCGTCGGATTTCGACATGGACGACATGGCTGCGGCAGCAGCCACGCTTCGCGACGTGGTTGCCGAGCAGATCGCCTTTGCCTTTACCGACCCACGGGATCGCCTGATCGCGCATGATCTCGCCGATGCGCTGGACGAGGCAGGCTATCTGCGCGCCGAGCTTGCCGAGACGGCCATCCGGCTTGGCGTGGAGAAGAATACGGTCCTGCGCGTCTTATCGGTTTGCCAGGCGTTCGATCCGCCCGGCCTGTTCGCACGCGATCTGGCCGAGTGCCTTGCCTTGCAGCTTGCCCGCCGCGATCGGCTCGATCCGGCCATGCAGGTGCTGGTGCAGAATCTCGATCTGCTCGCGCGGCGGGATTTCCAGGCGTTGAAGCGGCTGTGCCAGGTCGATGAGGAAGACCTGGTCGATATGGCGGAAGAAATCCGGCGCCTCGATCCACGGCCCGGGCTGGCATTTTCCAACGGCAGCAGCGATACGATCGTCCCAGATATCGAAGTACGCCCCGCTGCCGACGGGAGTTGGACGGTCGAACTCAACGCGGACGCCTTGCCGCGCGTGCTGGTCGACCAGGTCTATTTCTCCGAGGTTTCGGGTGGCACGAGGAACCAGGAGGAAAGGAGCTTTCTGGCCGAATGCCTCCAGAACGCCACATGGATTACTCGCAGCCTCGACCAGCGGGCCAAGACCATCCTGAAAGTGGCTTCCGAGAT
>JBARWP010000685.1:0-8224 GCA_049646905.1 Pseudaminobacter sp. | reverse complement strand
ATAGGGTTTTGCCAATGCAGATCGCCTTCTATGCGCCGATGAAGCCGCCGGGCCATCCCGTTCCCTCGGGGGAACGGGAAATGGCGCGCCTGCTGGTGACAGCGCTGGAGCGTGCCGGGCACCGCGTGGAAATAGTCTCCGAGATGCGCAGCCATGCAGTTCAACCCTCGGCCGAATGGCTTGCCACCACGAGGAGCGAGGCCGAAAGCGAGATCGCGCGGTTGTCCACATGCTGGGCAAGAGACGGCAGGCCCGATCTCTGGTTCTGCTACCATCCCTATTACAAGGCGCCCGACCTCATCGGCCCGCAACTGGTTGCCAAGTTCGCCATTCCCTATGTCACGGCCGAAGCTTCCTACTCCACCCGCCGCAATATCGGTGCCTCGGCCGAGGCGCAGGCGCAGGTAGCGGATGCTGTGAGGCAAGCTGTGCTCAACATCTGCTTCACCCACCGCGACCATGACGGGCTGCTGGCAATCGCACCCCATGCCACCTTCGCGATGCTGCCGCCCTTCATCGACACATCGCGCTTTCCTGCGACAAGGCCAGTGGGTCGAGGCTCACACCTCATCACCGTTGCCATGATGCGACCCGGCGACAAGCTCGACAGCTACAGGATGCTCGCACAGGCGCTCGAACGCATAGCGCACCTGCCGTGGACGCTATCGATCATCGGCGACGGCCCCTGTCGCGCGGACGTAATGGCTGAATTCGCAGGGTTGCCAGGTGAATGTATCGATTGGCGGGGCGCCTGCGAGCCGGAAGACGTGCCCGCCGCCCTTGTCGAAGCGGATATCTATGTCTGGCCGGGCTGCGGCGAGGCCTACGGCCTCGCCTATCTTGAGGCCCAGGCGGCTGGCCTGCCGGTTGTCGCACAACACGTAGCCGGCGTGCCGGAAGTGGTGCGTGACGGCATCACCGGCCTTCTGACGCCTGCCGGCGATGTCGCCGCCTTCGCTGCCGCCATCGCAAGGCTGTTGACGGACGATGCGGAGCGGCAATGGATGGCTGAAGCGGCGCGTCGTTTCGTTGCGGACGAACGCTCGCTGGAAGCTGCCGCCACACGCCTTGCCGCGATACTGCCGAAGGTGCCGGCCTGATGTCTCGCGACCCGGTCTGGCAGCCCTTATCGGAAGAACTCGCCCACTGGAGCCATGCCGGCCGCACCGCAACTTTCTGGCTGAGAGATGACGATGCGGTCGAACCCACCGCAAATCTCGATCGGTTGATCCACCTGACCGGTACATTCGACATACCAACGGTACTTGCCGTGATCCCCGCGCGCACCGGCGAAGCGCTTGCCCGTCGGCTGGCGAGCGAGCCTCATATGTCGGTGGCCGCTCATGGCTGGTCGCATGAGAACCATGCGCCGGCAAATGAGAAAAAGCAGGAGCTTGGGCCTCACCGCCCACGCCAGACCATCCTCGCCGAGCTGACTGCCGCCCTTGCGCGCATGCAGTCACTGTTCGGGCAGCGCCTTGTGCCGATGCTGGTTCCGCCCTGGAACAGGATCGATGCCGGGCTGCTGGCCGATCTGGACTCGATCGGATTCAAGGCTCTCTCCGTCTACGGTCCGGCGAAGCCCGCACCGATCCGGATGCTCAACAGCACGATCGACCTTATGGATTGGCACGGCACGCGCGGCTGCCATGACCATTCCCTGCTGGTGCAGGCCATTGTCGGGCAACTCCAGCATGCTTTCGAGAGTAGCGGCGGCGAGATCGGCCTCCTCCTTCACCATCTGGTGCACGACGAGGCAGCCTGGAACTTCCTTGAGCGCCTGTTCGAGGTCGCTTCGCGGCACGGCGCCTGCGAATGGCGTTCAGTCCGCGATATCATCGGCATTGAGCGGGGTGGAAGCGACGCTGCTCCGGATGCCGGTCCGGCGTGAGAATTCGACCATCTGGCCGTCATGCGCGGCGAAAGCGCCGGCAAACGCCTGTTTCGCCTGCCGTTCCATGGCTGCAAGCTCGGTATCCGTCCGGCCTGGATCGTGATGAAAGATCGCAAGCCCGCGGGCTCCAGCAGCCTCGCACAGCCTGACGCCCTGCTGCCAGGTGGAGTGGCCGAAGCCCTTGCGCAGTGGCATTTCCTCTTCGGTGTAGTTGCAATCGTAGATCACCAGATCGGCATCCGCGATCAGCGCGACGATGGCCGGCTCAAGCTCTCCCGGTATATGCTCGGTGTCGGTGACGAGCGCCACGACCCTACCGCCCCATTCGACGCGATAGCCGATGCAGCCGCCCGGATGAAGCAGGCTGGCGGTTCGGATCGTCACGCCGCTGCGCGGACGCAGCACATCGCCGGAGGTAAAATCCCGAAAGGCGAGATTTGCCCTGCAAACATCCAGCCTTGCGGGAAACCACGGCGGCCGCATGAATTTCTCGATCATCTGCTGGGTCGTCATTTCCCCGGCGAGATGACCCGACCAGACCGTGAGCCGGACATGCCGATCGTAGAGCGGGGAAAAAAACGGAAAGCCTATGATGTGGTCGTAGTGGCAATGGGTGAAGAACAGGTCGATGTCGCGGGCGTTGCCTTTCAGCACCCGGCCCGCCGGGTGGATGCCCGAACCGGCGTCGAACAGAAGGATGTGGCGGCCGCACCGCATTTCGACACACGCAGTATTGCCGCCGTAGCGTGCCGTCTCGGGGCGGGAAACCGGTACGCTGCCGCGCACGCCCCAGAACCTGACCTGAAAGACAGGGTCTTCCATCCTACCTCCGCCGGGGCGGGTGCCTTGTGATCACCTATTCAAACTGCCTTGGTCGGGCAGGACATGCAATCCCGCCTTTCGAATGCATAAGGCCTGCATGAACGGATGGTTGCATGAACTTTACCGCAAATTCAGGACCGGCCGCCGCGGGCAACGATGAGATCCGCGGTGGTGTGGCTGAGCCGATCAGCCAGGACACGCAGGATCTCGATGGTCATTTCCGGAAACTCCTTCAGCAGTCGCAAGAAATGATCCTTGCGTATCCGCAAGGCCTCGAGCTGGTCGGTCGCCTTGACCGTCGCGGTGCGCGAGACATCGCACAAGATGGCTATCTCGCCGACGATCGAATTGGGCTCGGCTTCGGCGACCTTTATCGGCCCTGCAGCTGAATCCACCAATATGTCGGCAGTGCCCGACAAGATCACATAGGCGGCGTCGCCCTCGTCTCCCTGATTGAACAGGATCTGGCCGGCGCTGTAGCTCACCCTGTCGGATGTGAAGGCCAGCAGCTTCAATTTCGACGGCTCGACGCCCGCAAACAGCGGTACGCGCCGCAACATTCCCACTTCATCCTTGAGCAGCATGGTCCCAAGCCTCGCTGTTTTACCCGGCCATCAAGACACCATCGACCGGAAGACACTGTTTTTCTGGTGAAGCGCCTCATAGGTGCCGTCGCCGACCAGTTGGCCGGCATCGAACGCCAGGACGCGATCGAACATCGCCGCCATCGACGGATTGCCGAGAACCCACATGACGGCCGGTTCGCGACCATCGCGGCGCACCTCCTCCAGTACGTTGCGCAGGATCTGATCCTGCGCGCGCTGGTCGAGCGCCAGCAGCGGCCGGTTGAGAATGAGATAATCGGCACGCTTGAGCAGTGCCCGCGCCACGTCGAGCTTCTGGCGCTGCGCGCCCGTCAGGCGCCGGCCTCCCACGCCGACATTGAAATCAAGCCCGACGTCCAGAACCTCGTTATCGAGCCCGATTTCCTCCAATATGCTGAACACGATCGTGCGGATGCGTTCGGGACCCTCGGGATGGTTGTGCCGGACGCGCCCGAAGAGGACATTGTCCATGACCGTCGCCGCAACGATGTAGCGTGTCGGATCATAGGGCTCGATGGCCTCTTTCAACGCCGCCGGAAGGCCGGCGTAGAAGCGGTTGCGCGCCTCCACGATCTTGACCATCAGATCATCGGTCAGGAAGCCGAAACGATGGCGTGGCTCGATATAGGCGAAGCTGAGCGCCGTGATGGCAGCACGATCCTCTTCCGACACGGCATCATAGGGTCGCCCGTTGAGCTTCTGCAGCAATGCCTGATAGGCCGGAATCTCCTCAGCGGTCATGAAAGCCAGTTGCTGGAAGAAGGGATGGTCCGGCGGCAGGTCACTGAACAGTTCGATCGCCTGGTCGGCGATCCCCATGCCCATCTCGTAGAGCGTGCGGTCGAGGCCGGCTTGTGCAAGCACGGAAGCGAAATAGGGGTTGGCGGCAAGGGCCCGGTCGGCCAGTTCCGGCCCAGTGGCGGCTCCAAAAAGCAGGTTCTCCCCGATACTGGCCTCCCTGTTATAGGTCCCCGGCTCGAAGGGAACGACGAGGTCACTCAGATCTTCGTCCTCCAGCTTGGCCCGTAGCGCCAGCCGCAAGTCTACGACACGCTCGATGAGCGCCTTGTGACGAACCGGGTCCACCGGCGAGCGCAAGCCGAGATCGAGGATGTCCTGGGACAGGAAGACGGCGTCGAGCACATGCCGAACGGCACCAAACAGGTCCTGGGGGCCGCTCACACCTGCCGCGGCATAGTCGATCCAGTCGCTGCGCAGGTCGAAATCGGGATTGCCGGCCCGGCGGGCCTCCTCGATGTCCCAGCGGCGGCGCTCGGCATCGGCCCCCTCATAGGTCACGTTTGTCAGCGGTGCATGCTTCAGGCCGTAGAGCAGGTTGTCGCGAAGGCTGCCCTGGGTCAGGAAGACATCGGACGATGCATAGGATATCCGCCGCCCGGTCACCGACTCCGGCAGTTCGAGCAGATCGACGCTGCCGGCCACGACCTTGCCGCTTTCGGGCCAGTTCAGCCGTGCAAAGGCTTCGGCCAGTGCCTCGGCACCACCCGTGCCGGTGCTTACGATGGCGATGGTTTCTCCCGGCTTGATCTCGAAGGACACGCGGTCGAGGAATGTGGCGCCGCTGTCGTCGCTCAGCGACAGATTGGCCGCCGCCAGTGCACCGCTCAAGGGAGCCGCCGGTTCGAGGGTCACCGCCTGGATCTGCGGCTCGACCAGACGGTCGACGCTGAACTGCTCGACAACCTGAGCATATTTGATCTGGACGTCCTGGCGGATCTGGTCCCAGTCGATCAGTTCCTTCAACGGGCCGGGAAGGTCCTTGTAGGCGGCGATGACCGCCACGAGTTGGCCGATGTCGAGCCTGCCATGCAAGGCCAAGTAACCGCCGATCAGATAGAAAAGGAACGGCGTGATCTGGGCCAGGAAATTATTGATGAACTTCACCAGGAACTTCCACTGGTAAAGGTCGTAGCGGATCTTGAAGATTCGGCCGAGCCGTGCGGCGATATCCGCACGCTCATAGTTGGAGGTGTCGTGGATATGGATCGTCCCGATCCCGTCCACGATCTCGCCCACCCGGCCGGAAAGCGCCCGCGCCGTCAGTTGTCTTTCGCGCCCCAGGATCAGCAGCCTGCGGCGCATTCTCGGGATGAGGACGATCTGGATGCAGACGATCACGGCCGCGATCATGCCGAGCCAGAAATTCTGGATCATGATGAAGACCATGGCGGTCAGCGCCTGGCCGCCAAGCAGCGCCGGCTGCACGAATGCGTCACCGATGAAGCCGCCCAGCGGCTCCACCTCGTCCTTGACCATGGTCGCGATCTCGGCCTGCTTCACGCGCTTGAAGTGATGCGGCGGAAACCGCAGGACGCGATCGACGAGGTAGAACCGGATGCGCCGCAGCATCCGCTCGCCAAGACGTCCCTTGTAGGTGTTGATGTAGAATTTGAAGAGGCCGTTCACCACGACCAGGAACAGGAATACGAGGCTGAGCGCAAAGAGCGTTTCCTGGCGGTTAAGTTGGAACCCTTCAAACAGCGTTATGCGGCCCAGCAGCGGCAGGGTGAACTCGACATTCATGAAAAGCTGCGTGGCGCCCGCTGTCTCGAAGCCCTGCCCCTGGATCGGTCCGTTGACGATCAGCTTCGGCAGATCGAACGACAGGAAATAGGGGATCATCGACAGGGCGACGATCGCGAGTATCCAGAGCTGCTGCCGCCAAGTATGCAACCAGATATAGCGAGCAAGACTCTTTTCCATGGGCGGGCGCAGGCGGTTCAGGTGAAAGGATGCAGGACGTAAAAAAGCCTCTTGGCAAATGGTGACCCGGCAATCGCCTCGTCATCCAGCACGAACTCGAAACGGCAGTGAACGGTGATATTCGGCCGACCGAGGATGGCCGGGATCTGCGAGGAGGCGCGCTCCAGCGCCGGTGCATATTCCACCACCACGACACGGGCATTGTCGATCAGCGAAAAGAACAGCCGGCCGAGCGGCTCGTGCCGACCGAATGGCTTCAGCGAATAACCGAGCAGGACCAGCCCATAGCTTCCAGCAGGGTAATCATATTCGATCTCCTGGAATTTCCTGGGAACATGGCGAACCTGGCAAGGCTGGCCGTTGAGGTGTTCTGCTTCGAAAGCGGGCGTCTTCGGATCTATGGAGAGCACGGAAGACGGCGTGTGCGTCAGATAGGACGTTATCGGCCGGACATGGCCGCCGATCTCGACCACATGCGCACAGTCTCGGACGAAATGGGCGGCCAGGACCTGACGTATCACCGCGGACGGTCCCGACAGATGCGGAAGGCCGTCTTCCAAGCCGATCAATGGCGAAGCGGCTTCCAACATACTTCGATCCATGAAGATACACCGCACAAAGACGGTGTGTTGTGTCGCCCTGTATCTCAACATACAACACGCATATGATGGATGCTACCCGGCCGGGCGGCCCCGGCATCGACTGGCGCGAGCGCGCATTCGACCTCACGCGAGGGATAGCCGGCTATGCCGGCAACCCGCTGGTCGGCAGGCTGGCACGCATCATCGCCGAGCACCCCGATGCCGATATCTCGACCGCGTTCAACCACAAGCAGGTCGCCTGCAAGATGTGGGCTCGCGACCGGTTGTTCGAGAGCTGCGGCGGCCGCCTCGGGCACGTGTGGATCGTCGGCGGATGGTATGGCGTGCTGGCTGCGATGCTGTTCGACGATGCAAGGTTCGACATCGCCGCCATCGACAGCATCGACATCGATCCCGGCGTGGCACCGGTCGCAAGGACGCTCAATGCGCCAGCCGGAGACAGGTTCACCGCGCTGACCGGCGACATGTACGGGCTCGACTATGCCGGCGCACAGCCAGACCTGGTGATCAACACCAGTTGCGAGCACATAGAAGACCTGCCGGGCTGGCTCGCCCTTGTCCCGGAAGGCACGCGCGTGCTGCTGCAATCCAACGACTATTTCAGCGAACCGACCCATATCAATTGCGTGGCCTCGGCCGAGGCCTTCGAGAAGATGGCCGGGCTGAAGGAGGTGCGCTTTTCAGGTGCGCTGCCGCTGAAGAACTACACGCGCTTCATGCTGATCGGGGCGGTGTAATCCTTAGGACTATATAACTTTGAATCGCCATCTCTCTCTAAGCCTTATCTTTGAGGCATGATCTTGTCCGAAAAGTCTGCAACTTTTCGGGATCGTGCCCTAAGCCGCTCGCGCAGGAGCGTTGCCGATCGAGATGCACCTTCCAGATCAAGGCCATGGGCCGGTGGGCGGCGCGCCGCCAGGCCGCCGGTGATCGCCGCGGCCAACCTGTCAGGCGTAAGCTCGCTTTCGCTCAGCACGCCGGCAAGGCCCAGTCGTTCCAGCCGGGTTGCCCGAAACGTCTGCTCGGTCTCGCCGCCGGCGGCGAAGGGAATGAGCAGGGAGCGGCAACCGCCCCGCAGGATATCGCAAACCGTGTTGTAGCCCGCCTGGGAGACAGACAGGCGTGCGCCCGCCAGCAGGCTGGCGAAATCCTTTCGAAACTTGAATACGGACAAGCCCGGCGGCGCTTCCTGCGTGGCCGCATCGAATTCGGGCTGGGACAGGTTGGGGCCGGTGACCAGAGCCCAGTTGCCTGCCTCCGGAACCATTCGGGCGGCGGCAACCGCCGATTTCACCAGATCGCGACCGGCCGCCCCGCCCCCGGCAGAAATCAGGACATCGAAACGCTGCTCGGGCGGCGGCGGGACAGGTGCGGCCACCAATCCGGTATAGGCCACCTCGCAACTGATGGACGAGGCCAGCGGGAAGGTCTCATCGAGGGTTGCGAATTCCGGGTCGGCGTGAACCATCACCAGATCGAAATACCGGTTGAGAAGGCCGACCGTCTCCTCATTGCGCCCCGGCTTGGCATGTTCCTGCAGGATGTCGCGTACGGACGTCACCAGGAGCGGCTTCGGC
>JBARWP010000684.1:0-8379 GCA_049646905.1 Pseudaminobacter sp. | reverse complement strand
CCGCAATGCCGCTCGGCGAGCATGTGATCCAGGACTACCGCTCGCTCGGCCTTTCGCTGAAGGCACACCCAGTGTCCTTCCTGCGCGAAAGGCTCGACGCGGCCGGCATCACGCCGAACTGGCGACTGCCGAATGTCCCGGACGGACGGCGTGTCTGCGTCGCCGGCCTGGTGCTGGTGCGCCAGCGCCCCGGAAACGGCAAGGCCATCTTCCTCACCCTCGAGGACGAGAAAGCCATCGCCAATGTCATCGTCTGGTCAAGAGTGTTCGACCGGTTCCGGCCGGTCATCATGGGCTCGCGCTTTGTGCGCGTCAGCGGCAAGCTGCAGTCGGAATCCGGCGTCGTCCACATCGTTGCCGACAGGATCGAGGATTTGACGCCATGGCTGGCGGCACTTTCCGAAGAAGCCCGGATGACGCGACCTGCCCATTCCGCAAGACAGGACGGCAACCACGGCCGTTCCCCTGAGAGCCTGGCGCGCGAAGTCCGCAGCGTCATGCCCAAGGGCCGTAATTTTCAGTAGGGCATGTCTCCCGAAAGTGGGAACCAGTTTCGGGAAAAGGACATGCGCAAAACAAAGAAAGCGCGAAAAGCGAATATGAAGGATCGCGACGTGCTTTAGCGGCAAGATGCGTGCGGCCGGAAGCCTTCAAGGGAACAGGGCCTCGTTCCTTGCAGCAGGGCCGGTTCTGCAAACGGAGGCTATTTCTTCTCGTCGTCGTCCAGTTCGATCGTCCGCGCCTCGGACGGCAGCATGACCGGTATGCCGTCACGTACCGGATAGGCGAGCCGCGCCAACCGCGACACCAGTTCCTGGCGGTTCTCGTCCCAGACCAGCGGCCCCTTGGTCAGCGGGCAGGCCAGAAGCTCCAGAAGCTTGACATCGATCAAGGGGGCATTCTTCTCCCGCGTCATCAAGGCTCCTCCTCGATAGCCTGCCGCCCGCTCAGGCTCGTGATCCTGATGCGATAGAACAGATGCGTCGATGCGGTTGCAACCGGCTGCGGGATAGGCTTCAGCCCGCCGGGCTCCCACCAGTTGGCATGCTTTTCGAGCAGCGACCAGGCGTGGTCACGCTCGCGTTTCCATCCGATGCGGTCCGGCAGTTCCTCATAATGGCCGTAGACGATCACGCTGCGCCAGCCCCGGCTGGACCCGAATTCGTCGATCTGCGCGCAAACCAGCGGGTTCTCGCGCATCCAGTCGATCTTCTGGCCCGGCATCGAAAAACTGTAGAGGCATTCATCGGCAAACGCATAGTAGATCGGTATGACATAAGGCTGGCCTTCCTTCGAACAGGCCAGATGCGCAACACGGGATGCCGCCAGGACGGAAATACACTCCTGCCGGCTCATTTCTTTCACGATCATCGCCATTTCCACCACCCATACCGAAGCCGCCGCGTGGCCTGTCTCTCAAGAGAGATCACCATGCCCGGCACCGTGGCACAACGGCGGAAAATACCAAAGCGTTCCGATCGATGATCGGCGCAACTTTGAATCAAATCCGCGCATAAAAAGTGAGGCTTTGGCCATCCCCTGCTCCTAGATAATGGGCACGGGCGGCGTTTCCCCGAGGATCCACATGGACAGTGATTTTTCCGCTGCTCGACTGCTTCTGGAGCGAGCCTATCATCAACTTCACGGCGACGATGAAGTCAGCATCAAGGCGCGCGAGGCGCTCGATCTCATAATCGAGGCCGTCGCGGTCGAGCAATTCAAGCGCCCGCCCCGGGTCGCGAAAGTGCTGGCATTCCCGAATGTACGCCGGCAGACCAACAGGGGCTCATGACGCAATCGGCTGCGCACCCGGCAGAATTTTCAACACCATAACAGCCTGTGATTGATAGATCGCGCTATTTCAAATACATCTGCGCCAGGGGTTGATTGCGAGGAATAAGCAATGGAAATCGAGAATTCGAACTCAAAAGAAAACCCGACCTCTCCCACCCTGACACTCACAGCAGATATCGTGTCGGCTTACGTTTCGAACAATGCGGTGCCCGTTGCTGAACTCCCGGCATTGATCGATCGTGTGAATACCGCACTCGTCAATCTTTCAGGTCCTGCCCAGCCGGTCGAGGAACAGCAGAAGCCGGCGACCTCGGTCAAGAAGTCGGTGACCGACAATTATATCATCTGCCTGGAGGACGGGAAAAAATTCAAGTCGCTGAAGCGACACCTGATGACCCATCATGGCATGACTCCCGAAGAATACCGGGAGAAATGGAACCTCCCACGCGACTATCCGATGGTTGCGCCGGCTTATGCGGCCGCGCGCTCGACATTGGCAAAGGAGATGGGTCTGGGGCGCAAGCCGGCCGCTGCTTCGCCGGAAGCTGAAAAAGCTCCCGCCAGACGCGGCCGCAAGCCCAAGGCAGCCTGACGCGGGAGCGGACTACGACCCTTCCAGAATTGTACGGTGCGGCCATTTGCCATGGGACATCCGCACCGCTGCCGGAGCAGGCTTCCGAAAAGTGGGAGAGGCGGTTTCCGGAAAACCCGCTCCGACAAGGGCAAGCAGGATGACGATGCAAGGAAGGTCATCCCGCTTCACCGGTGGCCCGCAGGAGCAGACAGACCTCAGGTCGACAGTTTCGGCACACGGATCGCAATGACAGCCGGCGTGCCCTGGCGGATTTGGTCGAGGCCTTCGCGTAGCGCCGACATCAGGCTGGCCGGGTCATCGACATTCTTGCCGAATGCGCCTGCGGCCGCAGCCTCTTTCGCAAAGTCCACCGTCGGGTCCAGGTAGCCGCCCTCATAGCCCGCCTTGGCCGCATAGCCGTCGCGGTAGTAGTGATCGACTTCCTCGGTGCCGGTGTTGTAGCTCGAGTTCTGGATGACGATCGCCATATAGGGAGCCCCGTAGCGCCTTGCGGCAGACAGGGCCACCGAGGGCACATCATACATGTAGAAACCGTCACCGGTGGTGAGAATGACATCCCGCTCCGGCTGTGCAAGCTTGGCGCCGAAGGCAGCGCCCGAGCCCCAGCCCCCGGCCGTACTCGGATTGTGGATGAAGCTTCCCGGGCGGGTCAGCTTCAGATAGGGCAGTAGCGGCGTGGTGATCGTCGTGTCCATCAAAAGGCAATTCTCGTCGAGGACCTCGCCGATACAATGGCTCGCCCAGCGCACGTCGATCGGCTTGCTCGTCGAGCAGGCCAGGGCCTCAGCCGTCAAGCGTTCGGTCCGCTCCGCCTTGGCTTGCCGATATGCCTGCAGCCTTTCAGCACCCTTGGCGCGTTGCTGCGCGGTGATGATCGCCTCGACACGCTCGCGCAGCAATCGCAGCGTCACGCTCGCGCCCGCGGTGATCCTGCGCGTGGCGTGCAGTTCCAATGTGGGTATCCACGACACGACCGGGTCCGGGCTTGCCACGAATATCTTGGCATCCGACGTCGGCGCGTTCGGCCCCGGAATCCAGGCCACGCCACCGGCATCGAGCGCGAACACGACGTCAGCCTCCGCAAGCCCGGCTTTGCCGAGATACAGGGGATGGGTCATCGGCATGCACAGATAGGCCTGGAAATTCCCCTCCACGACGCCCATGCCGAGCGTCTCGCAAAGCGAGACCAGATCAGGCACGGTACCGGGCTCTTTTCCCGAGCGGCTGACGACCATCATCGGCTTTCGCGCCGCCACCAGCGCCTGGGCAAGCTGCTCCAGCGCATCCGGGTCGGGGGCGGGTTCGGCCGCGATTCCGAGCTGGCTGGCGGTGGGGTATTTGGTCTCGGCCGCGTCCATCATCGGGATCTCGCGCGGCAGGCTCAGATAGACCGGCCCCTGGGGCGCGGTCTGGGCCATCTGCAGCGCCCGGCTGATGACCACGCCGGGGTTGTCCTGATAGTCGAGGCGGTGGTCCCACTTCATATATTGCCGCACGATGCCGTTCTGGTCGTAGGTCTGCTGGGTCCAGAAATGGCCGCCATCACGGTCGCCGCGCATGGTGCCGGGATAAGCCGTCGGCGGACAACCGGCTGTTATCAGGACGGGGATCTCGCCGCGCGAGGCGTTGTGGATGCCGGCGCCATAGGCCTGGGTGCCGACATCGACATGGGCTGCGGTCGCGGCCGGCCGGCCGCTGGCCTGGCAATAGCCGATCGCGGCCGACATGCTGGTGAGCTCATGCGCCACCGAGATCAGTTTCGGCGCCCGCAGGCCGAGCTTTTCGGCGCGGGCAATGGATTCCTGGTAGAACATGATGTCGGAGCCGGAGGTGAAGAACAGGTAGTCCACCCCTCCCTCGGCCATCGCCTGGACGATGATGTCACCCCGCTCCTTGGCATCGGATTCCACCCAATGCTCGGGCAGGTTCTCATTGCCTTGCGGTGTCATTCTCATATTCATTTCTCCCCTCCAGCAACCTGCGCGACGGCCTCGATCTCGATGAGGAGTTCAGGCGAAACCAGTTCGACCGACACGGTGGACCTGGCCGGCAAGGGCTCGGAAAAGAACTCGCGATAGACGGAGTTGAATTCGTCGAAATCCTGCGCGCGCACCAGGAAGACCGTCGTCTTGACGACGTCGTCGAGCGTCAGGTCGACAGCCGAAAGCACCGACCGGAGATTTTCCAGCACCTGGCGGGTCTGGGCCGCTATGTCACCCTCGGCAACCTTGCCGGTGGCAGGGTTCACACCGACCTGACCGGAGGTGAAGACGAGATTTCCGACACGGCGTGTCTGTGAGAGGGGAAGAGAGCTGCCCATTGAATCGTACCTCTTAATGCTTGCGTTTTTCTTGGATTGGAGCCGTCTTGCCCGATATTTCCCTGATCGCGGCGAGAAAATCCTCGAGCAGGATGAGAACCAGGGAAGCAAACCCAATCAGAAGGATGACCACGAATGGCCAATAGATGATGCCGAGGGATGTCGACAGCTGACCCGAGCGGATCATGTTGCCGATGAAGAACCAGAGCCCCCAAGCCGTCGCGGCGGCAAACAGTCCACCAACCACATAACCGAGCGCGTCCAGGCTACGCTGCACGCGCCAGGAAAGCCTGTCGGTAAACAAGGTGATCGCCACATGCTCGCGGCGCTGCTGGGAATAGGCAAGCGCCAGCCCGTTGATGCAGACCGCGAGCCAGCCGACCACCTCGATCGTACCGAAGATGGATTCCCAGACCAGGCGCATCACCACGTTGGCGGTCGTCACGAGCGTCAGCAGGACCAGCGCTATTCCGGAGAACACCAGAAGCAACCTGGACATACGGTTGTTGAAAGCATGCAGCAATTCCATCGCGATCCCCACGAAAAGGAGCCTGGGGCCGGCGTGCGCCACCGAGCGACGCACGCCAACCGGACACGGTCGTTACTTCGCATTCTCCTTGCGAAGTTCTGCGAGGCGGTCGAGGAAGTCCTGCGCGGGCAGGCCGGCGGCTTCCTGCTTCTTCACCCAAGCCTGGACGAGCGGGGCGGTCGCCTCGGTCCATTTCGCGGCTTCCTCATCCGCCAGCTGGTGGAACTCCACCCCGTATTCGCTCTTGGCCCATTCGATGGCTTCTTCGGCGCGCTCGTCGTAAAGCTCGCCGGCGAACACCGCGAGGTCCCTGGAGACGGCATCGATCGCATCCTGGACGTTCTTGGGCAGGGAATCCCACTTCGCCTTGTTCATGACGACGGCAAAGGTCAGGACGTTCATCGGATATTCGGTCACGTGCTTGACCATTTCGGCCAGCTTGAATTCCTTGATGACCTCGATGGATGTCATGTAGCCGTCGATGACGCCCGTCTGCAGCGCCTGCGGGACTTCGGTGATCGGCATTCCGACGGGGGCGGCACCCAGGCTGCGCAGCACATCGACGCCGCCGCCGGTGCCGCGGACCTCCTTGCCCTTGAGGTCGGCGAGGCTGGTCATCGGCGAACTGGTCTGCAGATAGCCCGGGCCGGTGGCCATGATGGTCAGGACCTTGAAATCAGCCAGTTCCTTGGGCTGGAACTCGTTGACGAGATCGTAGGCCACGATGCTGGCGATGCGCCCGTCCTCCAGCCCGAGAGGCAGGCCGATACCATATTGAACCGGGAACCGGCCGGGATCGGCGATCGACGACATGCCGATATCGACCACGCCGCTCAGCACCCCATCGAACATCTCGTCGCGCTTGAGCAGGGTCCCGTCGGGATATTTGTCGACACTCACCTGGCCGTTTGTCGCTTCCTCGATCCGCTTCACCCACTCGGTCATGACCGGGCCGGGATAGGACTGTTCGGAGGCAAAATAGGCGAAGCTGAGCTTGATCTTCTCGTCGGCGTTGGCACTGAACGTCGCCGCACCCAGGGCCAAGGCGGCCGCCGCTGCCATGGGCAGTATCTTTATAATAGTCTTCATTGGTTTTTCTCCTCCTTGAGCAAGTAAGATTCTTTGTTTTCCTTGATTACCTGACGATCTTCACGATGCCCGTGAACAGGTCAGGGAAAGCGATCATGACGGCTATCAGGACCACATAGGTGATCAGGAAGATGTTGGAGCCGCGGAAGATCTTGGACAGCGGCACGTCCTGATGGATGCTTGCCACGACGAACACATGCACCCCGACCGGCGGCGTCACGGACCCCAATGCCGTGACCACGGTCGTCATCAGCAGGAACCAGATCGGGTCGTAGCCCAGGCTCGTGGCCAGCGGGAAGAAGATGGGCAGGCTCAGCACCAGGAAGGCGACTGAATCGATGAACATGCCGCCGATGACATAGATGATGATCATCGCCATCAGCACCCAGAACGTCGACATGTTCATCGCCTCGACCCATTCGACAAGCGTGAAGGGAAGCCGGGTGAAGGTGATGAACTTGCCGAAGACCATGCCGGCCGCGATCAGCAGGACGACCATGGTCGACAGCCTGGCGGTGTCGGTCACCGTGTCGCGGAAGCTCTCCCAGGTCAGCTGGCGCCGGGCCATGGCGGAGACGAACATGCCGAAGGCGCCGATCGCACCCGCTTCCGTCGCGGTGAACCAGCCAAGATAGATGCCGCCCATCACCAGCGCGAATATGAGGAGCGTCTCGCCGACGCTGGAAAGCGACTTGAACCGGACCGCCCAGGTGGATCGCTGGGCGGGCGGCCCCAGTTCGGGGTTCCGCCAGCACATCCAGAAGGTGAGCGCCAGCATGCACCCGGTCAGGAACAGGCCGGGAATGATCCCGGCGATGAACAGCTTGGTGACGGATTCACCGACCGTGGTGGCCACGATGATCATGATCAGGCTGGGCGGCAGGATGATGCCGAGCGTGCCGGCAACGGCCAGCATGCCGCCGCTGAAGCCCATGTCGTAATCGTATTTCTTCATTTCGGGCATGGAGACGGTGGTCATGGTCGCCGTGGCGGCGACGCCCGAGCCGCAGATCGCCCCGAACCCGGCACTGGCAAGGATGGTCGTGCTGGCCAGGCCGCCCGGCCAATGGCCGATCCAGGCATTGGCCGTCTTGTAGAGACGGTCGCTCAGGCCCGACTTGAAGGCCAGGTTGCCCATGAAAATGAAGGCCGGAATGGCGGTCAGCGTATAGGAAGAAAACTCCGCCCACATGTCGCTGGCCAGCAGCTGCACGGCGGCATCCCAGTTGCGTATGTAGACGACGCCGAGAAACCCCAGCAATATCATGCCATACGAGATCGGGACACGAACGGCCATCAAAAGCAGCAGAAGTATTATTCCGGTTATAGCGACAAGCGTCAAATCCATTCGGACACCTTACCCATGTCGAGACTTGATTATGCGAGACGAATCGACCCTCCGGTCGTGCTCCGTCAGCAACGACTGGTGTGCAATCCTTGATTGTTCTGGAATTCGCACGGCATGCACCGGCAGTCCTTGCGCGCAAGGATCGGCATTCACGCTGCGATATCCATGATTTTAGGAATACGCATCGTCCGGGGACAAAGACCCGGCGACCCGCTTACAAGATCAACGAGACGAAACCATTGGAACGCTCCCCTTATTTGATGTCCCAGGAGGCGGGACGGCTGCCCTCATTTCAGCGTGCTATGAGTGTCCGTAGCCTGTGCTATCATGGACTTGCGGATCATCTCATTCGCGGCCCTTGAAGGCTTCTGACGCTAGGTAACTCCATTTTTAAGATGTATGCAATAGTTATTTTTATGCATACGAACCTACTTTGGTGCATACTAAGCAGAAAAAGACGCATGCACGCTCTTTCTGCCGGTAAATGCACCGCCCTGCGAAAGCCTCCCTGGCTGCGAGGCGCTGAAAAACTCCATGGTTAATGCAGCCTTAACCTTCGCGCCGATAGTCTGACCCTCGAATCTGCCCGAGGCGCGTCCGCGCCGGGCGACAGCATCATGGACGGGGAAAAGGCATGCGTTCAGGGGTTACCGCACCGCTCGCGTTGACCGACACGGGGCACGGCATCCAGGCATTTGCGCGCC
>JBARWP010000683.1:0-1909 GCA_049646905.1 Pseudaminobacter sp. | reverse complement strand
GGAAGAATAGACCGCAGCTCCGAAGAGCTCCGTCGAGTTGCAGACGAGTGACGCCCGCCTCAACCGTGGCGTCGAGATCGCGTTCGCGGATTTCGACAATTCTGTTCATTGCGGACAGATCGACAGTCACACCGCCTTGAAGCGCCAGGACGTGCCCTTCGACGGAGGTCCCGGCACCGTACGGGATGACTGGCACGGCATACCGGCCGCAGATTTTCACGACCTGCGAAACTTCCTCAGTCGATTGCGGATATGGACTCGGGGGTCCTGGTTGGACCGAGCAGTGTTTTCGATCCATGGGGAAGGAATCGCCGCGCACTGCGCCTGAACTTCACGCTGAACCCACCCGACAAGCTGGTGGAGGGCGTTCGACGTCTCGCAGTGGCTGTTCGAACCCAGCAGTAAAGACGGCACTTGGCTGACGCCGATTATGGCTCTCGTCCGCCGATCCGGGAAAGATCGACCCGGATCGAGGCGCGATTGGGATCCTCAATTTGCGTCTCGAGCTCGCCGCTTCGCTCAGAACTGCTGGGGCGAGCCTCGTCTGCCTGATCCAGCATTTGGCCGGAGCCGGGCACCGCCACTGCCACGTTGCCCGGATCGGGTGCGCGGAACACCGCTGTTCCCTCGAAATACCCCGTCTGCCAGGCAATGATGGCATCCTCGAACGCCTCGTCGACTGCACTGCCGTACCATTTGGTGACGATGCGGTAGACCTTGGCGAAGAGCGCCGTGCCCATGCGCAGGTTCGCGCAGGTGTCGACGAGATCGGGCTTCAGTTCGCCAGCCTCGACAACGCCGAGGCCGGCCGGGTACTGGGTGATCCCGACGCGCACGATGCTGCGCCCTACATGCTGCCGGATCAGGTCCATCGCCTGATCCGGCGTGGTCGGCTTCGGTACCAGCACGACGCGATTGCCGGACCGGACCGTAACTGCCAGCGGGTCCTGCGAGCCCGCCCGCTCTACGAACTTCTCGACGATCGCGGGCTTCAGCCCCGGATCGGCGCATTGCTGGATGAGGGCAGCGTCGACCATCCCCGTTCTCCTTTCCTCACATATTGAACGCCGTCAGCAATGGACGGTCGAAGAGCTTCGCCCAGGCGGCGGCGCTGGCACGCTGGATCGCGACGATGGAGGTGCCGGCGGTCCACCAGCCGTTGCCGGTTGCGACGATGATGTCCGGGGAATGCAGCATCGACTGGAGCACGGGCCAGAGGATGAGCTGCTCGTAGCAGATCAGCGGTGCGATCCTCGTCCCGGCGAGATCCACGACCGGGTTCGCGAAGAGATGCGCCCTGGCGCCGCCGCCCTGCCCCGTCCAGGCCCGCCAAGGCTGCCACATAGAGACCGGGACCGGCATGCGTTCGCGATAGAGTATCCCCGCCTCGTCGCCCGAGATCACAACGATGACGTTGTCGTATCCCTGCGCATCGATGACGGCTGCGCCGGCGATCACGGTGATATCGAAATCGCGCAAGCCGTCTTGCCAAAGGCGGGCGGCAGTTGGTGTCCAGAAGCCGAGAGCGCTTTCGGGAAAAACAACGACGCGGCCCCCCTCGCCTCCCTGCTCGCGCGCCGTTGCGATCAGGTCACGGTGATGATCGATCGTCGTGTCGCGGCCGAGGTTTGCGCCATATTCAAGGTCGACGCCCGTCCATCCCCGCGGTAAGTCGGGTTGCGTCCACGTTGCGGCGGACCAGAGCCAGAAGCCTCCCAAGGCGATGACGGCAGCCGGACAATATCGCGATGTCATCGTCGCGAGGCCGGCCGCGGCAGCCGCCAGTCCCCACCATCCCCATCCGGGAAACAGAACGCCGGCCGCCGTGACCGGCTGCGCCCATCCAGTGATGCCGAAGGGCGGCAGCCCCATCAGCACCGCCGCAGCCAGATAGCGCGCCGCCCTTCCC
>JBARWP010000682.1:0-2958 GCA_049646905.1 Pseudaminobacter sp. | reverse complement strand
GGGGGGAAAGACACTTACGCGCGCCGATCTCGCCGAGGCAGTCTATCGGAAGGTGGGCTTGTCTCGAACCGAGTCCGCTGAACTCGTCGAGGCCGTTCTCAACGAAATCTGCGAAGCCATTGTCAGGGGCGAAACCGTCAAGCTTTCGTCCTTCGCGACCTTCCATGTGCGCGACAAGAACGAACGGATCGGCCGCAATCCCAAGACCGGCGAGGAAGTGCCGATCCTGCCGCGCCGGGTGATGACCTTCAAGGCGTCGAACGTGCTGAAAAGCCGGATCCTGCGCGCCCACCAAAACAGCAAAGGCCCGGCTGACAAATAGCCGGAAGCTCTCGTTCCGAAAAATCCGGTTGATGGCTTGTGCTTGCGTTTGCGCCAGGCTTGAATATTGATTCACAAAGCGCTGAAATAAAGAACGAATCGGGCTTTACCTGCAAGTTGTGCGGTGAAGCCCGGCACGCAGGGAGTGCGCTCCAGACCAGGCACTTGAACCGAAGCGGGGCGAGGCCTGTCGTAATCGGGCGAGGGGAGCAGATTACGTTGCGTTCGCAGCGAATGAACTCTTGAGTGAGAGTCGCGCCATGGAAAAGAGCCCCGATGCATTCCGTACCATCAGCGAGGTGGCCGAAGACCTCGATCTGCCCCAGCATGTGCTGAGATTCTGGGAAACGCGCTTCACGCAGATAAAGCCGATGAAGCGCGGCGGCGGCCGGCGCTATTATCGGCCGCAGGATGTCGAACTCATCAAGGGCATCCGCCACATGCTTTACGACCAGGGCTATACGATCAAGGGCGTGCAGAAGCTGTTGCGCGAAAACGGCAATCAGTTCCTGATAGCCATCGGCAATGGCGATCTCGCCGCCGTGGAGGCCATTGCACAGCGCAAGCAGGCCGATGCGGCGCCCCTTACCGCTGGCGCGCAGCCGCGTCTGGACGAAGAGATGCTGGTGGGCGAGCCGAGGGCCAAGCCCAATCGGCGGTTCTTCGGCCTGGGCAAATCGGATGACGAAGGGCCGGTCCAGGCCGATAGCGGCAAGCTATCGCGCGACAATCGCGCCCTGCTGCAGGAAGCGCTGTTCGATCTGCTGGAGTGCAAGCGACTGCTCGATCAGGTGCGCTGACAGCTTGAGTGAAAGCGCCGGGCAGCGGATGCCGGCGCGACAGACGATATCAGATCGTTTCCGGACGCGAGGAATCCTGATCGCTTGCGTCTTCCGACTCGTCCACGACGTCGGTTTCGGGGCGGTCGCCGCCCTCCACCACTTCCTCGTGCCAGGTGCCGCTCGCATCCTGATAGGAGATGCCCTCTGTTGTGCCGGCGAGTTGCTGTTCGGCCGCGGCGGCCTTTGCGGCATTGAGCGCGTCCTCGTGGGTGCGAAACGTTTCGGAGAACACGCCGTCCAGCTTGTAGGCCCAGCCTCCGTCGTGCTCCACTATTTCGTAGATTATCCTGGCCATGCTCGCATCTCCCGGTCCTTACCCCATGAACGGAGCGGCCTTGAGGTTGTTCCGCGAAGGCTCGGAACTTTTTTGGCATGGCCGGTTCAGCGCAAAGGGCATTTTGGGCCTCGGGAGCGCTCCGCGCCCGGAAGGACTAACCTGGTTTATGGTCGGCTCAACGGCAAGTGGTAGGATTTTTCGGATCACACGGAGGATGGCCGATGCGCGGGCTCGTGATCTGCTTGATACTGGCCGCTGGTGCTGCTGTTTCCGGCTGCCAGTCCGGAGTCTCCGCCCAGTCCTATCAACGTCCTTGCACGTCCAAAGCGGCCGATGCCGGGATGTGCGGCCCTGCAGCGAATTCCATACCCACCATCGGGCCTTATGGGTTCAATTAGGTCGGGTTTGGAATAGGTTGGCGGTCCATCAGAGCGCACCGGGGCTTAAGTGAGGCATGTCCCGCGCGACACGATAGATGGAAGGCTAGAGCATTTTGCAGCCAAGTGGAATCACTTGGCGTTGCACAAATGCGGCTGAAACAAGCAGATAGAGCAACGATACTGCATCCGTCAGGATGCCCTTTGCTCTAGCGATTTGATGTATCGTCGACGCCTCCCATTCCCATACCCATGCCACCACCACCCATACCCATTCCCATGCCGCCGCCACCTCCGCGGCCGGATCCTCTATCCGCGCTTTTCCCTTTCCCGCCGGAGCCGGAAGGCCGGGTCGGGCCTTGCATTGGTATTTCCAGGCCGGCAGGAATTGGAGCAAGGTCGAGGGCCTGGCGGATGAAGTCTCGAAGCGAGACGACGAGTTCGGCTGTATGGACAGGGTTGCCGGCAACCAGTTCACGAGCTGCGCGCTCCGCCAGGCGCACCTGCTCCTCGGTGCCTAGCAGTATGATGTCGGAAAGGGCGGCCTCGACCGCATCCCTGATGCGCCGTGGGCGATCCGATCCTGGTTCGGCGCCCAATGCCAGGCCTTCGGCCTGTTCCTCGTCGGCCGGTTGTTGGGCGCCTCGCCGCAGGTCGCGCAGATGGCGTGGATCGACGGCAAGATTGCCGGTAAACGAGCCGCCCAAGGTTTTATAAGCGGAAATCAGCGTGCGTAGGCGCTCGTTGATCTGCCGGTTCACTCTCTCGCGACGTTGCTGGATCGTGAACATCATCAGCAGGCGGATACCAATGCTGATGAGTGTGAACAGGGCGATACCGATCAATGTGATGAGAAGGCTGTGCCAGGATGTGAAATCGAAACCGCGCATGGGCCCTCCTGTCTCGATCTAATCGCCTTCTCCCATAAATCACAACCGGTCCTGCTGTCCCGTGGCGTGGAACCTGCCGGGAGCGCCCGAGGGATTTCAGTGGAGATTCGCTTCACGCAATACCGATATTCACAATCGGCGATCGGCTTCTGTCTGGAAGTGTCGTTTTTGCTGTTGCTTCCTAACCCCGGAGAATATAGGGCTTCTGGCGGTTCGGAGTGTAGCGCAGCCCGGTAGCGCACTTGACTGGG
>JBARWP010000681.1:0-3399 GCA_049646905.1 Pseudaminobacter sp. | reverse complement strand
TGCGAAGATCGCGCGTTCGATGAAGCTGGGATCCTCACGAGCCGAGTTTTCGATTCCCTGGGCCACGACCAGGTCCTCGTCGGATAGCTGGCGGACATACCCCTTGACCTTGATCCCAAGTTCACGCGCAACCCTAACACGCCGATGCCCATATGCACTTTGGTAGCGGGTCGGATCTGATGGGTGCTCGCGGACGAGGATCGGGATTTCCTGGCCATGCTCCCTGATCGAAGCCTTCAGAGCCTCATACGATCCTGCATCCTGCTCCTCGAAGCGATCAGCATAAGGGGAAGGGTCGACCAAGTGTGGTTCGATCTCAATGGCGACGCTTCCAGTCGCAAGTTGTTCCCGAAGGTCCTGATATCCCCGCTCAACATGGGAGAATGTGTCCTTGAGCGACTTCACTGCGCCCGAAGTGACCCGGGGAGCGATCGGCTTGTTGTCTGCTGACAACGGTTCGTCCGGCGCGCTGAACATTGAACGTATGGACTGGGTTCGCTTGCTCATCGGATCAACAATCCCTCGCTATTTCTCCTTCGAGTCGACGCACATTCCCGGGACAGCCCATCGGGACCGCATACGTTGTCAGCAGACAACATAGATCCCATGCGCCTTGGACTGAGCAGCAGGGAGGGCAGGGGATGGGAGGAAATGTTGTCAGCAGACAACGCTGCCTGCAGCAGAGCAACGGTCACCCACGCGCTCCACCGCACAATGTCGTCTGCTGACAACATTGTGCGTGAGCGGCATCCGGCTGCAGGCAGGTGCGTCATGTTCGCCCCCAGACCTGATTGATCAACTCCACCGCTTCCTGATTCACGGCGTTGATCGATTCCATCGCCCGCTCATAGACCGATCGGCCCACCGCACCTCGCGACAATTCATAAAGCGACTGTTTCGTGAGTCCTGCGTTCGCGATGGCAGTGGACTTCCAAGCCGCGGCCGCAAACACGTCGTGCCCAAAGAGGTCTCTCAGCAACCCGACGATCTCCTGCTCGGGGACATCTCTCGGGTCGTGACGGGTGATGAGGAATTTAAGAAAGTCGTACTCCAGGCGCCCACCGGCATCCTCAATGACGGATACGAGGTCCGACGTCATGAGCAGGAACTGGCTCATCGACGCTACGTCCACCATCTGCGGATGGACGGTCACGATCATTCCTGTGGCCGCGTTCAGCGCCCCCATGGTGAGGAAGCCCAGTTGCGGCGGGCAGTCGATGACGACGACGTCGAAATCATCGTCTACCTCACCTACAGCCGCAGCTACCCGCCGGAAGAAAAGATCTTCCGGGCGCGATCGGCTATTGAGCATGTTCCTCGGCGTCTGGTGCTCGAACTCCATAAGCTCGAGATTGCCGGGGACGATACTAATCCCGGGGAAGTAGGTCGGTCTGACAACGTCTCTCATCGATACGCGTTCGTCATCGTACCGAATTGCTCCGTAGAGAGTGGTGTTTTCGGCGATATCGAATTCCGGCTGATAGCCGAACATCGCGGAAAGTGATGCTTGCGGGTCAAGATCTATCGCGAGAACGCGGAACCCCTGCAGTGCCAACCCCTGCGCGAGATAAAGAGAGGTCGTGGTCTTCGCCGATCCTCCCTTGAAGTTCGCTACAGTAACGATCTGCAGCTTCTCGCCTGGCCGCCGTCGCGGCCAGAATTTCAGGGCCTCTTTCGGGCGCGTCGCGGCCAAATACTCGCGCAGTTCGTTGATTTGTTCGAGCGTATACGAGCGGCGACCTGCCGAAGACAGATCAGGGGTAGGGCCAAGGCCATCGAGAGAGAGTTGCCGCAGATATCCATCCGAGACGCCAACGATCTGGGCGACCTCTCCAGAAGTAAATGATCTCAACGTCTTCTGCGCAGTCGGCGGGAATGCTTTTTCGCCAACCGCACGAAGACGCACCGACAACGCCTCAGCCCGTCGGGCGATGCGCTCAGCGGTGCTTTCATGATGCGTCGCTGCTTCAGCAGATTTCAATTTCGTCCCTCTCTCCAGACGGCTGTAGAGCGTAAAACGCTTCTTTTCCGTCTTGGGAGTAAAGGCACGATTCTGCTGGTCGAGGCAAGGGGATTAAGGTTAACGAGATCTTAACGAGCACCTCGTTCTTGATGAGCCGGTGCTTCGCAAATACGCTATTCCATTTGTATTTCAGATGGTTAACTATTCCATCTGCCAAGACTGCCAGAGGAAGGGACCCCCGTTAAAAAACGGGGGCGCTTCGAGCAGTCCCGAGCTCTTTTGACGGTCTGGCATGGCACCCAAGTTGTCGCGCTTCCGGACTCACCCGATTCGTTCCCTGTAGGATTCTACACTCCAGCGACGCGTTCACCTGTGCTGTTTTTGCCCCATCGCAACGTGATGGAGGTCTCGCAGAATGCTGGCATGCGCAATCCGCGACATTTCGGAGCAAAACAAGCGTCTACTCGTCGACGCGCAACATCGGCTTCGGGCGAAAGTTTTTTCTGATCGTCTTGGATGGAACGTCACAGTCGAAGATGACCGAGAATATGACGAGTTCGATACTTTAAGTCCTACCTACATTCTGGCTCTTTCCGGCAATGATGACGTAGTCGGGTGCGCTCGGCTGCTGCCCGCTCTCGGTCCGACGATGCTGGAGCGCACCTTTCCGCACCTGCTGTCAGCCGGACAGCTCGGCGCCCATGCCCGCATGGTCGAGAGTTCCCGCTTTTGTGTGGACACGAGCCTTGCCGAGGGTAGGGGGCCAGGACTTCACCTCGCAACCCAAACGATGTTTGCCGGGATCATCGAGTGGGCGATAGCGAATGGGTTCAGCGAGATCGTTACGGCCACAGATTTGCGGTTCGAGCGAATCCTCTCGCGGGCTGGATGGCCGATGCAACGGCTCGGTGAACCTTCCCGGATCGGCAACACGGTTGCGGTGGCGGGGATACTTTCCGCCGATAGGCTCAGCTTCGATCGGGTGCGCCCTGCAAACTATCGCTCGACGATCGTTTCGGACCGAGCCTCTACGCTGAAGAGTGCAGCTTGACTCAGCTCCGATCCCACTCTCGTCTGGTACGGAAGCTTCAGGACGCCCTTGGGGACCAGCTTTGCGTCGCGCTCGATGACTCGACCGTTGTCGAGATAATGCTGAATCCTGACGGAAGACTCTTCATCGAACGGCTCGGACATGGTGTAGCGGCGGCCGGTGAAATGTCAGCGGCGGCGGCGGAGATCGTCATCGGGAGCGTCGCTCACGCGCTGCAGTCCGAAGCTGACGACGAACGCCCGATCATCTCGGGCGAGTTGCCGATCGGCGGCCACCGTTTCGAGGGCCTGCTTCCTCCGGTGGTCTCCGCCCCGGCCTTCACCATCCGGCGCCGGGCTTCGCGGCTCATCCCGCTGGACGATTACGTAAAGCAGAAAGTGATGAC
>JBARWP010000680.1:0-1779 GCA_049646905.1 Pseudaminobacter sp. | reverse complement strand
GTCCATGACGTTGGGCACAATAAGCGCGGCAAGCACGCCCATAATGACCACAACGACCATGATCTCTATGAGAGAAAAGCCCTGCTGGCGAAAATGGCGTGCGCTGGAGGAAACTGGATGACGGGTCATTGAATTTATATTGTTATGCTGCCACCCCTTACGGGGTGTGTGGCGGGTTGAACAACCATGCGCTTTAACAGGCGTAATCATGCCAGCCTTCTGAATACCGCCCTCTCCAGCGATATTATCTGAATTGCACCACGTTGTGGGCTTACGCCATTGCTGATATGGCGTTACTACCTGGGCAAGATGGCAATCAGGTGTTTTCACCGGCACGCTCAACAAAGCAACAGTCTTGCTGGACATTTACCGGTTTTTAGTCGAGCATGAAACCCCATATATGTATCTTGGATTGCGAAGGCTTTTACGTGCACCCCTGCCCCAGGGCAGTCCTGCCGTCCCGACCAACAATTTTTCACGCTCATGATTAAACCCCTGTTTATTCCCATCGAATGGCTAAATCAACAAAGCCCCCGTCTGCTTCAGGCCATGGCCATGCTGGCCGTGGCAATTGGCGTCGGTCTCTGGAGCGCCCTGCTGCTTGCCCCAAAACCTGCAGACCCGCCGGCTTTGCTGGCGCTGGGACCCGCACCCGGCCAAAGCACTGAGGCCCTGACCAACTGGTTTGGAGGTGGCAACGCCCACCTGCGCATAACCGTTGTGGGGCTTATTGCGGCAGGTCAGCGCGGCGCCGCGCTGCTGTCCGTTAATGGCCAGCCACCCCAGGCCTATCGGGTAGGCCAGTCACTGGCTCAGGGCGTCACGCTTGCTGCCGTATTGCCAGAAGCCATTGCCATAGATCAGGACGGTATTGTTCAAAATATTGCCATGCCCAGCCAGGTACTGCCCACCCAGGGGTTTATCCCTGCAGGACGATAATCTACAACCTCAATAACACCACAATGCCCGCGATGGCCAGATAAGGACCAAAACTAAACGATGCCTTCGCGTCCAGCCGCCCCCTCAGACGCTGCACAAAAGCCATTGCCAGGGCCAGCGACGAAGAAATAATCAAAACCCAGGGCAACGACATCCAGCCAACCCAGGCCCCCAATGCAGCCAGCAATTTGAAGTCGCCATGACCCATGCCCTGACGCCCCGCCAACAGCAAAAACAGCCCGCTAATGCTCCATAGCAGCATATACCCTGCGGCGGCTCCCACTACGACGTGCCCCAGCAACGCAAAAGTATCGTTCACGTTAACCAGCAGCCCCAGCCATAACAGAGAAATAGTCATCATGTCAGGCAAAAAGCCTGTCTCGGCATCTATCCAGGCCAGGGTGAGCAAAACATTGACATACACGATGGCCGCTACAGCAGCGGGGGTCGGACCAAAACGCAAGGCACACAGCATGGCCAAAATAACACCGGCAATCAGTACGCCCATACGCCAGCGCCTGTGAGCAACCGAGGGAACCGGCGAAATAGCTCCGTCCAGGCTGCGGGGCAGACGATATGCCGCAACGCTAAGCGGAACAGACAATATCAGGGCAAGCCCCACTGCTGCCAGCTGCATCGTTACCGGCCCAATATTCCATACCGTCCACATATCAGACTTCCCGTTTAGAGCGCAAGCCTTATCGGGCGTCGGCGGTGAGCCCAGCCAATTGGGCCGCCGAAGGAGGTGCCGCATCTTTGACCAGACGGAATCCTACGTGCGACATGGGGTTGTACGGATCGGAGCCCCGGCGCGCACTGGGGCGGTATGACAGGCAATAG
>JBARWP010000679.1:0-5359 GCA_049646905.1 Pseudaminobacter sp. | reverse complement strand
TTCTTCACGACGAAGGAGGTGGGCAAGGGCACTGGTCTTGTCCTGTCCATGGTCTATGGCATCATCAAGCAGACCGGTGGCTTCATCTTCTGCGAGTCCGAGCCCGGGAAGGGAACGGTGTTCCGCATCCTGTTGCCGCGCCATGCAAGCGAGGCGCAGCCGGTTAAGGCGGATCAGCAACTCAACGGTGCCGGCACCGAGGTGCCGGCTGCAAAGGTACCGGAAGACGTGCGCGACCTGTCCGGCTCGGCGACCGTGCTGCTGGTCGAAGACGAGGATGCTGTGCGCATGGGCGGCATGCGGGCGCTGACCTCGCGCGGTTACACCGTGCACGAAGCATCATCCGGTGTCGAGGCGCTGGAAGTCTATCACGAGCTCGAAGGCCGGGTGGATGTGGTGGTGTCCGATGTGGTGATGCCGGAGATGGACGGGCCGACGTTGCTTGGCGAGTTGAGGAAGCTGCAGCCCGACATCAAGTTCATCTTCGTTTCCGGCTATGCTGAAGATGCCTTCGCCCGCAACCTGCCGGCCGATGCGCAGTTCGGCTTCCTGCCCAAGCCGTTCTCGCTCAAGCAGTTGGCCACCGTCGTCAAGGAAGTGCTCGAAAAATAGCCGATGCCCTTTTTACCACGCGCGAAGCCCGGCCGGTGCCGGTCTTGCGCAAGGGGGAGTGGACATCCTATTTATCGGGAGACATACACTCATCGAATCTGCCATCCGGCGCCGCAATCCCCTCCTGACCCAAAGGGACGTTTTATGAAGAACCCCGTCGAAACCTACATGAACCTGGTGCCGATGGTCGTCGAGCAGACCAATCGCGGCGAGCGCGCCTACGATATTTTCTCGCGCCTTCTCAAGGAGCGCATCATCTTCATCACCGGTCCCGTCGAGGACGGCATGGCGACTCTGGTCTGCGCGCAGCTTTTGTTCCTGGAGGCGGAGAATCCGAAGAAGGAAATCAACCTCTACATCAATTCGCCGGGCGGCGTGGTCACCAGCGGCATGGCGATCTACGACACCATGCAGTTCATCAAGCCGGCCGTGTCCACGCTCTGCATCGGGCAGGCGGCCTCGATGGGCTCGCTGCTTCTATGCGCCGGGCACAAGGACATGCGCTTTGCCACGCCAAACGCCCGCATCATGGTCCACCAGCCGTCTGGCGGTTTCCAGGGGCAGGCGTCCGACATCGAGCGCCACGCCCAGGATATCTTGAAGCTGAAGCGCCGCCTCAATGAGGTCTATGTCAAGCACACCGGCAAGGACTATGAGACCATTGAACGGACGCTCGATCGTGACCATTTTATGACCGCGGACGAAGCGTTGGATTTCGGGCTGATCGACAGGGTCATTTCGTCACGCGAGGCCGTGGAAGGCCCTGAATCGCCACCGGTAAAGTGAGGCTTTGTGGCCGGAATTGTGGAATGGTGCACTTTTAAGGCACCTCTGCGGTATTTCCGTCACAATTTGCTGTTCCCTCGACTGCATCTTAGACCTACGTTAAGTTTGTATTGAGTTTCGGCGGCTTAGCTTTATGCGGGGGCTGCCACGGATCGAGTGACGTTCCGTCAGGGCATTTGTGGATTGTGCGCTGACGGGGTGACGCCGATGGTGATGCGTCCCATGGAAGGCATCATCGTATCGGGGTTTGGTCGGACTACCGGCCGGGCAGGACTGAAAGGACTTGGACAATGAGCAAGGTCAGCAACGGCGGCGGTGATTCCAAGAACACCCTGTACTGCTCGTTTTGCGGCAAGAGCCAGCACGAGGTCCGCAAGCTGATTGCCGGCCCGACGGTGTTCATCTGCGACGAGTGCGTCGAGCTGTGCATGGACATCATCCGCGAGGAAAACAAGACCTCGATGGTGAAGTCGCGCGAGGGCGTGCCTACTCCGCAGGAGATCCTGACGGTGCTGGACGATTATGTCATCGGCCAGCCCTATGCCAAGCGCGTCCTTTCGGTGGCCGTCCACAACCACTACAAGCGCCTCGCACATGCCTCGAAGAGCAATGACGTCGAACTGGCCAAGTCCAACATCCTGCTGATCGGTCCGACCGGTTGCGGCAAGACTCTGCTTGCGCAGACGCTCGCCCGTATCATCGACGTGCCGTTCACCATGGCCGACGCCACGACGCTGACCGAAGCGGGCTATGTCGGCGAGGATGTCGAAAACATCATCCTGAAGCTGCTCCAGTCGGCTGACTACAATGTCGAGCGTGCCCAGCGCGGCATCGTCTATATCGACGAGATCGACAAGATCAGCCGCAAGTCGGACAATCCCTCGATCACCCGCGATGTGTCGGGCGAGGGCGTGCAGCAGGCGTTGCTCAAGATCATGGAAGGCACGGTGGCCTCCGTTCCGCCGCAGGGTGGTCGGAAGCATCCGCAGCAGGAGTTCTTGCAGGTCGATACCGCCAATATCCTGTTCATCTGCGGCGGTGCCTTTGCCGGTCTCGACAAGATCATTTCCGACCGTGGCCGCAAGACATCGATCGGCTTCGGCGCAACCGTCGCTTCGCCCGAGGATCGCCGCACCGGCGAGCTGTTCCGCCAGGTCGAGCCGGAAGATCTGCTGAAATTCGGCCTGATCCCGGAGTTCGTCGGCCGCTTGCCGGTCCTGGCGACGCTCGAGGATCTGGACGAGCCCGCGCTGATCCAAATCCTGACCGAGCCGAAGAATGCCCTGGTCAAGCAGTACCAGCGTCTGTTCGAGATGGAGAATGTGGAGCTCTCGTTCCATGAGAATGCGCTTTCGGCCCTCGCAAGGCGCGCCATCGAGCGCAAGACCGGCGCACGCGGCCTGCGTTCCATCATGGAGGCCATTCTGCTCGACACGATGTTCGAACTGCCGGCGCTGGAAGGCGTGCAGGAAGTGGTGATTTCGGAGGAAGTGGTGACTGGCAGCGCAAGGCCGCTCTACATCTATTCCGAGCAGAAGGAAAAGAAGGGCAATGTCAGCGCCTGATCCGGCCTGACTTCCTTTCTTCACGATAATTTATCGTTGAAGGCCGCCTGCGGGCGGCCTTTTTCATAGGCGTTGGGTTGGTGGCGCAAAGCAGTCATCAAATTTCGTCATGTGAGCGTGGCGGCAATGCAACAACTGTGCTAATGGCCGCCGTGACTGGTGTCCGTTGGGGAATGACGGGCACTCTCCTGACCGTCCAGACAGCAAGGATTGATCCGACATGGCAAGAGACTCGGCCGATTCGCAACATCTCGAATCTTTTTTCTCTACGACTTTGGCCGACGCCGACCCCGAGATTTTCGGCTCCATTCGCAACGAATTGGGTCGTCAACGCCATGAAATCGAGCTGATCGCCTCCGAAAACATCGTCAGCCGGGCCGTTCTCGAGGCCCAGGGCTCGATCATGACCAACAAATATGCGGAAGGGTATCCGGGCAAGCGCTATTACGGCGGCTGCCAATTCGTTGATGTCGCCGAGGAACTGGCCATCGAGCGCGCCAAGAAGCTGTTTTCCTGCAACTTCGCCAATGTGCAGCCCAATTCCGGCAGCCAGATGAACCAGGCCGTGTTCCTCGCGCTTCTGCAGCCGGGCGATACTTTCATGGGGCTCGATCTCAATTCGGGCGGGCATTTGACCCACGGCTCGCCGGTCAACATGTCCGGCAAGTGGTTCAAGGTTGTCTCCTATGGCGTGCGCAAGGACGACCACCTGCTCGACATGGACGAAGTGGCGCGGCTTGCGCGCGAGACCAAGCCGAAGCTGATCCTCGCCGGCGGCACCGCCTATTCGCGCGTGTGGGACTGGAAGCGTTTCCGCGAGATCGCCGACGAGGTGGGCGCCTATCTGATGGTCGACATGGCCCATATCGCCGGCCTTGTTGCCGGCGGCCAGCATCCGTCTCCGCTGCCGCATGCGCATGTGGTGACCACGACCACGCATAAATCGCTTCGCGGCCCGCGTGGCGGCATGGTGCTGACCAATGACGAAGAGATCGCCAAGAAGATCAATTCGGCGGTGTTTCCTGGCCTCCAGGGTGGGCCGCTGATGCATGTGATCGCCGCCAAGGCGGTGGCGCTCGGCGAGGCGCTGAAGCCCGAGTTCAAGACCTATGCCGCCAATGTGGTCGCCAATGCAAGGGCGCTGGCCGAAAGCCTGAAGACGAGCGGGCTCGACATCGTTTCCGGCGGCACCGACAACCATCTGATGCTGGTCGACCTGCGGCCGAAGAACGCAACCGGAAAGCGCGCCGAGGCGGCGCTTGGCCGAGCCAACATCACCTGCAACAAGAACGGCATTCCCTTCGATCCCGAAAAGCCCTTCGTCACCTCGGGCGTGCGACTGGGCACGCCGGCCGGTACGACGCGCGGTTTCGGCGAGGCGGAGTTTCGCGAAATCGGCAATCTGATTGCCGAGGTGTTGGACGGGCTGAAGGTCGCCAATTCCGACGAAGGCAATGCCGCGGTCGAGGCGGCGGTGAAGAAGAAGGTGGTGGAACTGACCGACCGCGTCCCGCTCTATCCCTATCTCGGATAGCGATACGCCGATCTTTCCATGACGGCGGGATGCGCTTTGCTTCCCGCCTGAAAGGCTCTAATCCTTTCGCGAGAGGAATCGCGAAAGGATCAAGGCTTTCCATGCGCTGCCCCTATTGCCAGTCTGAAGACACCCAGGTGAAGGATTCCCGTCCCGCCGAAGACGGAGCGGCGATTCGCAGGCGGCGCGTCTGCCCAGATTGCGGCGGGCGCTTCACGACGTTCGAGCGCGTGCAGTTGCGCGACCTCGTCGTGGTCAAGAAATCCGGCCGCAAGGTTCCGTTCAGCCGCGACAAGCTGCTGCGCTCGATGGAGATCGCGGTGCGCAAGCGCAATGTCGATCCCGAGCGCATAGACCGCGCTGTCACCGGCATCGTGCGGCAGCTTGAGAGTTCCGGCGAGACGGAAGTGACCACCGGCGAGATCGGGCGATTGGTCATGGAAGCACTGAAATCGCTCGACGACGTCGCTTATGTGCGCTTCGCCTCGGTCTATCGGAATTTCCGGGAAGCGAAGGATTTCCACGACGTATTGGGCGAGCTTAAAGGTGAGGAAGAGGATCTCAACTGAGCCATGACCGGCGTTGACGAGGCCACGGACCGTCGTTTCATGGCCGCCGCGCTGCGGCTGTCGCGCAAGCATGCCGGCCTGACCGCCACCAATCCGGCGGTGGGCACGCTTATCGTTCGCGGCGATGGGGCCGGTCCCATCATAGTCGGTCGTGGCGTAACCGCTATTGGCGGCAGGCCGCATGCCGAAGCCGAGGCGCTTGCCGAGGCGGGCGCGCGGGCGCGCGGCGCCACTGCCTATGTCACGCTCGAACCCTGCGCCCATCATGGCCGTACGCCGCCTTGCGCCAATGC
>JBARWP010000678.1:0-1731 GCA_049646905.1 Pseudaminobacter sp. | reverse complement strand
ACAATTCCGATGACCAGGCTCCCCAAATCCGGCAAGATCGTCGCCTTCCCGGTCGGTGAGCCCTTGGAAACCGACTACTCGATGATGCAGCGCGTTACCCAATTCATGTCAGGCATGCTGCGGCCAGGCGAATGGCTGCGCGGGATACAGGCCAATAGTTCCTATCTCGAGCGCAAATTTCTGGTGCTCGACCTCGATGTCGTGAGAGACGGTGCGATTCCGCCAGGCGCTAGCGAAAAGCTGATTGACGCGCTCAAATCAACCATCAAAACCGGCAGATTGCCGGTCACGGCTCCGCCGGTCGCCGACGAGCCGCCGGCAATCTCGACGGACATTAACGCTGATCAGATTATCGTTGGAGCACGCCAACAGCTGGAGCGTTTCGAGCAGATCGTCAAAGGGGCAAAATCGCATATTTTCATTCTCTCGACCTTCGTCGCATTGCAGGATGACGATCGATGCAAGGAAAACCGGGATCGGATGTGGCAGGCTCTGGACGACGCGTGCCGCCGCGGCGTCAAGTGCCACCTGTTCTTCGGTACGTCGATCGACGCTCCCAAACACGCCACTGCCATGCACGAGCTGAGCGAGCGGCTTTCCGGTATCCGGCGCACGCGCGGCTATGTCCTTGCCCATCGCGATTCGGTCGAAAGCCATGCGAAATTCCTGGTCGCCGATGACGGGCAAGGTGGCGCCGTCGTCTCGATGGGATCGTGCAACTGGCTGTCGTCGCCCTTTAACGCCGTCGAAGTCTCGGTCGAGCTCACCGAAGCCAATGCCGCCGGCGCGGCAATGGACGTGCTGCAATCGATAATTGCCAAGATTTCCAGTGCGGGCCAGTCGGTTGAGGCGCTTCAATTCATGGCAGCTGAACTAAGGCGCAACCGCAGCCGCCTGTCTGCCGCAACCGCAGCGGCGGGTTCCATCCGGACTGCGATGCGGATCCTACATGCGGCGGACCATAACCGTCTGTTGCGTGTCGCCGCCCATGACGCAAAGACCCGGTTCATCTGCTGCACCAATCGCGTCGGCGCAAATATGGTCCCTGCCCTCTTTGATCCCGCTGAAGTCGCGAGCCAACGGCTGGACGAAGTGTCGATCTACTATTCCAGGCGCGGCGGTCCGGTGAAGCGCGGCCATGTCAGTGACCATCGAGAGCGGCTAAAGGGTGCTGTAGGGATTTTCGGCGTCCCGGAGCCCCAGCTGCACGCGAAGTTCCTCGCATGGGATGACGATCATATTGTCGTCAGCAGCCTGAACTGGGGATCCCAGTCCGCCACTCTGGACAACCCGATGGATGAGATCGGCCTTTATCTCGAAGGCACCGGTCTCGCCACATTGCTGCTGAAGAAATTCGAGGCAGAGAATACGCGGGCAGCGAAGGATGCTTAGGCCAAATGCTCGCATCGTTGAACGCGAAAGCCGCTTTGAACTTTCGCATCAGGCTGGAGAAAAGCGCATTGGTCTCCAAAAGCTTGATCTTATAGCTGACAAAGTTATTTGAGCTTAAACTTATTTATGCCGAGAGCGGGTAACACAATGCAACGACGGCACCATTTCTACGTAGCAACAGCCAAATTCCTCTTTCAACACCCGCAATACGGTGTCGTTTCCGTTCGCGATCCGATCAGAACCAGCGATGCCAGCCAGTATGGTCTGAACTCGATATTGCTGTATGGGCTGACCGTCCCCGGCCTGCCGATCCGCTAGACGACATTTTCATCGGATGAC
>JBARWP010000677.1:0-4536 GCA_049646905.1 Pseudaminobacter sp. | reverse complement strand
GCCGCGAGCAAGGCCTCGCGAGACCGGATACGTTTGAGCAGACCTCTCACGCTGCCTTCAAAACCCTCTTGCAGACGGGGCGGGCCATACGTTTTTGAAGCTCTTGCCCTCGCGATGCAGGAAGCGGCCGACGCTCGCAGGATGGATGATGAGACCACGTTCAGCCAGCATCGTCGTCAAACGATGAAGCGTCATGTTCGGATCGCGCTCGACTTCAGCCAGCACAAACAACCGATGCTCCCCGTTGATCAGATAAGGCCGATGACCACCCATCTTGCCGGGCGAAGCACTCCCCAGACATCGCTTGCGCGCCGCCCACTTGATCACGCTCGACACTGCAACCTTCAGCGCCGAAGCCACCTCCCGGCTCGTCTCGCCCGCCTCAAGACGAGCCATCGCCCGCTCACGCAAATCCATCGAATACGGCTTCGCCATCTGTCCCGACCTCCACGGTCGAAACACAGAATCTGATTTGCTCACCCTTGGGAATCCAGATTGAACGAAGCCGCTGACGCGGCAGATGGTGTGCAGGTTTTGCGGGTGAGGCTTCTGTTTTGAAGGATTGTGGCTGTTGAAGCGCAATCTCGAGAACAGGAGCAATAAGATGGGTGAGATGAGCCCTTAGCGCCGGCGCATGATCGAGGAGATGACGGTCCGCAATCTGTCGCCGGCAACGCAACGATCCTACATCCACGCGGTAGCGAAGTTTTCCCGACATTTCGGTCGTTCTCCGGACCGGCTTGGCCTGGAGGACGTTCGCGCCTTCCAGGTGCATCTGGTGGCGAACGGGGTATCGTGGCCGGCGCTGAACCAGACGGTGTGCGCGCTGCGGTTCTTCTATGGCGTGACGCTGGGCCATGCCGAGATTGCGGAGCGCATTGCCTATGCACGCTCGCCGCGCACGCTGCCGGTGGTGCTCGGCACCGATGAAGTGGTCCTCTTTTTGGAGGCGGTGCCGAGCCTGAAGACG
Organism: Pseudaminobacter sp.; assembly: GCA_049646905.1. Classification (GTDB taxonomy): domain Bacteria; phylum Pseudomonadota; class Alphaproteobacteria; order Rhizobiales; family Rhizobiaceae; genus Pseudaminobacter. The sequence continues at coordinate 3,566 of JBARWP010000677.1, read as the reverse complement.
CGGACGGCGCTGACCACGGCCTATGCCGCGGGGCTTCGCGCTTCGGAGGCAGTCGGCCTCAAGGTCAGCGACATCGACAGCGAACGCGGTGTCATGCTCGTCCGTCACGGCAAGGGTGGCAAGGACCGTTACGTGATGCTGTCAACGCAGTTGCTGCGCATTCTGCGCGTCTACTGGCGGCTGGCGAGACCGAAGGAGTGGCTGTTTCCCGGCCGGGACGGAAGCGGTCCCATTGACGTACAGGTTCTCTATTCGGCCTGCCGCTCGGCATGCGCCGCAGCCGGCATCGACAAGCGGGTGACGGCCCATACGCTGCGGCACAGCTTCGCCACGCACCTGCTTGAGAACGGTACCGACATCCGCATCATCCAGGTGCTGCTCGGCCACAACGATCTTTCCTCGACGGCGCGCTACAGGTCTCGAACGGCCTCATCCGTCGCACGGAAAGCCCGCTCAACCGGCTGAACATCGAGGTGGTGCCGCCGGGTTGACCGGTTCCGTCATGTCGGCGAGACTGGAGGTGGCGGATATCTTCCGCCGCCATGGCGAGGCGTATCAACAGGTCAATATCGGCCATCTCGGACGCGTCGAGCGCCGCACGATGAGCGCCATCGAACTGTGCCGGACCGCCGAACTGGGCGGCCACGTCGAGGGCTGCCGGTCCTGCGGGGCGATCCGCGTGGCCTACAATTCCTGCCGCAACCGGCATTGCCCCAAGTGCCAGACGCAGGCCTGCCGAGACTGGCTCGCCGCGCGGCAGGATGAACTTCTTCCGGTTGCCTACTTCCACGTGGTGTTCACGTTGCCGGTCGAGGTCGCCGCGATCGCCTTCCAGAACAAGGCGACGGTTTACACGATCCTGTTCAAGGCGACCGCCGAGACGCTGCGCACCGTCGCCACCGACCCCAGACATCTCGGCGCCGAGATCGGCCTCATCGCGGTGCTGCACAGCTGGGGCCAGACCCTCACCTACCATCCCCATCTGCATTGCATCGTGCCGGGCGGTGGCATTTCGCCCGACGGCACACGCTGGATCTCGTGCAGACCGGGGTTCTTCCTGCCCGTGCACGTGCTGTCGCGCCTGTTTCGCCGCCGCTTTCTGGAGGAACTGCGAGTCGCCAACGATGCGGGCCGGCTGGGCTTCTTCGGCGATCTCGCCCACCTGGCAAAGCCTGATGCGTTCGCCCGCATGCTCGCCGAAGTCCGTCGCCGCGAATGGGTCGTCTACGCCAAGCCGCCCTTGGCGGGCCGGAGCAAGTGCTGGCCTATCTCGGCCCCTACACCCATCGCGTCGCCATCGCCAATTCCCGGCTGATCGGCATGGACGACGACCGCGTCGCGTTCCGCTGGAAGGATTACCGCCACAGCGGCAGGACGAAGGTCATGACGCTGGACGCCCACGAGTTCATCCGCCGCTTCCTCCTGCACACGCTGCCCGACGGCTTCCACCGCATCCGGCACTATGGCTTCCTCGCCAACGGCCATCGCGCCGCCAGGCTCGACCTGTGCCGCAGGCTGCTGGCAAAACCACAACCGGATGATCCCGAACCGAATGCCGAAAGCGCCGCTGTCGCCGCTGAGCCCCTCCCATCGGTGCATCGCTGCCGATGCTGCGGAGGGCCGATGATCACGCTCGTTATCTGGCGGTGCGGGCAACCGCCGCCGAGCCCGTTCTGGACCGACACCTCATGATCGTGCGGCGCACATCACCACCACCCTGCGTCCCATCCGGCCCCACGGGCGCCGGATCGGCAAGTCTTGGCCCACGGCACAAAGGACGAGGCGGTCGAGCCGGCGACGGGAGACACAGGGACCTGACCGGCGGCAACCTGCACCAAGATTCCGCGCACCGCCCAGGCATCCTTCGCCATCGCCGGGTGCCGAAGGCCCTTCTTCAATTTGGCGGAGGCTATCCCGGCCCTGCTCCGGGCTACAATCCCCATAGCGCCAGTCCTGCCCGCGCCTTCGTTCAATCCGGCTTACGCTGAGGTCCGACGTCCTGCCACGCGGCTCCGTCGAGCATGTGGACCTCACAGAAGCCTCCAGATTCCGTTTGTGCGGCGAATCTGATTCACTTGTCTCAGCCTGGGAGGTTGAGATGGCACGCTTTGATCTGACGGATTTCGAATGGTCTGTGATTCAACCCTTGCTGCCAACGAAGGTGCGCGGGGTTGCTCGTGTCGATGACCGGCGGGTTCTGAACGGCATCTTCTGGCGACTGCGAACTGGTGCGCCGTGGGCTGATATTCCGGCGCGCTATGGCCCGCACACGACCTGCGTCAACCGCTTCAACCGATGGCGCAGGGCCGGCCACTGGGCGCGCATTCTTGAAGCCGTATCAGCCGCTTACGATGGCGATGTGCAGATGATCGACTCGTCCTCGATCCGCGTGCATCAGCACGCTGCCAACGGCCAAAAAAAGATCAGCGATCCCGTTGCATGGGTCGCTCGCGCGGCGGCCTGACTACCAAGATCCATGCCCTCGTCGATGCCGAAGGCCGCCCGATCCGCCTCAAGCTGACCGAGGGCCAGGCCCATGACGGGCGCTCGGCCGCCGACATGTTCGAAACGCTCGAGGCAGGGCACATCCTGCTCGCCGACCGCGCTTATGACAGCGATGCCTTGCGCACAATGATGACCGAACGCGGCGCCTGGGCCAACATCCGCGCCATGCCCAACCGGGTCAAAACCCTCTCGTTCAGCTCATGGGTCTATCGCCAGCGCAACGCTGTCGAGCGCTTCTTCAACAAACTCAAACACTTCAGGGCGGTGGCCACAAGATACGACAAGCGAGACATCCGTCCAACTCGCGTCAATCCGCATATGGCTGAGAACTTATGAGTCGGTCACCTAGGGTCAAATCAAACGATCGAACGACTTGACGAAAGTCGTGCGGCAGCAATCCTTGCTTGACACTGTGCAGTTTCCTGGCGGAAACCAATTCCGTTGGAAGGGACAAGAATCTTGGCGGTGGGGCAAAAGCCGAACCAAGACATGCTATGACTTTACGCCTGATAGTGGTGCTGCTGCTTGTTGCAGCCTTCGCCATCGTTTTTTCGGAACTGGTGAAGCGCGCCGATAGCCCGAGCGCGCCCTCGCCATGCGAGGAATGGTCCAATCCCGACTGCCGGCAGCCGGCACCGCTGCCACCGCAATAGGCGTTGTCAAACCACCTCTGCTCTCAGCCAGGAAAGCAGCTCGTCGGTATCATCGCCCTCGACCGCGCGGGCCACCCGGCGCCCGACGGCTGCGCCGAATTTGTAGCCATGACCGGAACAGGCTGAAACGACGAGGCACCTGCCATTGCGGCGGGCCATGAAGCGTTCGTCGGCGGTGAAGGTATAGGCGCAGGTCACTACCTCGGTCACCTTGTAGTCCTCGACGCGGGCGATGGGTGGCGCGAACAGATTGCGGATGGTCTCGCCCTCGCCTTCCACCGGCTGCCGGTTCCAATCGGCATCGCTGGTCTCGACCTTGTGCAGGCCGGACCCGAACTTCATGCCGGCACCGCCCGTTGGCGGGATGATATAGCCATCGGTCTTGCCGCCGACGTCGAGGATGACCGG
>JBARWP010000676.1:0-7771 GCA_049646905.1 Pseudaminobacter sp. | reverse complement strand
CGGTGTGGCAGATGCCTGTCGCCTTGACCTCGACCAGCACCTCGCCCGCGCGCGGCCCCTCCAGGTCAACCTCCATGATCTCCAGAGGCTTGCCCGCCCCAACGGCAACCGCAGCACGCGTTTTCATGATTATACTCCAGCTATTCTTGGAAAAAGGACTCTAAAGGTGGGTTTGTATTTATCGCTATGGCACGAAGCGGCGCCGAAGGGCCGGGTACGGTAGAAATGCGAACGGGCCGGCCCTGCCTGGCCGGCCCGTTCGTCTGCCACTGAGCCGTCAGTTTGTGGAAAGAGCGGCTCGGGCAGCGCCGTTGGATGCGGGTGAGGTCGCCTCCGGGCCGGTTTCCTCACCAAAATCCTTCGGCATGCGGCGACGCAGGATTGCGACACAGACGATGCTGAGCAGGGCCATTGCGGCAAGATAGTAGCCGATGGAATGCGAGCCGAATGTTGCCGCAAGGTCGGTGGCGATGATGGGAGCGAGCGCACCGCCGAAAATGCCGCCCAGGCTGTAGGCAAGCGCGGAGCCGGTATAGCGCAGGCTCGGCTTGAACAACTCGGGCAGGAAGGCGCCCATCGGGCCATAGATGCCGCCCATCACCGCAAGCGTGATCGACATGGCGGCGGCAATCATCAGCGAATCCTTGGTGTCCAGCATCGGGAAGAAGAAGAACGACCAGATGATGGCGATCACGCCCGAGATCATGATCACGCGCGGACGGCCGAAGCGGTCGCCGAGCATGCCGCAGATCAGGGTCGAAGCCGCCATGGCGATGACCGCGACCATCGTCAGCGACAGCATATGGGAGCGCTCCAGGCCCAGTGTCTGCACGCCGTAGGACAGGCCGAAGGTGCCGGTCGTGAAGAACAGCACATAGGTGATGGCCGTCGACATGCCGCCAAGGACGACCTGCAGCGAATTGGTCTTGAGCACGCTGACGATCGGCGCGCTGGACTGGGCTTCCTTGTCGAGAACGCGCTGGAAGACCGGCGTCTCGGCGATGCTGAGGCGGATATAGAGGCCGAAGATGATCAGCAGCGAGCTGAGCAAGAAAGGAATGCGCCAGCCCCAGTTCAGGAACTGTTCGTCGCTGAGGAACAGGCTGAGGCCGAGGAAGATGCCGTTGGACAGCAGGAAGCCCGGGGCACTGCCCAGTTGCGGCAGGGAGCCGAACAGCCCGCGCCGTCCCTTGGGCGCGAACTCGGTGGCGACCAGCGCGGCCCCACCCCATTCGCCGCCCAGGCCGATGCCCTGCATGAAGCGCAGCAGGCACAGGAGGATCGGTGCGGCGATGCCGATGGTTCCATAGGTCGGCAGCAGGCCGATCAGCACGGTCGCAACGCCCATGGTGAGCAGCGAAGCGACCAGCATCGCCTTGCGCCCGATACGGTCGCCGAAATGGCCGAACACCACGGCGCCGAGCGGGCGCGACACGAAGCCGACGGCAAATGTCGCGAAAGCCGCGATGGTCCCGATAACCGGATCGAGGCTTGGAAAGAAAATAGTATTGAAGACGAGAGCTGCGGCAATTCCGTAGATATAGAAATCGTAGAATTCAACCGTGGTGCCAATCAAGCTGGCGATAGCAACGCGCCTTTGCATTGCTTTTCCGTTATCGGGCATCATTTTCCTCCGATGATATGCAGTGTCCGCTCGGCCGCTGCCCGTCTGTTGCGCATCGGCAGCCGCCGGCGTCGTCTCCGCCCGGACCGGTTTGCGCCCTTACATGCGAATTCTGGCGCATGCAATAATCAGAATTTTGTATGCAAGGTCTGGATTGCGTGTTACGCGGGCATGCGCGCGTCCGTGCAAAATTCAGCATCGCGCCTCCGCCGCCTTAAAAAAAATTTCAGCCTCCGGTGGATTGTGATCGGGGAGCCCGCCTTGGATGCCGGGGTCACTGGGCAACAGGCAGGGGTTCCTTGTTCAGCGCTGCCTGGCGGCGCGAGATCTTGATGATCCACGCCCGCAGCTCCGCGCCGAGCGGCTTTTCGAGCGCCGAGCGTTGCCACGCCAGGAAGTAGGTCTGCGACAGCTTGAGCCGCAGGTCGAAGGGCACGACCAGCCGCCCGGCGGCGAGGTCGTCGCGCACCATGGCCAATTGCGCCAGGACGAATCCGCGCCCGTTGATGGCCGCGTCGATTGCCGCGCTGGAGATCGAGAACCGGAGGTCCCTTGGTGTGCTCGGCGGCGTCTCGCCGATGCTTGCCGCCCAATCGACCCAGCTTGGCGGCTGCTGGTAGCCGGAGTCCCATTCGATGCCGAGCAGCGAACGGGTGAGGAGGTCGGCCGGGCGTTCCACCGGATTAGCGGCCAGGAACCCGGGCGAGCAGGCGGGCACCACCCAGTCGGTGAACAGCTCGGTGTAGTGCTCGAAGGATTTGACCCGGTCGCCGTAGGAAATCCGGAAATCGACCGGCTCTTCGCCATGGCGCGGCTCGGTGCCGGTTCCCACGAGGCGGACATGGGCCCCCGACGTCGCCTGCCAGTCGAATAGCTGCGGGCCGACCCACTTGCTGGCGAGCGAGGGCAGGCAACTCACGATCAGGCTGCTTTCGGCCCGGATCGACAGCAATTCGTCCTGCGCCTCGCGAAGCTGGTCGAACGCCCGCGTCACCTTGACGTGGTAGATGCGCCCCCAGGGCGTCAGCGAGATGTTCTTGCCGTGCCGCTCCAGTAGCCGCAGGCCAAGCATCTCCTCCGCACGCCTGATCTGCTGGCTCACCGCCCCGCTGGTCACGCCCAGCTCATCCGCTGTCGCGGCGACACTGCCATGGCGTCCGAAGGCCTCGAAGGTCTGTATCGCACGCAATGGCGGAAGTTTCCTCACATCCAACTCCAATTGAAGGCTTCTGCTTTAGTAAAACTAAATCAGATCGCAATTTCAATCATTTTGATAGCAGCGGGGTCGCGGCTATCATTCGGGGTGTCTGGAGTTGCCCGCAGGAAGCGGGCCAGGAGGCGAGGTACTCGCCCGGACAAAAGAGCAAATCCGGATCTTGTGCGGATCGCGCCGGGCATCGGCCGTCCGACGGCGAGGTCGTGCCAATCGATTGCTGCAGAACTGTTGCGGCCAAGGAGGAAGAAGAATGGTTGACGTGCGTAGGGTCAGGGGCGGTGATGGCCTGGCGGAAATCAACGATGAACTCGATCAGATTCTCGATTCGGTGTTCGAAAACACCCGTGCGGCAACGGAGTCGTTCTTCGCCTCCTATGACAAGAACCCCGATCCGAAGATACTGGCCGCATGGCTGGCGCCGCGTGCCTGGCGCGAGATCGACTACGTTTTCCTGCTGAACGAGCAGATTCGCCGCTACGGGCTTGAGTTCGAGCGCAAGCACATCACCCTGCTGGCCAAGCAGTCCTTCCAGGAGGCCGAGCATTACGAAATGGTCGGCAAGGCGATCGAGTCGCTCGGCGGCACAGTGCCGACCTCGGTTCCGCCGGAGGCCAAGCCGTGGAGCGACTTCCTGTGGGATTGCCTGGAGCGTCATCCGCTGGCGGCCATCGCGGCCTGGAACTGTTCGGAGACCTCGGCATCCGGCAGCTTCGAGCCGACCTTCAAGGCCGGCGAGCGGCACAGCTTCGATGAGGTGGTGAGGATCTACAAGCAGATCGAGACGGATGAGAAGTTCCATGTCGGCCTCGGTCGCCAGGTGCTCGCCGCCTACGCCAAGACCGACCACGACCGCGAGGAGATTCTGCGCGCGATGCGCGGCATGCGTGACCTCGCCTGGAAGACCTTTACGCCCGAATCCGTCGCCCAGGCCCGTAGCGCCTGAATGTGAAGCGGCGCGGCCCTCTCGCGTAGATCATGACACCGGCATGGAATGAGGACATGACGACATTCGATTCCCGGTCGCTCGGACAGGCGAGCGAATTGTTCGAACTGACTATCGCCGAACTGCACAGCGTTGCGGACGGCGTGGTCAGCCTCGAATTACGCGCGCCGCAGGGAGCGGATCTGCCCATCTGGCAGCCCGGTGCACATATAGATGTGTTGCTGCCGAACGGCATCGTCAGGCAATACTCGCTGTGCGGAGACCCCGCACAGCGCGATCGCTGGCGGATCGGGGTCCTGCGCGAGCCTTCCAGCCGCGGCGGCTCCAGCTATATCCACGAGGAATTGCGGCAGGGCGGCACGCTCACCGTCGCCTGCCCGCGCAACAATTTCAGCCTGGTGGAGGCCGAGCGCTATCTCTTCGTCGCCGGTGGCATCGGCATCACGCCGATCCTGCCGATGATCCGCGCCGTTGCGGATCAGGGCAAGCCCTGGACTCTTCTATATGGCGGGCGCAGCCGGCACTCGATGGCCTTCCTCGATGAGATCGCCGGTCTTTCCGGCGGCGAGGCCCATATCGTGCCGCAGGATGAGTTCGGCCTGCTCGACCTCCAGCAATTCCTGGGCGAGCACCAGCCCGATACGGTCGTCTACTGCTGCGGCCCCGCGCCGCTGATCGATGCGGTCGAGGCGAAGTGCCAGACCTGGCGGTCGGGCGCGCTGCATCTGGAAAGGTTTGCGCCGAGCGACAAGGCCGCCAAGAAGGAAAAAGGCAGTTTCGAGGTTGAGCTTGCCCGTTCGGGGCGGCGGCTGGTCATTCCGCCGTATCGCAGCATCCTCGACATACTGGAGGAAAACGGCTGCAAGGTCACCAATTCCTGCCGTGCCGGCATCTGCGGCACCTGCCTGGTGAAAGTGCTCTCGGGCGTCCCGGAACATCTGGACGACGTCCTCAGCTACGAGGACCAGGAGGCCGGCGAGGTCATGCTTGTGTGTGTCTCGCGCGCCAAGAGCGATCTGCTCGTGCTCGATCTTTAGTGCGGCGGTTCCGCGAAGCGTTTGGCGAGTGAGGAAGACGGGAAGGAGTGTCGAATTCTTCTGTGGGGCTGCTGGAGAGGCCCAGGGCGGCTGATGCCGCATTTCCAGGACAACCCGGGAGGAGAGAGCCCGGGAAAAAACAAACGATCTGCATCGATGCAAAAGGGAGGTACTCAATGCATTTGAATGGACGCAAGCGCGGCGCCGGATTCTGGCCCGCAATCGCACTCGGCGTCGCGATGGTGTTCTCCGGAACGGCCCTCGCACAGGAATGGACGCCCACCAAGCCGCTGCGGCTGATTGTTCCTTATCCGGCCGGCGGAACCAGCGACACGATCGCCCGCCTGATCGCGCCCGAACTCGGCGAGGCGCTGGGGCAGCCGGTGGTCGTTGAAAACAAGACCGGCGGCGGCGGCGTGACCGGTACGGAGGCGATCCTGCGTTCGTCGGCCGATGGGCACACTTTCGGTATTATCGCCAGTTCCTACGCTTCGAGCGTCAATCTGGTGCCGGACCTGCCCTTTGACCCGATCAAGGACGCCCAGCCGCTGACCATGGTCACTCGCGTCGGTGTCGCCCTGGTCACCAACCCGGATTTCCCGGCCACGACCCTGCAGGACCTGCTGACGATGGCCAGGGAGAAGCCCGGCACCATCCCCTACGGCTCTGCGGGCAACGGCTTGTCCGGGCATTTCTCCGGCGAGGCCATGAAGCTTTCAGCCAATGTGGACATGGTCCATGTGCCCTATCGCGGTGGCGCGCCCGGCCTGAACGACGTGATCGCCGGCCAGATCCCGATGATGTTCAACGTCATCTCCTCGGTCAAATCGTCGGTGGATGGCGGCAAGGTCCGTCCGCTGGTCGTCACCAGCGCTGAGCGCTCCAAGGCTCTGCCCGATGTGCCGACCATGGCCGAGGCAGGCGTGGAGAATGTCGAGATCTATGAGTGGTACGGCCTGGTCGCGCCGGCCGGCATTCCACCCGAAGCCACCAAGCGCCTCCATGCCGAGCTGGAAAAAGTGCTGAAGCAGGAAGCCTTTGTCGAACGCATGGATGCGCAAGGCGTCGAAGTGGTGGCGAATTCGCCCGAGGACTTCGCCACCTTCATCTCCGGTGAGATCGAGCGCTTCGGCCAGCTCATCAAGTCGGCAAATATCTCGCTCGATTGAGATCGTCCTCCCTGGGGGCGCCGCGGCTTCCGGTCATCCGGGGGCTGCGGCGCTCATAAGACTGTCCGGTAATCCGAATTGGAGTGGTATTGCATGAAAAGAACGACGTTCGTGGACGCCGTCTACACCCAGACCGAAGGCGAAACGACCTGCATCATCAATGGTCAGTTTCTCTTCCCGGGGGGAACCACGCTTCTGGAGAAGCGCGAACATTTCAAGAAGCGCTTCGACTGGGTGCGCAAGGCCATTCTGAATGAGCCGCGCGGGCACAACGACCTGTTCGGCGCGCTGATCGTGCCGTCCTCCAGCCCCGAGGCCGATGTCGGCATCATCTGGCTGGATGGCGATGGCTATGGCGATATGTGCGGGCATGGCACCATCGCCACCTCGATGATCATGACGGCGTTCGACCTGACGCCGCAATCCTCGAGCCCCAACCGCATCCGCATCGAAACGCCGGCGGGCATCGTGGTTTCGGAAGTCGAAGTGGATGGCGACGAGGTGAAGTCCTGCCGCTTCGAAAATGTCCCTGCCTTCCTGGCCGAGCGCGACATTCCGGTGGAACTGCCCGAGCTTGGATCGGTCAAGGCCGACATCGCCTTCGGCGGCAATTACTTCATCACCATTCCGCTGCCGGAATCCTTCTGCCGGATTGCGCCTGAAAACGGCGCAATCCTCGCCAAGCTCGGCGTGCCCGCCAAGCGCCAGATCAACGAGAAGATAAAGCTCGTTCATCCGGAAAAGCCGCACATCACCGAAATCGACCTGGTGACCTTCTACCAGCCCTCGCAGCGGCCCGGCGCCTTCTATCGCTGTGTCCATACCTATCGCAACGGCAAGATGGACCGTTCGCCGGGCGGCACCGGCACGTCGGCCATGCTGGCGATGCTGGAAGGGCGCGGCCGCATCAAGGTGGGCGAACCGATCCAGGCCGAAGGCCTGCTCGGTTCGGGCACCTTCGAGGGCTGCATCGTGCGTGAGACGAAAGTTGCCGGCAACCGGGCCGTGGTTCCGACCGTCAAGGGCCGCTCGACCATCGTCGGCTTCGCCAAATGGCACCTCGATCCCAATGACGAGAACGGCAAGGGCTACGTGATCAGCACCGTCTGATCACGGCCAGTGTCACGCCGGGGAGGATTTGAAGTGGCGAGTGCAAGGGCCCTGACACGGGCACGCAACATCACCGACCTGCGGGAACTCGCTCAAAGGCGGGTTCCACGCTTTTCGTTCGAATATGTCGATGGTGGCGCCGAAGATGAGCTGACGATGGCGGCCAATCGCGCCGCCTTCGCCAGCGCGCAGATCCTTCCGCGGCAACTGGCCGGCATTTCCGGCGTCGACACTTCCGTCACCGTACTCGGCCAGCGCTCGGAACTTCCGATCGCGGTGGCGCCCACCGGCTATAATGGCATGCTGGCCAGGAATGGCGATCTGGCTCTGGCCAGGACCGCGCGCCTGGCCGGTTTTCCCTTCACGCAAAGCACCATGTCGAGCAGTACGATCGAGGAAGTCGCTCAGGTGCTGGATGGCGGCCGGCACTGGTTCCAGCTCTACATGCTCAAGGATATCGCCATCACCAGGCGCTTGGTCGAGCGCGCGTTGGAAGCCGGTTGCGAGGCGCTGGTGCTGACCAGCGACGCCATCGTGCTCGGCAACCGTGAAGGCGACAAGCACAATTATGCCGCTCCCGGCAAGCTGACATGGCGCGCCAAGATGGATGTCGCCTCGCGCCTGTCATGGGTGCTGGACGTCGTGGTGCCCAACGGGCCGCCCGGCTTCGGC
>JBARWP010000675.1:0-5982 GCA_049646905.1 Pseudaminobacter sp. | reverse complement strand
GAGGATGCGTTTCGATCTGCGGATCGAGGCAGGCGCCATCACCACCGTCATGGGCCCCAGCGGCTCGGGAAAATCGACCCTGCTCAACCTGATCGCCGGTTTCGAGACGCCGCAATCGGGACGCGTGCTGATCGGCACCGAGGATGTGACCGACATGGCGCCCTCGGCCCGGCCGGTTTCGATGGTGTTTCAGGAAAACAACCTTTTCGCCCATTTGACGGTCGCGCAGAATGTCGGGCTGGGCCGCTCGCCTTCCCTGCGCCTGCCCGATACGGACCGTCTTGCCGTTGCCGAGGCGCTTGCCCGCACCGGCCTTTCGGGAAAGGAAGGCCGGCTGCCGCGCGAGCTTTCGGGCGGCGAACGCCAGCGCGTGGCGCTCGCGCGTGCATTGGTGCGCAACCGTCCTGTCCTGCTGCTCGACGAGCCCTTCGCCTCGCTCGGGCCGGCCTTGCGCGAGGACATGGTCGATCTTGTCGCCGCCCTTCATGCCGAACACGGCATGACTGTGGTTTTCGTGACACACCAGCCGGAGGATGCCCGCCGAATCGCCGGAAACATGGTGTTTATCGACAACGGAACCATCGCCGCGACGGGAAACACGGCGGAGTTTTTCAGCAAAGATGGACCTCCCGCATTCCACGACTATATTGGTTTGGAGGCCAATGCGGCACCAACAAGGGATGTTGCCCGGAAGCGGACATAATTTGCGCACAAACCGCACTTCGAGCTGATCTGCAAGGATGGCCTTGCGGAGCGGGGGCGGCTGGGCAAGGCCACTTCCCCTTTGATGGCGCTGTCGAGTGAAAGGAATGCCGCCCTGCCAAGCCCGATGATCAGAGCCATGGAAGCGCTGTCGCCTGCGCTTCGCGGTGCGCGCTTCGGTGCTGTCACACTGGCGCTGGCGCTGCTTGCCGGCTGCCAGATGAGCGCGAGCGATTTCAAGGAATCGGCCTTCCGGCCCTCCGACAATCCGATCACCGTTGACAGCGTCTCGCGCAACAACCGGCTGGCGGAACTGGCGCGCAGCCAGCACCCGCGCATTCTGGCGACCTATGGCGGGGAGTATTCCGACCCGAAGCTGGAGCGCATGGTCGCCAAGGTCGTCGGCAATCTGACCACGGTTTCAGGCAATCCCGGCCAGACCTATCGCATCACCATCCTGAACTCCCCCAACGTCAACGCCTTCGCGCTGCCGGGCGGCTATCTCTATGTCACCCGCGGCCTGCTTGCGCTGGCCAACGATTCGGCCGAGCTCGCGGCCGTCATCGCCCACGAGATGGGCCATGTCACCGCAAATCACGGCATCCAGCGCCAGCAGAAGGAAGCCGAGGAGGTGCTGGCCACCAAGGTCGTCACCGACGTGCTCGGCGAAAGCCCTTCGGCCAAGGTCGCGCTGATCCGCGGCAAGCTGCGGCTTGCCCAGTTCTCCCGCAACCAGGAGCTGGAGGCGGACGCGATCGGCATCAAGGCAAGCGGCCAGGCCGGTTTCGATCCCTTCGCCGCCGGGCGCTTCCTGCAATCCATGGCCGCCTATAGCGACTTCCGCTCGGTCAGCGGCGCCACCGATCCGAGCCTGGATTTCCTCGCCAGCCACCCCAATGCGCCGCAGCGCATCGAGCTTGCCCAACGCCACGCCCGGCAGTTCGGGTCTCCAGGCAGCGGCATCACCGACCGCGATTCCTTCCTGGACGGCATTGACGGCTTGCTGTTCGGCGACACGCCGGAAGAGGGCTATGTCCGCGGCACCACCTTCCTCCACCCGCGCCTTGGCATAAGTTTCTCGGTGCCGGCGGGCTTTGTCATCGACAACAGCGCAGCCGCAGTCACCGCCACCGGCCCCGGCGACATGGCGATCCGCTTTGACGGCGTGTCGATCGACGAGAACATGGCGCTGACGGACTATCTGCGCAGCGGCTGGGTGTCGGGTCTGGAGGATGCGACCGTCCGCAACGAGACGGTCAACGGCAACGAGGCGGCCGTCGCCAAGGCGAGAGCCGACGGCTGGCAGTTCGACGTGACGGTCATTCGCGCCAATGGGCAGGTCTATCGCCTGCTCACGGCCGCTCCGGTCGCCAGCACCTCGCTGGATGCGGTGGCGCGTGCGGTCAGCGGCACGTTCCATGTGCTTTCGGCGGCCGAAAAGGCTGCGCTGAAGCCATTGCGCATACGCGTCGTCACCGTGCGCCCCGGCCAGACCATCGGCACGCTTGCCGCCAGCATGGTGGGGGTCGACAGGAAACTCGACCTGTTCCGGGTAATCAACGGGCTGGCGCCCGGTGCAACCGTGTCCACCGGCAACAGGGTCAAGATCATCACCGACAGATGACCGGATCGCCCTTGGAGCATTTTGCAGTCAAGCGGGATCGCTTGGCGTTGCATAAATGCGGCTAAAATAAACGGATAGTACAACGGTCTTGTATCCGTCAGGATGCCATTGCTCCTTCGCGGACGACTATCGGAGATTTGTCTTTCGGTTCGAGTGGGTAAGAGTTCAGGCCGACAGGAAGGCAGGGCTTTCCTTGACCAATGCCGTCTTCAGCTTCTCCATCGCCCGGCTTTCGATCTGGCGGACACGCTCCTTGGAGATGCCGAGCGTCTGGCCGAGCGATTCCAGCGTCGCGCCTTCGTCCCGCAGCCGGCGCTCGGCAATGATGCGTAACTCCCGCTCGTTGAGCACGCAGAGCGCGTTCTTGAGCCATCCGGAGCGCCGCTCGATATCGATGGCCTCGCCGACGATCTCGTCGGGCAGCGGATCATCCGACACCAGGAAATCCATGCGGTCGGAAGACCCTCCACCATCATCGACCAGAGGGGCGTTGAGGGAGGTATCGGGAGCCGAGAGCCGTGAGTCCATCATCGCCACATCCGCCTCGGGAACACCCAGCGTGGAAGAAATCTCCTTGTAGAGCGATGTCCCCGAAAGCGTCTCGGAGCCCTGCGCCAGCTTGGCGCGCAACCGCCTCAGATTGAAGAACAATGCCTTTTGCGCCGAACTCGTGCCGCCGCGCACGATCGACCAGTTGCGCAATATGTAGTCCTGCATGGAAGCGCGGATCCACCAGGTCGCATAGGTGGAGAACCGCACCTCGCGATCCGGCTCGAAGCGCGAGGCGGCCTCCAACAGGCCGATATGCCCCTCCTGGATCAGGTCGCTCATGGACAGGCCGAAATACCGGAACTTCGCCGCCATGGCGATGACCAGGCGCATATGCGCCGTGGTGATGCGATGCATGGCCGCCTGGTCATGGTGATCGCGCCACCGCAAGGCCAGGTCGTGCTCTTCCTCCCGGTCCAGATAGGGCGCCTTCATGGCGGCCCGGATCATGGTTCGCTTGGCGGTGTCTTCGGTCATCTTGCGCTCCTGGAGTCTCCGGCGCATTTCAGGCTTGTCGGGAGAACCGCGCTTGTCCCTCAAGGTCTCGACCGGCCCTGGGTTGACTGTGCGGCGCTGCGCCCTACCGCATCTAGAACGCGACTTTCGCCGGAATGTTCCCGAGCGGTACCGGCCCAGCGCATTCCTGCCGGGTGGTTTTCGACTCGTCCAATGACGGGAAAGCGGATGCCGGCTCAGCCCGAAGCCGAGGGTGGTTTCTGGCTGAAGGCTGCGTTCGTATCTGAAAAAAGCGGCCAAAAAGCCAGGATTCGCAGAGAAATTCCGGCAAAACAGGAGCAGTTTCGGTCGAAAACGCGCAAAACAGACGTTAAATCAGCTCAAAAAAGAGGAATCGCTCTAAAAAATTGAGGGCAAACACCCCGCTTTCGTCCGCCCGGACGGCTCTTGGCCCACGGTGCCGGGGTTAGAGCATGTCTCCCGAAAGTGGGGACCGAGTTTGGGAAAAAGACAGGCTCGAAAACAGGGACCTGAAGCGCGACACGCTTCAGGACAGTTTGATTTCACCGTCCACCTCGTGGTTGAGGCTGGTGCCTTCGGCGGTCAGCGTCATGCGCACCCGCAGCTTGTCGCCGCTCACTTGTCCGTCACGCACCACGGCTTCGATCGCACGCTGCGAGGTGACCCCGACTTCCTTCAGGAACTTGCGGATGGACATGTTGAAAGCATCTTCATTCATGGCAGCGCTCCCGCTAGGCTCGTTGGAGCATCGGGCCGAAAGGGAAAACGGCTTTCGGATCAAATCCGATGCTTAAACAAATAGATAGTTCGCCGATCCGTACCCGCCAGGGCGCATGGCGATCCGGTGATTGTAGGCCACGGCCCTGCGCGAGCAAGCGGAAAGACCCGCAGGCGGCCCAAAGCCCTTCATGGTCATATGGAAAGATCCAACCCGCGACAAAGAAAAAACCCGGCTGGATGAGCCGGGTTTTTCAAATCGTATCGGTGGAAGCTTACGCTGCTTCTTCCTGCTCGGCTTCCTCATTGTCGGCCTCGGCCTTGGCGCCACGCTTGGGGCCTTTGGCGAGGTTGGCCTCGATCATGCGCACCGCTTCGGTTTCCGACAGCCGGTTGACGGCGGCGATTTCACGCGCCATGCGGTCGAGCGCGGCTTCATAGAGCTGACGCTCGGAATAGGACTGCTCGGGCTGGTTCTCGGCACGGAAAAGATCGCGCACGACCTCCGAGATCGAGATCAGGTCGCCGGAATTGATCTTGGCATCATATTCCTGCGCGCGGCGCGACCACATCGTGCGCTTCACGCGGGCGCGGCCCTGCAGCACCTTGAGGGCGCGATCGACATAATCGGTTTCCGACAGCTTGCGCATGCCGATCGAAGTCGCCTTCGCTACCGGCACCTTCAACCGCATCTTGTCCTTCTGGAAGTCGATGACGAAGAGTTCCAGCTTGTGGCCTGCGACTTCCTGCTCATCGATAGTCACGATCTGACCGACGCCATGCGCCGGATAGACGATATACTCGCCGGTCTTGAAGCCATGGCGGCCTGCTGCTGACTTCTTTTGCGAGGTGGTGGTTGCCATTACGCCCTGCACTCCTTCTATGGTCCCGGCTAGCGCGCCGGCAGACCTGTGGCACGGCCTTTGGAGGCCGAAGGGGATGCCGCAGACAAAAGGGTAAGCACCGTCCTGAAAAGCCGAGCCAAACACGCGCCTCAGCGCTTGCCCGGCCCAAGTTGCCTTGGTCAGGTACTTGCGTTCGCCTTTCAGTGATTAGGGCGTTGCGCCATAGATCGACGGTGTGTCAGCGGCATATTGTGTGGATAGTTACCACAAAAACTTGCAAGAATCAAGGGTTTGCTGCAGGCGCGAAGAGACCTGCGGCAAGCGGACAAAAATGCTCAACTTTAGTCTTAGTCGCCTTGGCCGGGCTCGGTTGAAAAATACTTCTCGAATTTACCTTCCATGCCATCGAAGGCCTTGGCGTCCTCCGGTGCATCTTTCTTGGCGGTGATGTTGGGCCATTTGGACGCATATTCGTCATTGAGCTGGAGCCATTGCTCCAGGCCCGGCTCGGTGTCCGGCTTGATCGCGTCGGCCGGGCATTCGGGTTCGCACACGCCGCAGTCGATGCATTCGTCGGGATGAATGACGAGCATGTTCTCGCCTTCATAGAAGCAGTCCACCGGGCACACCTCGACGCAATCCATATATTTGCACTTGATGCAATTTTCGGTCACGACATAGGTCATGCTGTTGCTCCGGGACTTGGATCTCTCCCGCCGCAACGCCGCCTCGATGGATGCGAAAAAGGCGCCGCAGCCTTGTAGATCGACGCACACGCCTCAAAAATCCACTCGATTTCCTCGAACCCATGCGCCGGACATGCGTCAGGTAACTACTTTGCCAAATTCTTGCAAGGGCGAGAACTGTCCCTCGAAGCCGCAGGCGCGGCGGCGTTCCTCGCCGGAGAATCAAGGCGGCGGCAAAGCCTCAGTCGCCGCCGCGCAGGCGATCGATCTGGCGCCGTTCCCGCTTGGTCGGGCGGCCGCTGCCGACCTCGCGCAAGGGAACCTGCGCGTCCGCAGGCGCCTGGTGGCCGGAGGCCGGCGCGGGCGACATATCCTCATACAG